>NZ_JBWKZM010000014.1:0-106556 GCF_059424465.1 Simplicispira sp. GW247-4R2A | reverse complement strand
AAAGTAGGTCATCGTCAGGCTCTTACAGCCCTGCCAAACCCCCTTGAATCCTCTAGGTTCAAGGGGGTTTCGCTTTTGCAGAAGCGGAAAGTACGTTCGCCCCTTGTGTGTAGGCGATACCTCGGCCCCAGCATTTATCCTTTGGCGGATATACGCTCGATGAGCTATTGACAAAATGACACCCACCAGGAATACCTAAATGAACCTACAGGATGTTCTCTATTCGCAGGGTTTCGGAACCCGCCGCGTTTGTGCTGGATTGATTCAGCAGGGGTATGTGGAACTGGTCGCCGGCCTTGAGTGCAACGCCTGGGTGGTATGTACCGATCCCTTGGTTGAGTGCAAGCTTGAAGAAGGCTTGCGCTTTCGCGTCCAAGGCGTCGAATGGCCATATTGTGAAAAGGCCTACATCGCTTTGCACAAACCCGACAGCACGGAGTGCTCGCAAAAACCGTCGCGCTACCCTTCCGTGTACACGCTGCTGCCGGCTTGTCTGCGTCAGCGACCGGCTCGCGGCGTGATCCAGGGTGTGCAGGCTGTTGGGCGACTGGACCAGGACACTACGGGATTGCTGCTATTGAGCGACGATGGGCAATTCATTCACCGCATGAGTTCCCCGAAGAAGCATGTCCCCAAGGTTTATCGGGTCACTGCCAAGCATGAAGTTACTGAGCAGCAAATTGAGCGTTTGCTTGAAGGTGTGGTGCTCGATGATGACCCCAAGCCCGTGCGCGCTGCTGCCTGCGTTCTGATCGATAGTTTCTGCATCGATCTGACCTTAACGGAAGGCAAGTACCACCAAGTCAAGCGCATGCTGGCAGCCGTTGGCAACCGCGTCGAAGGCCTGCATCGCCACTCGATTGGACGCTACATGCTTCCTCCAGATCTCGCCCCTGGCCAGTGGCGATGGCTGAGCGAGACAGATCTTGAGTCTTTGCAGTGCACTGCGTGATGGCCGGGCCCAGCTTTACGTCGTGCGGAATCGATAAACGCCGTCCGGCTCGCGAACACGATGGACGACGCCTTCGTGCCAGAGCAGGTGCAGGTGTGCCAAGGCTTCCCCCAGAGCGAAGGACAGCTGCTGCGTATCCAGCTCCCGCCGAAAGAGTTTCGGAAGTAGCTCGCCTGCGGATCGCGCCTTTTCTGTGCACGCGGTGCGTGCGACCGCCAGATGGTCTTGGTGGTGTGCGTGCAACTGCTGGAGCCGCTCGGCCAGTCCGACGAATGGCTTGCCGTGCGAAGGCAGCACCAGCGTTGAATCTGAAAGAGAGTCAAAGCGTTTGAGTGAGGTCAGGAAGAGCTTGAGCGGATCGGCTTCCGGCTCCCCCGCAAACACGCTGATGTTGGTGGAGATGCGCGGCAACACCATGTCGCCGCTGATCAGGATGCCGCGTGCTGCGCAGTGCAGTGCAATATGTTCCGGCGCGTGCCCATAGCCGACAATGCATTCGTAGTGGTGTTCACCGATGCGAATCCGATCGCCGTCCATCAGCCGGTGAAAATGCATGGGCAGTTTCGGGACCAGCGCCGGGTAGTAGCTGCCCCGATCTTTCAGGCGTGCATGGAACTCTGCGTCAGACAAACCGTGCGAACGGTAGAAATCGCTCAGAGACTCGGTGCTCGGGAACAAGGTTCCGGTGCTCGCTGCCAGCGCCGTGTAATAGTCGGTGGCGCTGATCCAGAGCGGTGTGTTCCAGCGCTCGCAGAGCCAGTGCGCCAAGCCCAGGTGATCGGGATGCATGTGCGTCGCGATCACGCGCACGATGGGCAGGCCTTCAAGCGCCGACTCAAAAACAGCTTCCCATTGGGCGCGTGCGGCAGGGATGTCGACACAGCAATCCACCACTGTCCAGCCTTCGATCGGCCCTTGTGGCCCATCGACTGTATCGCGCAGCAACCACAGGTTGATATGGTCCAGCGCAAACGGCAGGCCCATGCGAATCCATTTGATACCGGGCGCCACGTCGATCGCACAACCGGAAGCCGGCAGAGATTCACCGAGGGGGTAGCGCAAGCGCGATTCAGCGTGATTCATGGGGCCTCTTGCGGTAGCATTGACGTTAACGTAACGTAAATGACAGTAAACGGACGATTCTACGGGCCGGTGCACGCGCGTACTGACAAGCGCGCGACCCGGAACGATGCTTGCGAACCATGGCAACCACTTACACCATCAGCGACCTGGCACGCGAATTTGATCTGACGACGCGGGCCATGCGCTTCTACGAAGACATGGGCTTGCTGCAGCCCGAGCGCACCGGGCCTGCGGGCCGCAATCGCATCTACAGTGCCAGGGATCGAACCCGCCTCAAGCTGACCTTGCGCGCCAAGCGGCTTGGACTGTCGCTGACCGAAGCACGCGAGATCATTGACCTCTACGACAGTCCGCGGGACACCGGGGTGCAGCTCGAGAAATTCCTCGCTGTGCTCGCCCAGCATCGCCAGCAACTGGAAGCCCAAATGACCGATCTTCAGGCCAACCTCGACGAGGTCCGAGCGCACGAGAAGGAAGCGCGTAACCTGCTCAAGAAGGTGCAGGCAAAATCCGTGGATAATTGACGTTACGTAACGTCAATTAAAAAATTTGATGCCACACCCTGTTCTCCAGCCCAAGGATCCCTGTTTCTCCGAGCGGGTGCACCAGAGCTTTGCCCTTCAAGGCGCCATGCAGACCTTGGGAGCGCGCCTGCAGCAGGTCACGCCGGGTGCCGTCGATATCGTCTTCGATTGGGCCGCCGCCTTGACGCAGCAGCATGGTTTCGTGCACGCTGGCATGCTCTCGACGGCACTCGATTCGGCCTGCGGCTATGCGGCCTTCAGCCTGATGCCTCCAGATGCGTCGGTCCTGACCATTGAGTTCAAGACCAATCTGTTGGCCCCAGCGCGCGGTGACCGCTTTCGCGTCGAAGGGCGGGTCCTCAAGCCTGGGCGAACCATTACCGTGTGCGAGGGCCGCGCCTTCGCAATCTCTGGGGCAGAGGAAAAACTTGTCGCCACCATGGGCTGCACGCTGATGTGCGTGCAGGGGCGCGCAGGCGTCTCGGGCTGAATCTGCCACTTCCCCCCGCTTTCATTTCAGACATTCATTTCAGACAGGAGATAGCCATGAGTCTTCCCGCGAACCTGCCCGGCCTCAACTTTCAGCTCGGCGACGAAGTCGATTCGCTGCGCGATGCGGTCCGTGACTTTGCCCAGGCCGAGATTGCGCCGCGCGCCACCGAAATCGACCACAGCGACCAGTTCCCCATGGATCTGTGGCGCAAGATGGGCGATCTGGGTGTCCTCGGCATTACCGTGCCGGAAGAGCTTGGCGGCGCTGGCATCGGCTATCTGGCCCATATGGTGGCGATGGAAGAAATCTCGCGTGCCAGCGCTTCCGTGGGGCTGTCCTACGGCGCGCACAGCAACCTGTGCGTCAACCAGATCAACCGCAATGGCAGCGCCGCGCAAAAGGCCAAGTACCTGCCCAAGCTGATCAGTGGCGAGCATGTCGGTGCCCTGGCCATGAGCGAGCCCGGCGCAGGTTCCGACGTGATCAGCATGAAGCTCAAGGCCGAGGACAAGGGCGGCTACTACCTGCTCAACGGCAACAAGATGTGGATCACCAACGGCCCCGACGCCGACACGCTGGTGGTCTATGCCAAGACCGAACCCGAGCTTGGCGCACGTGGCGTCACCGCTTTCCTGATCGAGAAGGGCATGAAAGGCTTTTCGATTGCACAAAAGCTCGACAAGCTCGGCATGCGCGGCAGCCATACGGGGGAACTGGTGTTCCAGAACGTCGAAGTGCCGGCCGACCATGTGCTCGGCGGCGTCAACATGGGCGCCAAGGTGCTGATGAGCGGGCTCGACTACGAACGTGCGGTGCTCACCGGCGGGCCGCTGGGCATCATGCAGTCCGTCATGGACAACGTGATTCCCTACACCCACGACCGCAAGCAGTTTGGCCAGAGCATCGGTGAGTTCCAGCTTATCCAGGGCAAGGTGGCCGACATGTACACCGTGCTCCAGGCCGGTCGCTCGTTTGCCTACACCGTGGCGAAAAATCTGGACATGCTGGGCACCGAACACGTGCGCCAGGTGCGCAAGGACTGCGCCAGTGTCATTCTGTGGTGTGCCGAGAAAGCCACCTGGATGGCAGGCGAGGGGATTCAGATTTTTGGCGGCAACGGCTACATCAACGAGTACCCGCTGGGCCGCCTGTGGCGCGACGCCAAGCTGTATGAGATTGGCGCTGGCACCAGCGAAATCCGCCGTATGCTGATTGGCCGGGAGCTGTTCGCAGAGACCTGCTGATCCAACCTTCGTCCGCCAAGGCACCCTATGACCACCGACACGATTCAAGAACTCTTTGTTCACAACCGCGCCTGGGCGGCCCAAATGGAGCGTGAGCGCCCCGGATTTTTCACGCACCTCATGGCGCAGCAGAAGCCGCGCTACATGTGGATCGGTTGCTCCGACAGCCGCGTACCGGCCAACCAGATCACTGGCCTGGAACCAGGCGAAGTCTTTGTGCATCGCAACATTGCCAATGTGGTGGTGCCCACCGACCTCAACTGCCTCTCGACCATCCAGTTTGCTGTCGATCAGTTGCATGTCGAGCATCTGATGGTGGTCGGCCATTACGGCTGCGGTGGTGTGGGTGCCGCGCTCGAAGACCTCCGCATCGGGCTTTCTGACAACTGGATTCGCCACGTCAAGGATGTGCGCGACCGCCACCGCGATCTGCTGGCCGGCATGGCGCCGCAGTGGCGGCATGACGCGCTCTGCGAGCTCAACGTCATCGAGCAGGTGCTCAACGTGGCACAAACCACGGTGATCCAGGATGCCTGGGCCCGCGGCCAGCAGCTCACCCTCAACGGCTGGTGTTATGGACTCAAGGATGGCCTGATTCATGACCTGCACATCACGGTGAGCGGCAATTCCGGCCTCGACGAGCTTTACCGGGCTGCGGTGGCGGGTGTGATTGCCGACCGGCGCGAGGTGCCGGCGCCGGGTGCGATGGCGCCTGAGGCTTGACGCGTTTGGCAAGGCGCCCTGCGCCTCCGCGCAGAATTGCGCCCGATGCCACCTCTTGCTGCTTGTCCCATGTTCCCACAGCGCCTTGAATCCCCGATTGCCTACAACATCGCGAAGGCGATGCGCGATGGCTTTGACCGCCACTACCGGCTGTTTCGCACCGAGTCGGCCCGTGCCAAGCACCGTTTCGAGACGGCGGACTGGCACGACCAGCAACGCGCCCAGCGCGAGCGCATCGAGTTCTACGATTTGCGGGTGAAGGAATGCGTACGCCGCCTGGAGAAGGAATTTGCTGCTGGCAAACAGCCGATGGAGCTGTGGCATGAAGTCAAGCTGCACTACATCGGGCTCTTGGTGGAGCACCACCAGCCCGAGTTGGCCGAGACGTTCTTCAACTCGGTCACCACCAAGATCCTGCACCGCACGCACTTTCACAACAACTTCATCTTTGTGCGCCCGGCGATGAGCACGGAGTACCTCGAAAACGACGAATTCGAGGGCCGGCCCACCTATTACGCCTACTACCCAACGAAAGACAGCCTGCGCCAGACGCTGGTGACGATTCTCGAAAATTACGGTCTGCAGCGCGAGTTTGCCGACGTGACCACCGACGTGAGCCATGTGGTGCACGCCCTTGAATTGCGCCTGCACAAGGTCAAGCTGCGCGCCAACTTTCAGATTCAGGTGCTCTCCAGCCTGTTTTACCGCAACAAGGGCGCCTACCTGGTGGGCAAGATCATCAACGGCTACAACGAAGTGCCGTTTGCGCTGCCCATTCTGCACAACGAACAAGGCAAGCTCTATATCGACGCCGCGCTGTTTGGCGAAGACGACCTGCAAATGCTTTTTTCGTTCGCGCGGGCCTACTTCATGGTGGATATGGAGATCCCCAGCGCCTACGTGCAGTTTCTGCGCAGCCTCATGCCCAGAAAGCCCCGCGCCGAGCTCTACAACGCGCTTGGGCTGGCCAAGCAGGGCAAGACGCTGTTTTACCGCGACTTTCTTTATCACCTCAAGCATTCCACCGACAAGCTGCGCATTGCGCCCGGCATCAAGGGCATGGTGATGCTGGTGTTCGACCTGCCCTCGTTCCCCTTCGTTTTCAAGCTCATCAAGGACTACTACCCGCCGCAAAAAGACACCACGCGCGAGCAGATTCAAGGCAAGTACCTGCTGGTGAAACAGCACGACCGCGTGGGCCGCATGGCCGATACGCTCGAATACAGCCTGGTGGCGTTTCCGCGCGATCGCTTTGAGGACGAACTGATCGCCGAAATCCAAAAATTTGCCCCCAGCCAGTTGGAAATCAGCGACCGTGACGGCGACGGCAAGCAGGAAGTCATCATCAAGCACCTCTACATCGAGCGGCGCATGATTCCGCTCAACATGTACCTGCAGGAGGCGTTCGACACCGGCATGCAGGACGAGCGCGCCCAGCAGCAGATGGAGCGCAGCGTCATCGACTACGGCAACGCCATCAAAGACCTGGTGGCGGCCAACATCTTCCCCGGCGACATGCTGTGGAAGAACTTTGGCGTCACGCGCAACGGCAAGGTCGTGTTCTACGACTACGACGAAATCGAATACATCACCGACTGCAACTTCCGCCGCGTGCCCGAGCCGCGCAACGAAGAAGAAGAAATGAGCGGCGAGGTCTGGTACACGGTGCGTCCGCACGACGTTTTCCCCGAAACCTTCGGCCCCTTCCTGCTTGGCAACGACGCCGTGCGTGAAGTCTTCATGCGCCACCACGCCGACCTGCTCGGCGTCGAGTTCTGGCAGTCGCACAAGGAGCGCATTCTGGCCGGCCATGTCTACGACGTGTTCCCGTACGACACCAAACGGCGCTTTGGCCAGGCCTACGCCGATTGAATCTGCCCACCCCCGTTTCCATTCAAAGGAGGTTTCCCATGCGTTCATCCATCCAAGACCCCATCGTCATCGTCGGCGCCGCGCGCACCCCCATGGGCGCTTTCCAGGGCGATTTTTCCGGCCTCGCGGCGCACGACCTGGGCGGAGCTGCCATTGCGGCGGCTGTTGAGCGCGCCGGCATTGCGCCGTCTGCCGTGGGCGAAGTGCTGTTTGGCAACTGCCTGATGGCCGGCCAGGGCCAGGCGCCCGCGCGCCAGGCCGCATTCAAGGGCGGCTTGCCCAAGGAGGCCGGCGCCGTGACGCTCAGCAAGATGTGCGGCTCGGGCATGAAGGCGGCGATGTTTGCGCACGACATGCTGCTGGCCGGCACGCACGACGTCATGGTGGCGGGCGGCATGGAGAGCATGACCAACGCCCCCTACCTGCTGCAAAAGGCGCGCGGCGGCTACCGCCTGGGACACGACCGCATCTTTGACCACATGATGCTCGACGGCCTGGAAGACGCCTACGAGCCTGGCCGCTCCATGGGCACCTTTGGCGAAGACTGCGCCGCCAAGTACAGCTTCACGCGCCAGCAGCAGGATGCTTTTGCCACCACCAGCGTCGAGCGCGCCAAGGCCGCCACAGCCTCGGGCGCGTTTGCCGCCGAGATCACGCCCGTCACCGTGAAGGCCCGTGCGGGCGAAGTGGTGGTGTCGGTGGACGAAGGCCCTGGCAAGGTCAAACTCGACAAAATCCCCACGCTCAAGCCTGCTTTCAAGAAGGACGGCACCATCACCGCCGCCTCCAGCTCGTCGATCAACGACGGCGCCGCCGCCCTGGTGCTGATGCGCCAGTCCACCGCCGACCAACTCGGTTGCAAGCCGCTGGCGCGCATCGTCAGCCACGCCACGCACGCGCAGGAGCCCGAGTGGTTTGCCACGGCCCCGCTGGGCGCCACGCAAAAGGCGCTGGCCAAGGCGGGCTGGACGGCCGGCGACGTGGATCTGTGGGAAATCAACGAAGCCTTTGCCGTCGTGCCCATGGCGCTGATGAAAGAGCTGGATCTGCCGCACGACAAAGTCAACGTGAACGGCGGCGCCTGTGCGCTCGGCCACCCGATCGGCGCCAGCGGCGCGCGCATTCTGGTCACGCTGCTGTACGCGCTCAAGGCGCACGGCAAGACCAAGGGCCTGGCCACGCTGTGCATTGGCGGCGGCGAGGCGACGGCCATGGCGGTCGAGCTGGTCTGATACTCAAAAACTCCTGTTTTCGTAGCTCCTTGGGCAATAGGAATAAGCGCTGGAGGCCGATTTGACTAAAAAAATGTTGGGCACGGCATTGGTCATCGGCGCCTCGCGTGGCCTGGGGCTGGAGCTGGTGCGCCAACTGCTGGCCGCCAGTGGCCGCGTCATCGCCACGGTGCGCACCGCCGACGCCCGCGCCGCGCTCCAAGCCCTGGGCGCCGAGGTGCTGACGGTGGACGTGGCCGATCCGGCCAGCGCCAGTGGGCTGGCCTGGCAGCTCGACGGCGAGCGGCTCGATCTGGCGTTCTACGTCGCCGGCGTCATGCGCCGGCCGGGCGCCACCACGCCGCCCACGCAGCAGGATTTCGACGCCGTCATGCACACCAATGTGCTCGGCGCCATGCAGGCCATCCCGCAGGTGGCGCCGCTGGTAGAGGCCGCTGGCGGCGTGTTCGCCTTCATGTCGTCGGGCATGTCGCAAATCGGCAGCGTGCCCGCCAGCAACGCCTGGCTGTACCGCACCAGCAAGGCCGCGCTCAACATGGCGGTGGCGGCGGCCCAGCACGACTACCCGGCCGCCACCCTCGTCACCATCGACCCCGGCTGGGTGCAGACCGATATGGGCGGCGCGGGCGCGCCGCTCACGCCCGAGGAGAGCGTGCGCGGCATGCTCGCCACGCTGGCGAACCTGGCGCCTGCCGACCAGGGCCAGTTGCTGCACCACGACGGCCGCCGCGCCGCGCATTGGTAAAACACTCTCACCCCCAACACTTAGAGACAAGCCCATGCTGCTGACCCAAGACCAGGAAATGATCCGCGACGCGGTGCGCGACTTTGCCCAAAGCGAACTCTGGCCCCACGCCGCCCGCTGGGACCGCGAGCACCACTTCCCCAAAGACGCCCACCAGGGCCTGGCGGCGCTTGGCGCCTACGGCATTTGCGTGCCCGAGGCACTCGGCGGCGCGGGGCTCGACTACCTGTCGCTGGCGCTGGTGCTCGAAGAAATCGCCGCGGGCGATGGCGGCACCAGCACCGTCATCTCGGTCACCAACTGCCCGGTCAACGCCATCCTGCTGCGCTACGGCAACCCCCAGCAGCAGCGCGACTGGCTCACCCCGTTGGCGCGCGGCGAGATGCTGGGCGCCTTCTGCCTCACCGAGCCGCATGTCGGCTCCGACGCCTCGGGCCTGCGCACCACGGCGGTCAGGCAGGGGGATGAATACGTCATTAACGGCGTCAAGCAGTTCATCACCAGCGGCAAGAACGGCGACGTCGCCATCGTGGTGGCCGTTACCGACAAGGGTGCCGGCAAGAAGGGCATGAGCGCCTTCCTGGTGCCCACCAGCGCGCCCGGCTACGTGGTGGCGCGGCTCGAAGACAAGCTCGGCCAGCACAGCAGCGACACGGCGCAAATCAGTTTCGAGAACTGCCGCATTCCGGCCCAAAACCTCATCGGCCAGGAGGGCGAGGGCTACAAGATTGCGCTCGGCGGCCTGGAGGGCGGGCGCATCGGCATCGCCGCGCAAAGCCTGGGCATGGCGCGCAGTGCGTTTGAAGTTGCCTTGAAGTACGCCAAAGAGCGCGAGAGCTTCGGCACCGCCATCTTCAACCACCAGGCCGTGGGCTTTCGCCTGGCCGACTGCGCCACGCAGATCGAGGCCGCGCGCCAGCTCATCTGGCATGCCGCCAGCCTGCGCGACGCTGGCCGGCCGTGCCTGAAGGAAGCCGCCATGGCCAAGCTGTTCGCCAGCGAAATGGCCGAGCGCGTCTGCAGCGCCGCCATCCAGACGCTGGGTGGCTACGGCGTGCTGAACGACTTCCCGGTGGAGCGCATCTACCGCGACGTGCGCGTGTGCCAAATCTACGAAGGCACCAGCGACGTGCAGAAGATCATCATCCAGCGCGCACTGGCCTGAGATGCTCTTGTATTGATAGCTGGTAGCGCTTATCCATGAAGCGCTAGCGGCCAAAACACCTAAAAATCTGAAGAAACTTGCCAGCTTGGCCAGAGGCGGTGGCGCCACGTGCTGCTTGACACCTGGGTGACTCGCACGCGCCTTCGCGCGGGTTGCGCCCGTTGTGCAGGCGGCGGCCTTGTTCCACGATGGTGCTCCCATTTTTCACAGGAGCACCCATGCCCTTCGCGCACGCCAATGGCCAGAAGCTGTACTACGAAGACACCGGCGGCGACGGCCCGGTCATCGTCTTTTCGCACGGCCTGCTCATGGACAGCAGCATGTTTGCGCCGCAGGTGCAGGCCCTGCGCGGCCAGTGGCGCTGCATCAGCTGGGACGAGCGCGGCCACGGGCAGACGGCCGATCCGGCGCGCTGCGACCCGTTCACCTACTACGACTCGGCCGACGATCTGGCGGCGCTGCTGGCGCACCTGGGCGTGCAGCGCGCCGTGCTGGCCGGCATGTCGCAGGGCGGCTACCTCTCGCTGCGCTGCGCGCTGACGCACCCCGAGCTGGTGCGCGCGCTGGTGCTCATCGACACCCAGGCCTTGCAGGAAGACCCCCGGAAAATGGTGGGCCACGAAGCGCTGATGAAAGCCTGGCTGGAGGGCGGCCTGTCGGACGAAATCGCAGCGGTGGTGGCCCACACCATCCTGGGCGAGGACTGGGCGGATGCGCCGGTGTGGCAAGCCAAGTGGCGCCAGTTGACCGCGCCCAACCTGATCCAGTGCTTTACCACCCTGGGCAGCCGCGACGACATCAGCGAGCGGCTCGGTGCCATCACCGTGCCGGCATTGGTGGTGCACGGCTCGGTGGACCATGCGATCGATCTGGCGCGCGCGCAGGCCATGGCGGACGCCTTGCCCCATGCGCGCATGGTGGTGGTGCCCGGCGGCGGGCACGCCAGCAACCTCACGCACCCCGAGCCCGTGAATGCGGCGGTGGCGGCGTTTCTGGAAACGCTGTAGCAGCGCTGACCGGGCCCTGACCGGTGGGCGCTGTGCCGGCAGCGTGGCTACGTCGCGTCCAACGAGCGCTGCGTGGGCCGCAGCACCACGGTGATCTGCCCGTTGACTTCGATGGTGGCACGCGCCACCTCGTGGGCGTGCAGGCAGCCCCCGGCACGCAGGGCGGCGGCCAGGTCGGCGGGGGAAATGCGCTCGCGCTCCATCAGCGCTTCGTCCACTTTGCCATCCTGCACCAGCACGCGGGCGTGGCCGTCGATCAGGCGTTCGAGCCGGCGAAAGCGGAAGGTCAGGTGCGACAGCACCACATGGCAAAAGAGCAGCGTGCTGGCCGAAATCAACCCGCCGATGAGCGAGTTGTCGCCCGCATTCATCGAGTTCTGCACCGCGTTCGACAGGATCAGGAGCAGCACCAGGTCAAACGGGGCGTATTGCCCCGTTTGCCGCTTGCCGGTGGCGCGCAGGAAAATGAGCAGGAAGATGTACACCACGACGCCGCGCACGACAAACTCCCACCAGGGGACAGACAGATTCCACATGCGAGACTCCTACCATTGAAGGCGCCAAGTCTACGTGGGCGCCTGCCTTGCTCCACCTGCCCCTTTCCATGACCTTGCTTGCCCGTGACTCCGCTTCGCCTTGCCCCTGCGGCCGCCTTGACCCGCATGCCCGTGCGCGCCCCTTGGCCTTTGGCCAGTGCTGTGGGCGCTGGCTTGGTGGCGATGCGCCAGCGCCCGATGCCGAGAGCCTCATGCGCTCGCGCTACAGCGCCTTTGTGCGTGAAGATGCGGCGTGGCTGCGGGCCACCTGGCACGCCAGCACCCGGCCCGCAGAACTCGACTTCGAGCCCGGTGCGCGCTGGCTGGGACTGGAGGTGCGGCGCCACTGCCTGATCGATGCCGACCATGCCGAGGTGGAATTCGTCGCCCGCTACCGCGTTGCGGGCCAGGCGGTGCGCTTGCATGAAACCAGCCGCTTTGTGCGCGAAGGCGGGCACTGGTTTTACGTCGATGGGGCGCAGCATGAGCGGGCGAGAAAATGAATGAAAATGCTTTCTAGGGAGCCTCTGCACGAATCGTCGCGCCGTGTGCATCTGCGGCCTCGGGCGATCTGCAGCGTTGCAAATCCTCGCGATAGCTACGGCTATCGCTGCGGTTTGCGCCTTGCAGCTCATCCCGATCCGCAGCGCCCACTTGCCACGCAATTCGTGCAGAGGCTCCCTAGCGCTTTATTCATATGCTTTTATTGCTATTTATTCAGGAGCAATAATGCCATGTATGAGCGTCGCAGCAAGAATCGCCCCAACCGGTTGCGCTAGGCTTGCACCCCACGGGGCTGGCTTCCTGCCGCCCAGCCTTCTCATCTCTCTGGAGCGTCATGCCCGATACCGGATCGCCCCTCACGCCATCCCTAGCGCTGCCCGGTGCGCCGCCACAGGCGCTGGCCACCGTGCGCAACCGCACCTTTGACGAAATCGCCGTGGGCGACAGCGCCAGCATCGAGCGCACGCTCAGCAAAGAGGACATCGAACTGTTTGCGGTGCTCTCCGGCGACGCCAACCCGCAGCACCTGGATGCGGACTTTGCCGCCTCCACGCGCTTTCATGGGGTCATTGCGCAAGGCATGCTGAGCGGCGCGCTGGTATCGGCCGTTCTGGGCACGCGCCTGCCAGGGCCGGGCACCATTTATCTCGGGCAAACGCTCAAGTTCCTCGCGCCCGTGCGCATCGGCGACCGGCTGCGTGTCAGCGTGACCGTGAGCGCGCGCGACGAAGCCAAAAAGCACCTGACACTGGCCTGCACCTGTGTGAACCAGGACGGCACCACGGTGCTTGACGGCGAGGCCGAGGTGCTGGCCCCCACCGAGCGCATTGAACGCCTGCGCACCACGCTGCCCGAAGTGCACATCAGCGTGGGCAACGACGGCATGCGGCAGCTGCTTGAGCATGTGCGTCCACTGGGCAGACTCTGTGTCGCGGTCGTGCACCCGTGCGATGCGCTCAGCCTGGGCGGTGTGCTCGACGCCCGTGCCGCAGGGCTGATCGAGCCGGTGCTGGTGGGCCCGCGCGCGCGCATCGAGGCGGCGGCGCGGGAGAGTGGCCTGGACATTTCCGGCCTGGCCATCGAAGACACGCCGCACAGCCACGCTGCAGCCGCCCGCGCGGTCGAGTTGGTGCTGCAAGGCCGCGTGCAGGCGCTGATGAAAGGCAGCCTGCACACCGACGAGCTGATGGGCGCCGTGGTGGCAAGCCAAGGCGGGCTGCGCACCAAGCGGCGCGTCAGCCACTGCTATCTGATGCAGACGCCGGCCTACCCGCGGCCCTTCATCATCACCGACGCGGCCATCAACATTGCGCCCACGCTGGCCGACAAGGCCGACATCGTGCGCAACGCCATTGACCTGGCGCACGCCATCGGCGTGGCCCAGCCGCGCGTGGCGATTCTGGCCGCCGTGGAAACGGTGAACGCCGCCATGCCCGCCACGCTGGACGCCGCCGCCCTGTGCAAGATGGCCGACCGCGGCCAGATCACCGGCGCCCTGCTCGACGGGCCGCTGGCCTTCGACAACGCCGTCTCCATTGCCGCGGCGCGCACCAAAGGCATCGTCTCCGAAGTGGCGGGCCGCGCCGACATCCTGGTGGTGCCGGACCTGGAAAGCGGCAATATGCTGGCCAAGCAGCTCGAATTTCTGGGCGGCGCAGCCTCGGCCGGCATCGTGCTCGGCGCGCGTGTGCCCATCGTGCTCACCAGCCGCGCCGACGCGCGCGATACGCGGCTGGCTTCGTGCGCCGTGGCGGTGCTGCTGGCGCACCACTACCAGGAGGCGCCCCTGTGAGCGATCTGGTGCTGGTCCTGAACTGCGGCTCGTCGAGCATCAAGTTCGCCCTGTTTGACGCCAGCATTCGACCGCTGCCCCGCACGCCCTTGTGGAACGGCAAGGTGGACGGCATCACCGGTCCTACCCCCACCTTTGGCGAAACCGGTGCCACGCCCGGCCCGGTGGCGCTCGATGCCGCGCAGCCCTACCACGCCGCGCTGGAACACATCCACGCCAGGGTGCTGGCGCGCATGGCGCAGGGCGGGCACCGCATGGCCGCCGTGGCGCACCGTGTGGTGCATGGCGGCGCCAAGTACTTCGACCCGGTGCGCGTGGACGCACAGGTGCTGGCCGACCTGAAGCGCTATATCCCGCTCGCGCCGCTGCACCAGCCCTTTGCGCTCGAAGCCATCGCGGCACTGCTGGAGACGGTGCCCGACTTGCCGCAGGTGGCCTGCTTTGACACGGCGTTTCACCACACGCTGCCCGAGGTGGAAAAGATGCTGCCGCTGTCCTGGGACGCCTGGGAGCGCGGCCTGCGCCGCTACGGCTTTCACGGGTTGTCGTATGAATACCTGTCGATAGCGCTGCCCGAGCGCTGTGGCGATGCGGCACGTGGCCGCACCATCGTGGCGCACCTGGGCAGCGGCGCCAGCCTCTGCGCCATGCAGGGCCTCAAAAGCGTCGCCACCACCATGGGCTTCTCGGCCCTCGACGGCCTGATGATGGGCACGCGCTGCGGCGCACTCGACCCCGGCGCGGTGCTCTACCTGATGGAGATGGAAAAGCTCTCGCTGGAAGAAGTTGGCCATCTGCTGTACCACGGCTCCGGCTTGCTGGGACTTTCCGGTGTGTCGTCCGACCCGCGCGAGCTGCTGGCGCAAGAGGCCGGCAACGCGCGCATAGCCGCCGCGCTGGCGCTGTACGTGCGCCGCATCGTGCGCGAGATCGGCGCCCTGGTGGCCGTGCTGGGCGGCCTCGACATGCTGGTTTTCACCGCCGGCATCGGCGAGCACAATGCCGCCATCCGCGAGCGCGTGTGCGCGGGGCTGGCCTACCTGGGCCTGGCGCTCGACGCTGAGGCCAACGCCCGGAACGCCGATTGCATCTCCAGCGCCGCCAGCCGCATCCCCGTGCAGGTCGAGCGCACCAACGAAGAATGGGTGGCCGCCTGGCACGCCTGCCGGCTGGTGCCTGGGCTGGCGTAGCGACGCAGGCAGTGGGGTCGGACTATTGGGCGCCCCTGCCATCGCCAAGCCGCAGGAGTGTGGCGCGCCCTTTCAAAAATTTAGATGAAAATCGCCTCCAGCGCTTATCCCTATTGCGCAACCAGCTATGAATTTTGAAGCAATCCTGTTCGACTGCGACGGCGTTCTCGTCGACAGCGAGCCCCTCACCAACGGCGTGCTCTGCGCCATGCTGAACGAAGCCGGCTGGGCGATTTCGCCCGAAGCGTGCATGGACACCTTCATCGGCAAAACGGTGCGCAGCGAAGCCGCGCGCATCGAGGCGCACACCGGCCAGCCGCTGACCGACGCCTGGATGGCCGCGTTCTACGCGCGCCGCAATGCCGAGATCGAGCGCCACCTACAGCCCATTGCCGGCGCGGTGGAGGCGGTGCGCGCGCTGCACCGCCTGCTGGGCGGGCGCATCGCCTGCGCCTCGGGCGCCGACCGCTTCAAGGTGGAAATGCAGCTGCGCCAGGTGGGGCTGGCCGAGCTGTTCGGCGGCCATGTGTTCAGCGGCCACGAAATGCCCGCCACCAAGCCCGCGCCCGACGTGTACCTGGCCGCCGCTGCTGCCTTGGGCGTGCCACCGGCGCGCTGCCTGGTGGTGGAAGACACTGTCACCGGCGTCACCGCCGGCGTGGCGGCAGGCGCCACGGTGTGGGGCTACGCGCCCGGAGGCGCCGGCCACGGCAGCGCAGCGGCGCTGCGGGCGGCGGGGGCAAGCGCTATTTTTGCCGATATGGCGTTGCTGCCGCACCTGTGTGGGCCGGTGGGCTGACCCCGGCTGGGTGCCTGGCGCGCATTTTTGCGTCCAGGCTACTGCCCACGCCACTCGCCCGGCGCCATCCCCGTCCACCCCTTGAACGCGCGGATAAAACTCTTCTCGTTCTGAAACCCCGCAGCCAGCGCCACCTGCTTGATCGGGCGCTGGCTGCGCTGCAGCAGGTCGGTGGCGATCTCGCGGCGTACCGTGTCTTTGAGGGTTTGCAGTGACGTGCCCTCGTCCTTCAACTGCCGGTGCAGGGTGCGGGCGGACAGGTTCAGCCGGGCCGCCAGGTCGTCCGCGTTGTGGGCTGCTTGCGGGTCGCTGCGCAGCATCTGGCGCACGCGCGCCAGCAGCAGCCGGTCGCGGCGGTACTGCAGCACCGTCAAGGGCAGGGCGCGCTCCAGCATGGTCTGCAGCGCGGCCTCGTCGCGGCGCAGGGGCAGGGCGAGGTAGCGGGCGTCGAAGCTGATGTGGGTCGGGGCAGCAGAAAAGCGCGCCGGGGCGCTGAACAGCACGGCGTAGGCGTCGGCATGGGGCGGAGCGTCAAAGGCGAAGGCAGCGTCCAGCAGCGGAATGCGCGAATCCACCAGCCAGCAGGCCACGCCCAGGGCATTGCGCAGCAGCGAGACATGGCAGAACTCGCGCAGTGCGCCCAGGTCGCGTGCCTCGTGCAGGGTGAGGTGGGCCACGTCGCCTTGCACCGCCCACTCCAGCCGCACATCCTGCGTCAGCAGGCCATGGTGGCGGCACCAGCGCGCCATCGCCAGGCCCAGGTGCGGCGCGGTGATGGAGGCGCGTGCCAGCATGCCGTAGCTGCCCCAGGGCAGGGGGCGGCTGAACCAGCCCAGGGCCTCGTCGTCCAGTTCGCGCATGGCGGCCTCGGACAGACGCTCCATCTGCAGGGCGGTGATCCGGCCGTCCGGGCGCGCCAGCAGGGCCGGCGCAATCTGCGCCTGGGCCAGGGCCTGCGCCGGGTCGAGGCCGCGCAGCGCATAGGCGTGCGCGATGGCGCGGACGAAGGCCGCCGGGGTTTCTGCGCGCGCGCTGGCGGGTGCCGGGTTGGTGGCGGTGGAGGTTGGCGTGCTCATTGCCCAAGTGTGCCGCGTGCGTGGCACGATTTGCAACCATTGTGGCAAGCAAGGTGGCGCCGTCGCTTTTATCCTGTACGGTTCGTGGGCCGCGCAGCGCAGACCCGCAGCACAAGGAGACACCGCAGATGCAGCCCCAAAACGCTTCCCCGCTGATCCAAAGCCAAGCCACCGGCGCCACCGAGCCGCCGCTGATCGAGCAGACCATTGGCGCTTTCTTCAACACCATGGTGCAGCGCCAGCCGGGCAACGAGGCGTTGGTCAGCTGCCACCAGGGGCAGCGCTACACCTATGCCGAGCTGCAGCGCGAGGCGCGCCAGCTCGCCAGCGCGCTGCTGCGCCAGGGCCTGGTGCCGGGCGACCGGGTGGGCATCTGGTCGCACAACAACGCCGAATGGGTGCTGATGCAGCTCGCTACCGCCGAAGTCGGGCTGGTGCTGGTCAACATCAACCCGGCTTACCGCACGGCCGAGGTGGAATACGCGCTCAACAAGGTGGGCTGCCGCCTGCTGGTGACCATGGCGCGCTTCAAGACCAGCGACTACCTGGGCATGCTGCGCGAGCTGGCGCCCGAGTGGGCGCACGGCCAGCCGGGCGAGCTGGTGGCCCAGCGCCTGCCGCATCTCTCGACCGTGGTGTGGATCGACGCCCCCGGCAAGGAGCCTGCTTCGGGCGCCAATGAACCCGGCCTGCTGCGCTTTTCTGACTTTTTGGCGCGCGGCGATGCAGAGGACCCGCGCATTGCCCAGGTGGCGCGCAAGCTCAAGGCCACCGACCCGATCAACATCCAGTTCACCAGCGGCACCACAGGGTTCCCCAAGGGCGCGACGCTGACGCACCGCAACATTCTGAACAACGGCCTGTTCATCGGCGAATGCATGCGGCTGACCCCTGCCGACCGGCT
Organism: Simplicispira sp. GW247-4R2A; assembly: GCF_059424465.1. NCBI lineage: Bacteria > Pseudomonadati > Pseudomonadota > Betaproteobacteria > Burkholderiales > Comamonadaceae > Simplicispira > Simplicispira sp. GW247-4R2A. The sequence goes on along the minus strand of NZ_JBWKZM010000014.1, from coordinate 88,715 downwards.
GTGCATTCCCGTGCCGCTGTACCACTGCTTTGGCATGGTGCTGGGGAACCTCGCGTGCTTTACGCACGGCGCTGCCATCGTCTACCCGAACGACGGCTTCGAGCCGCTCTCAGTCCTGCAGGCGGTGCAGGACGAAAAATGCACCGGTCTGCACGGTGTGCCCACCATGTTCATTGCCGAGCTGGACCACCCGCGTTTTGCCGAGTTTGACCTCTCGACGCTGCGCACCGGCATCATGGCTGGCTCGCCCTGCCCGACCGAGGTGATGAAGCGCGTGGTGCGGGACATGCACCTGTCCGAAATCACCATTGCCTACGGCATGACCGAAACCAGTCCGGTGAGCTGCCAGAGCAGCACCGACACGCCGCTGGAGAAGCGCGTCTCCACCGTGGGCCGGGTGCAGCCGCACCTCGAAATCAAGATCATCGATGCCGAGACCGGCGCGGTGGTGCCCGTGGGCGAGCGCGGTGAGTTCTGCACGCGCGGCTATTCCGTCATGCATGGCTACTGGGGCGACGAGGAAAAAACGCGCGAAGCCATTGATGCCGACGGCTGGATGCACACCGGCGACCTCGCCACCATGGACGCCGAGGGCTACGTCAACATCGTCGGCCGCATCAAGGACATGGTGATCCGCGGTGGCGAGAACGTGTACCCGCGCGAGATCGAAGAGTTTCTGTACCGCATGCCCCAGATTCAGGACGTGCAGGTCATCGGCGTGCCCGACCTGCGCTATGGCGAAGAGCTGTGCGCCTGGATCATCGCCAAGCCCGGCACCGCGCCGACCGAGGACGACATCCGCGCCTTTTGCAAAGGCCAGATCGCGCACTACAAGGTGCCGCGCTACATCCGTTTCGTGAGCGAATTTCCCATGACGGTGACCGGCAAGATCCAGAAATTCCGCATGCGCGAAGCCACCATCGAGGCGCTGGGCCTGACCGAGCAAAAAACCGCCTGACCTGCAGCGCCGCCACCCCCTACACCGGATTCCCATGCCCAAACTCAACACCCAACTCAACGCCCGCTCGGCCGACTTCCAGACCAACGCCACTGCCATGCGTGCGCTGGTGGACGACCTGGCCGCGCAGATCGCCAAGGTTTTTGAAGGCGGCGGCGAGGCAGCCCGCGCCAAGCACCTGGCGCGCGGCAAACTGCTGCCGCGTGACCGTGTGCAGATGCTGCTGGACCCCGGTACGCCGTTTCTTGAGGTCGCACCACTCGCCGCGCTCAACATGTACGGCAACGCAGCCCCCGGCGCGGGCCTGATTGCCGGCATCGGGCGCGTCAGCGGGGTCGACTGCATGGTGGTCTGCAACGACGCCACGGTGAAGGGCGGCACCTACTACCCGCTGACCGTCAAGAAGCACCTGCGCGCGCAGGAGATCGCGCAGCAGAACCATCTGCCCTGTATTTACCTTGTGGATTCCGGCGGCGCCAACCTGCCCAACCAGGACGACGTCTTCCCCGACCGCGACCACTTCGGGCGCATCTTCTTCAACCAGGCGACCATGAGCGCGCAGGGCATCGCGCAGATCGCCGTGGTCATGGGGTCTTGCACGGCGGGCGGCGCCTACGTGCCGGCCATGAGCGATGAATCCATCATCGTCAAGAACCAGGGCACCATCTTCCTGGGCGGCCCGCCGCTGGTGAAGGCGGCCACGGGCGAGGTCGTCACGGCCGAAGACCTGGGCGGTGGCGACGTGCACACGCGCCTGTCGGGCGTGGCCGACCACCTGGCGCAGAACGACCTGCACGCGCTCAAGCTGGCGCGCATGGCGGTCAAGAATTTGAATAAAAACAAGGCTCAAGCGCTTGCTGACACTGCGCCAGTAGCTCCTCTTTTTGAAGCAAAAGAGCTCTACGGCGTGATTCCGGTGGACACCCGCAAGCCCTTTGATGTGCGCGAAATCATCGCCCGCATCGTCGACGGCAGCGAGTTCGATGAATTCAAGGCGCGCTACGGCACCACGGTGGTCACGGGTTTCGCGCGCATCGAGGGCATGCAGGTCGGCATCATCGCCAACAACGGCATTTTGTTTTCCGAGTCCGCCCTCAAGGCCACGCACTTCATCGAGCTGTGCTGCCAGCGCAAGGTGCCGCTGGTGTTTTTGCAGAACATCACCGGCTTCATGGTGGGCCGCAAGTACGAGAACGAAGGCATCGCCCGCAACGGCGCCAAGATGGTCACGGCCGTGGCGACGGCCAGCGTGCCCAAATTCACCATCATCATTGGCGGCAGCTTTGGCGCCGGCAACTACGGCATGTGCGGCCGCGCCTTCTCGCCGCGCTTTTTGTGGATGTGGCCCAACGCGCGCATCAGCGTCATGGGCGGCGACCAGGCCGCTGGCGTGCTGGCAACGGTCAAGCGCGACGGCATCGAGCTCAAGGGCGGCCAGTGGAGCATCGAGGAAGAAGAAGCCTTCAAAGCCCCCATCCGCCGCCAGTACGAAGACCAGGGCCACCCCTACTACGCCACGGCGCGCCTGTGGGACGACGGCGTGATCGACCCGGCCGACACGCGCCGCGTGCTGGCGCTGGGGCTGGCGGCTGCGCGCAACGCACCGATTGAAGACACGAAGTTCGGTTTGTTCCGCATGTGAGCCGACGCGTCGCCATGCATCCTCTCGCCCACTTTCAGACGCTCGCACGCTATAACGTGTGGGCCACGGCGCGTCTATTGGAGTCGGTGGCGGCTGTTTCGGATGGCGCCTACCGGCGCGACGTCGGGCTGTTCTTCAAAAGCATCCACGGCACGCTCAACCACCTGCTGGTGGGTGAGCATCTGCTGTGGTTCCGCCGCTTTGCCGAAGGTATCTCGCCCAAGGTGGCGCTGGACGCCGAGGTCGAGCCCGGTCGCGTGGCGCTGGCGGAGCGCCTGCAGGCGGGCGCCACCTGCTGGGCGCCGCTGATTGCCAGTTGGCCCGAGCAACGCTTTGCCGGCACGCTGGACTACACCACCATGCGTGGCACGCCCGCATCGTTGCCCTTTGCCGCCACGCTGGCGCACGTGTTCAACCACGGCACGCACCACCGCGGCCAGATCACCGCGGCGCTGACCGCGTTGGGCCAGCCTTGCCCGGAACTTGATCTGGTTTATTTCCTGCAAACCGAAGCCACCGCACCATGAGCCACCTGCAGACCACCTACGAGGGCGCTGTTGCCCGCATCACGCTCACCCAGCCCGAGGTGCGCAACGCCTTCAGCGACGAAGTGATTGCCGACATCACCGCTGCCTTCACCGAGGTGGGCCGCCGCGCCGAGGTGCGCGCCGTGGTGCTGGCCGCCGAGGGCCCGGCGTTTTGCGCCGGCGCCAATCTGAACTGGATGCGGCGCATGGCCGACTACACGCGCGAAGAAAACCTGGCCGACGCCGCCAAGCTGGCCGAAATGCTGCGTGTCATCTACGAGTGCCCCAAGCCGACCGTCGCCCGCGTGCAGGGCGATGTGTATGCCGGTGGCATGGGCCTGGTGGCGGCGTGCGACATGGCCGTCTGCGTGGACAGCGCAGGCTTTTGCCTGAGCGAAGTCAAGCTTGGCCTGATCCCCGCCACCATCAGCCCCTACGTGGTCCGCGCCATGGGCGCGCGCGCCGCGCACCGCTACTTTCTGACGGCAGAGCGCTTTGGCGCAGCGGAGGCGCTGCGCATCGGTTTTGTGCACGAGGTGGTGGCGGCCGATCAGCTCGATGCCAAGGTGGGCGAACTGCTCAAGGCGCTCACCAGCGCCAGCCCGAACGCCGTGTGCGCCTGCAAACGTCTGGTGATCGACGTCGCGCAGCAGCAGATCGACGCTCAGCTCATCGCCGTTACGGTCGAAGGTATTGCCGATATTCGCGCCAGCGCCGAGGGCAAAGAGGGCGTGCAGTCCTTCCTGCAAAAGCGCAAACCGTCATGGCTTGCTGGACCAGGCACATAAAGAGCTGACATGGACGTCCTCTGGCTGCACATCGTTCAGTGGCTGCACACCGTGGGCCTGCACGTGGACGCCGGCACCGCGCGTGTGGTGGCGGGCGGCATGGCGCAGGCCACGCAAAAACTCGATATGCCGAGTCTTCTGGCATTGGCGGCCGCGCTCGGCTGGGCCAGTGGTTTTCGCCTCTACGCCGTGGTTTTCATTGTCGGCCTGATGGGTGCGATTGGCGCCCTGGCTCTGCCGACGGGGCTGCACGTACTGGAGAACCCGTTGGTGCTGGCGGTAGCGGGCTGCCTGATGCTGGTCGAATTTTTTGCCGACAAGGTGCCATGGATTGATAGCACCTGGGATGCCATCCACACCGTCATCCGCGTGCCCGGCGGCGCGCTTTTGGCCGCTGGAGTGTTCGGCGCCGACAACACCACGATGGGTGTCATCGCCGGCCTGCTGGGAGGATCGCTCGCTGCCACGTCCATGGCCACCAAGATGACCACACGCGCCGCCGTCAATACGTCGCCGGAGCCTTTTTCTAATGGTCTTGTTTCGTTGTTTGAAGACGGGTTGGTCGTCGGCGTGGTCTGGCTCTCTACCCAGCACCCGGTGGCCTTCGGCTTCGCGTTGGTGGCCATGGTGGTGCTGTCGGTGCTGTTGCTGATGGTGCTGTTCAAGTTCCTGCGCGCCGTCTTACGGCGCCTTTCATCCTTTTTTGGCGGCTCGCAGCCGGTCGTGGAGAACCCGAATGTTTAAGAAAATTCTGATTGCCAATCGCGGTGACCAGCCGCAAAGCGGCGCAGCGGCGAAGCCAAATTGCGTGGCACGCGCAGCGTGCGCAGGCGATTGCACCGCGGAGAACGACCATGTTTAAAAAAATACTGATTGCAAATCGCGGTGAAATCGCCTGCCGGGTGGCGGCAACCGCCAAGCGCATGGGCGTGAAAACCGTCGCCGTCTATTCGGACGCCGATGCCAATGCCAAGCATGTGGCGGTCTGCGACGAAGCGGTGCACATCGGCGGCAGCGCGCCCAAGGACAGCTACCTGCGCTGGGAGCGCATCATCGAGGCAGCCGAGGCCACGGGCGCGCAGGCCATTCACCCCGGGTACGGTTTCCTCTCCGAGAACGAAGAGTTCGCCCAGGCCTGCACCAAGGCCGGCCTGGTCTTCATCGGCCCGCCGGCGTCCGCCATCAAGGCCATGGGCCTCAAGGCCGAATCCAAGCAGTTGATGGAAAAGGCCGGTGTGCCGCTGGTGCCCGGCTACCACGGCGCCGACCAAGACCCCGGCTTGCTGCAGCGCGAGGCCGACCGCATTGGCTACCCCGTGCTCATCAAGGCCAGTGCGGGCGGCGGCGGCAAAGGCATGCGCGCCGTGGACAAGTCCGAGGACTTTGCCGCCGCGCTGGCATCGTGCAAGCGCGAAGCCATCAACAGCTTTGGCGACGACGCGGTGCTGATCGAAAAATACGTGCAGCGCCCGCGCCACATCGAAATCCAGGTGTTTGGCGACACGCTGGGCAACTACGTGTACCTGTTCGAGCGCGATTGCTCGGTGCAGCGGCGCCACCAGAAGGTGCTGGAGGAAGCCCCCGCGCCCGGCATGACGCCCGAGCTCCGCGCACGCATGGGCGAGGCCGCGGTGGCGGCAGCGCGCGCAGTGAACTACGTGGGCGCGGGCACGGTGGAATTCATCGTCGAGCAGCCCGGCGGCTACGCGCACCCCGAGCAGATGAAGTTCTTCTTCATGGAGATGAACACGCGCCTGCAGGTGGAGCACCCGGTGACTGAAGCCATCACCGGCCAGGATCTGGTGGAGTGGCAACTGCGCGTGGCCTCGGGCGAGGCGCTGCCGTGCATGCAGGACGAGCTCAAGATCACCGGCCACGCCATCGAGGCGCGCATCTGCGCCGAGAACCCCGACAACAACTTCCTGCCCGCCACGGGCGCGCTCCATGTGTACGGCCTGCCCCAGTGCGTAACGTTTGAAAGAGGCGCGGTACGGGTTGATTCCGGCGTGCGGCAGGGCGATGCCATCAGCCCCTTCTACGACTCCATGGTGGCCAAGCTCATCGTGCATGGCGACACGCGCGCGCAGGCGCTGGCGCGGCTTGACGAAGCGCTGGCGCAGACCCACATCGTCGGCCTGGCCACCAACGTGCAGTTCCTGCGCCGGGTGGCCAGCACCGACTCGTTTGCCCAAGCCAACCTGGACACCGCCCTGATCCCGCGCGAGGAAGCCGTGCTGTTCAAGCAGGAGCGCGTGGGCCTGCCCCTGGCCGCCGCTGCCGCCGTGGCGCAAACCCTGCTGCGCGAACGCGCCAGCGAGGGCGCAGACCCGTTCAGCCGCCGCGACGGCTGGCGCTCGCATGGCCTGGTGGAGCGCCGCTTCGAGTTCGATTTTGGCGGCGCACATGCCAAGGCCAGCCTGGCCTATCTGCACGATGGCGCGCTGCGCCTGACCGTGGGCGAGGGCGCTGAGGCCGTCGCCGGCCTGCTGGTGTTCGCGCCCGCCGGGCGCGGTATCGACCTGCAGTACGCGGGCCAGCGCACCCTGGCCACCGTGTACGCACTGGGCGAAACGGACCACGTTTTCACCCCGCAAGGCGCGACGCAGATCGTGGCCATCGACCTGCTCGCCCATGCCGGCGAAGCCCAGGACGAAGGCGGGCGCTTGACGGCCCCCATGCCGGGCAAGGTGGTGTCGTTTGCCGTGCAGGCCGGCGACAAAGTGAGCAGGGGTCAGGCCCTGGCCGTGATGGAAGCCATGAAAATGGAGCACACCATTGCCGCGCCTGCCGACGGCGTGGTGGCCGAGCTGCTCTATGCGCCGGGCGACCAGGTGGCCGAGGGCGCCGAGCTGCTCAGGCTGACGGCTGCGTGACAGCCGGGGGAAGGGCGTTGCGGTACGGTCTGCCGCCATGAACATCACCTTCTGCTGCACCGGTACCAAGGCCGAGCCTTGGCTGGAAGGCCTGGGGGCGGCACTGCCGGGAGCCGCCATCGGCGTCTGGCAGCCCGGCGCACCGGCTGCCGACTACGCCGTGGTCTGGGCGCCGCCCCAGCGGTTTCTTGACGAGCAGACCGGGGTGAAGGCCTTGTTCAATATTGGCGCAGGCGTGGATGCGCTGCTCAAGCTGCGCTTGCCGCCGACGGCCTTGGTGGTGCGCCTGGACGATGCGGGCATGGCCGTGCAGATGGCCGAATACGTCTGCCATGCCGTCATCCGCCATTTCCGCGAATTCGACCAGTATGAGGAGGCGATGCGCGCAGGCCAATGGGCCTTCCGCAAGCCGCGACTGCGCCAGGAGTTTCCGGTGGGCGTGATGGGGCTGGGCGTGTTGGGCGAGCGCGTGGCCCGGGCGCTGGCGCAGTTCGATTTCCCGGTCCATGGCTGGAGCCGCTCGCCCAAGGCTATCGACGGTGTGTGCACCTTTAGTGGAGCCGAAGGCATGAGCGATTTCCTGGCCGCCAGCCGCGTGCTGGTGAACCTGCTGCCACTCACGCCCGAGACGGAAAACATCCTGAACCGTGCGACCCTGTCGCGTCTTCAGCCCGGTGGCTATGTCATCAACGTGGCGCGTGGCGCGCATCTGGTGGATGCCGATCTGATCGCCTTGCTGGACAGCGGCCACTTGGCAGGCGCTGCGCTCGACGTGTTCCGTACCGAGCCGCTCCCCGCAGGCCACCCATTCTGGAGCCACCCGCGGATCACGCTCACGCCCCACACATCGGCACGTACGCTGCGCGATGAGAGCATCGCTCAGATAGTGGGCAAGATCGTCGCGCTGGAGCGGGGCGAGGCGATTGCCGGTATCGTGGACCCTGTGCGGGGGTATTGAGCCGCCTGACCTTTTATGTTGAGAGTTTTGTGATGACTATTCCCTCCCTCGTCAAACTTATCGATGTTGGCCCGCGCGACGGCCTGCAGAACGAGAAATCGCCCGTCCCGGCCGAAGTCAAGATCGAGTTGGTGCATCGCCTGCAAGCGGCGGGCCTGCAAGAGGTCGAAGTCACCAGCTACGTCTCGCCCAAATGGGTGCCGCAGATGGCCGACAACCACGCGGTGATGAGCGGCATCAAGCGGAAGGCGGGCGTGCGCTACTCGGTGCTCACCCCCAATCTCAAAGGCTTTGAAGCAGCATTGCTGGACCAGCCCGACGAAATCGTCGTCTTCGGCTCGGCCAGCGAGGCCTTCAGCCAGAAAAACATCAACTGCAGCATCGCCGAAAGCATCGAGCGCTTCGCGCCGGTGGTTGAGGCTGCCCGCGCTGCAGGCATTGCGGTGCGCGGCGCCATGAGCTGCACCGTGGGCTGCCCCTACGAGGGCGAGATTGCGCCCGAGCGCGTGGCCTACCTGGCGGGGCTGCTCAAGGGCATTGGCGTGCAGCGCGTGGACGTGGCCGACACCATTGGCGTGGGCACGCCGCGCAAGGTGCAGCGCGCCATCGAGGCGACGCTCACGCACTACGCGATCGACGAGGTTTCGGGCCACTTTCACGACACCTACGGCCAGGCGCTGGCCAACACGCTGGCCGCGCTGGAGCTGGGGGTGTGGAACTTCCAGTCCTCCGTGGCGGGTCTGGGCGGTTGCCCCTACGCCAAGGGGGCGACGGGCAATGTGGCCACGGAAGATGTGGTCTACCTGCTGCATGGCATGGGCATTGAGACAGGTATCGATCTGGACAAATTGATCGATGCGGGCGTGTTCATCAGCGACTTTCTGGGCCGCAAGCCCAACTCCCGCGCGGCCACGGCGCTGATCAACAAGCGGGCCGGGTGAATCGCATGGGCGGAAACGAACCGAAGGCGCTGCCGGGTGGCGTGCAGCGCGTGGCCAGCGCCTTGCAGGCAGCCGGCCACCCGCATGTGCCGCGCATGCTGGACGACGCCTGCCGCACCGCGCAGCAAGCAGCGGAGGTGCTGGGCATTGCCGTAGGCCAGGTCGCCAAGAGCATCATTTTCCGGCGCGTGGCGGACGATGCGGCGGTGCTGGTCATCACCTCGGGCGACCGGCGCGTGGACGCGGCCAAGGTCGAAGCGCTGGTGGGGGCGCTGGGCCGGGCCGATGCCGCCTTCGTCAAGGCGCGCACTGGTTTTTCCATTGGCGGCGTGGCGCCCATTGCCCATGCGGAGCCGGGCGTCACCTTGATTGACCGCGAGCTGCTGCGTTTTGACACCCTGTGGGCGGCAGCGGGCCATCCGCATGCCGTGTTTGCGCTGTCGCCGCACGATCTTGAGCGCCTGACGGGCGCGCCACTGGCCGATGTCACCGAGGCCCCGGAGCGCGCATGAATGCTATCGAGACAATAGCTGCTCGCGCAAGCACATTAAGCGCTGCGGGCTATTTTGACCAGGATTCCGACGAAGTCGTGCCGTCGCCCTGCGTCTCGGTGTGCCGCATGTCGGCCGACGGCAGCCTGTGCGAGGGGTGTTTTCGCAGCATCGCCGAAATTCGCGCTTGGTCCATGGCCGACGACGCCACCCGCCGCGCCATCTGGGTGCGGCTGCTTGAGCGGGCTGGCGCCCCCGTGCCAGCCAGCCTCCAAAGTACGGAGCAGCCATGAAACGCATCACCTTCTACCTCGACTTCATTTCTCCCTACGCCTGGCTGGCCTTCGAGCGCCTGCCTGAAGCACTGGAAGGCCTGAGCTACAGCGTCGAGTACCGGCCGGTGCTGCTGGGCGCGCTGCTGCAACAGCAAGGCAACCCGGGGCCGGCAGGCATTCCCCCGAAGCGCGACTGGACCTACCGGCATGTGAGCTGGCTCGGCCACTCGCTGGGCATCCCGCTGCAGATGCCGGCGCGCCATCCCTTCAACCCCTTGCCTTTGCTGCGCCAGGCGCTGGCCTGCTCGGTGGATGGCAGCATCAACCGCTTTGTGGCGGGCACGGTGCTGCGCCACGTGTGGGTGGGTGGCCACGACGCACTCGACCCGGCCCGGCTCGATGCGCTGGCGCAGGCGCTGGGGCCACAGTTGAAGCCGGACATGGAGCCGCAAGGTGCAGCCGTGAAAGCGCTGCTGCGCGCCAATACCGATGCGGCGGCGGCCCAGGGTGTGTTTGGCGTTCCGGCGTTTGGCGTGGACGGCAAGCTCTTCTGGGGGCTCGATGCTCTGCCGATGCTGCGCGCCTGGTTGGAAGGCGATGCCTGGTTTGGCGCTGGCTGGGAGGCGCCGGCCCAGGTGGTGAGCGGTTTGCCCGGTTGATCCGGACATAAAAAAACCGGGCGCAAGGCCCGGTAAAAAAAGGCGCGGGTTTCTGGGCCGCGCCTGCGGGTGGTGTGCCCGCGGGATGTCTTGTGCAGCTCAGTGCCCTGAGGCGCCCGAAGCTCCCAGGCCGGTTTCTGAACGCACTTGCTGCGCCGGGAAGGCGGCGCGCTCGCGGGCGGCGTTGGCGCTCTTGTCGGTGATCGAGAACAGCCAGATGCCGATGAAGCCGATGGCCATCGAGAACAGGGCTGGCGAGGTGTAGGGGAACCAGGCAGAGCCAGCCGGGTGGCCCAGTGTGGCTTCCCAGACCGAAGGCGACACGATGGTCAGGCCCACCGACGAGATCAGCCCCAGGAAACCGCCTACCACCGCGCCGCGCGTGGTGCAGTTCTTCCACAGCACCGACAGGAACAGCACCGGGAAGTTGGCCGAGGCTGCCACTGCAAAGGCCAGCGACACCATGAAGGCAATGTTCTGCTTCTCGAAAACAATGCCCAGTACCACGGCCACGATGCCCAGGCACACGGTGGTGATGCGCGAAACACGCAGTTCAGAGGCGCTGTCGGCCTTGCCCTTCTTGACCAGCGTGGCATACAGGTCGTGCGACACGGCCGAGGCGCCCGAGAGCGTCAGGCCGGCCACCACGGCCAGGATGGTGGCAAATGCCACAGCCGAGATGAAGCCGTAGAACACGTTACCGCCCACCGTCTTGGCCACCAGCACCGCGGCCATGTTGGCCGTGCCGGCGCCGCCGTGGATGATGCCCTTGGCCACGTCTGCCATTTCAGGGTTGGTCAGCACCAGGGTGATGGCGCCAAAGCCGATGATGAAGATCAGCACGTAGAAGTAGCCAATCCAGGTGGTTGCCCACAGCACCGACTTGCGCGCCTGCTTGGCATCGGGCACGGTGAAGAAGCGCATCAGGATGTGCGGCAGGCCGGCCGTGCCGAACATCAGTGCCATACCGAACGAGATGGCAGAGATCGGGTCCTTGATGAAGCCGCCCGGGCCCATGATGGCCAGGCCTGCCTTCGCAGCCTCTTCAGGTGTTTTGCCGGTGTTGGCTGCGATGGCGGCGCGTACTTGCACGCCCTTGGCGAACAGCGCTTCGGGGCTGAAGCCGTATTGGGCCAGCACCATGTAGGCCATGAAGGTCACGCCCGCCAGCAGCAAACAGGCCTTGATGATCTGCACCCAGGTGGTGGCGGTCATGCCGCCAAACAGCACGTAGACCATCATCAGCACGCCGACGATGACCACGGCCATCCAGTACTCCAGGCCAAACAGCAGCTTGATGAGCTGGCCGGCGCCAACCATCTGCGCGATCAGGTAGAAGGCCACGACGATCAGTGTGCCCGAAGCCGCGAACGCGCGGATGGGGCCTTGCTGGAAGCGGTAGCCGGCCACGTCGGCAAAGGTGAACTTGCCCAGGTTGCGCAGGCGTTCGGCCATCAGGAAGGTGATGATGGGCCAGCCCACCAGGAAGCCGATCGAGTAGATCAGGCCGTCGTAGCCCGAGGCCATGACGGCGGCGGAAATACCCAGGAACGACGCGGCCGACATGTAGTCGCCGGCAATCGCCAGGCCGTTCTGGAAGCCCGTGATACCGCCGCCAGCGGTATAGAAGTCAGACGCCGATTTGGTCCTGGACGCGGCCCACTTGGTGATCCACAGCGTGAGCAGCACAAAGCCGGCGAACATCGAGATCGCCGTCCAGTTCGTCGCCTGCTTGGCGACGTCACCCAGGTCGGGGCCGGCGGCTTGCGCAGCGCCTGCGGCAGACAGGGCCAGCAGCGCCAGCAGCGCCGCGCGGGAAGTGAAGCGGGCGTTCATTTCGTGGCGTCCTTCAGGATGTCTTTGGTCAGTGCGTCGAATTCGCCATTGGCGCGGCGCACATAGATGCCTGTGATGGCAATGGTGAAGATGATCACTGCCAGCCCGATGGGAATGCCCAGCGAGGTCACGCCGGCGCCGATGGGCTGCGCGAGAAAGGATTTGTCAAAGGCAATCAACGCGATGTAGCCGTAGTAAACGACCAGCATCAGAATGGTGAGCGTGACGCCCAGCCGGTTGCGTTTGTGCTTGAGGAGCGCGTATTTGGGATTGCGCTGGATCTTGTCTATTACCGGGTCGGTCATTGGGTCTCCTTGAGTTGCTCCACGCCTGTGCCGAAATGTTCGGGAGGGTGGCGGATTCTCAGTAGGCCGCCTGACCAAGTTCTTACGGATTTTTGGCTCTGAAAAGCGGCGCAAAACAGCGGCACGAAAATCGTGCGCATTGCCGCCAGAGCATTCCGTCTGATGACATTCAAGCTCAGGGTTTCCCCTTGAGTTGTCAGCGGGGCATCAGCTTGGCGCAAGCTACCGTAAGGCTGGCATCAGCGCGGCGTCAGGTGGCGCCAAAAGCCGTGGAAAAAATATTTTTTGTAAAGATGGTCCGGATGCTCAGCGCCGAAAGTACCCATCAGGCCCGATGATCGACAGGTCGGTAAAGTCCAGGCCCGAGTGGTCGTCCGGGCTGTAGCTCAGTGTCAGGCCGCCGAGGTCGAACTTCTTGAACGATTCCAGCGCCTCGTGCAGGCGCGCACGCGTGGGGTTGGGGCCGGCGCGGCGCAGGCCTTCGACCAGTACCTTGGCATTGGTGAACCCCTCGACCATGGCCGGCGTCAGGGTGATCTTGGCCTCTTGCGCAAGTCCAGTGGCTTCACGCACCAGTGGGTAGGTGACGGCGCGCTCCGAAGGGAAAACCTGTGAAACGACCACCCCCCGCGACTGCTCGCCCAGGGCCTTGACGAAGCCGCCCGAGGCGTTGTTCGAGAGCGTGATGATTTGCGCGGTGACCCCCGCCGCGCGCAAGGCCTTGATGCCGTCCACCACGGCAGATCCGGTGCCGAAAATCAGCACGGCCTGCGGGTTCTGCTTGGCAACACGCGGTGCAAGTGCGCTGAAATCGGGCTTCGCGCGGTCGAATTTCTCAACGAACAGTGCCTTGAGCTTGTTTTCATCAAACCCTTCAAGCGCGCCTGCCAACGCATCGGCACCAAAGGTGTCGTCCACGTGCACCACGCCAATGCGCTGCACGCCCAGCGTGCTCAGGTAGGCGATGGCCTTTTTCACTTCACGCTGGTAGGGGGCGCGCACGTTGAAGATGTTCTTTTTCAACGGCTGGTGCAGCACCATGGCGCCGGTTGACGGCCCCACCAGTGGCACGCCGAATTCGTCCAGCAGCGGGATGATGCCGACCGTGTGCGGGGTGCCCCGGGTCATGAACAACGCCAGCACGCCTTTTTCCTCGATCAGGGTGTGGGCATTGGCCAGCGTGAGCTTGGGGTCGAATTTGTCGTCGAGCGTCAGGACTTGGATCTTTTGGCCGTTCACCCCGCCGCGAGCGTTCACAGCGTCGATGTAGAGCTGCGCACCGCGCATGGATTCCTTGACCGTGGCCGCGGCCGAGCCGGTGACGCCCACCGTCTGACCGACCAGCAATTGCGCATGCGCCAGGCTCTGCAGACACGTGGCGACCAGAAGGGCTGTTGCGAAACTTTTCAAGCGGATCATGGAAGGCTCCCGTGGTTGGGCTGGGCCGGCACACTCTGCGCGCCCAGCTAGGCTCGCGAATCAGGGACTGTACGCCGCGTCTGCTTGCTTGCAGGGCCTATGGCGTTGCGAGGCCATGGTTTTGTCGGGTCGGTGTGGTGGCCGGTCGGCTTCAGCGCCGGAACTTCCCGTCCGCCGCAATGATGGAAAGGTCGGCGAAGTCCAGCCCGGTGTGGTCGGTGGGCGAATAGCGCACTTCAAGGCCCCCGATGTCATAGCGCAGGCCGTCCAGCGCCTGCAAAAGCTTTTCGCGCGTCGGGTTGGGGCCGGCACGGCGCAGGGCTTCCACCAGCACCTTGGCACCCGCAAAGCCTTCGAGCATCGCGGGACTGATCTCAGGCAGGTGGGCCGCCTTGGCCAATTCCTGCGCCTCTTTCACCAGCGGGAAGGCGATGGAGTGTTCGTACGGGAACACCTGTGTCACCACCACGCCCCGGCCGTTGCTGCCCAAGTCTTCGATGAATCCGCTGGAGGCATTGTTGGACAGCGTCACCACCTGGGCCGAAGAGCCGGTTTTTCGCAAACCGACCACGCCGTCCGTCACCGCTTTCCCGGATGCGATCCAGAGCACGGATTGGGCATTTGACTTGACCAGTGCCGGCACGATCGAGGCGAAGTCGGGCTTGGCACGGTTGGCGGGAATGACGATGGCGGGCTGAAGCTTGGCGGCAGCGAATCCCTTTTCCGCTCCGGCGAGGGCATCCTTCCCGAAGGAGTCATCGGCATGCACGACGGCGATGCGCGTGACACCTATGGAGGCCAGATAGGTAATGGCCTTTTCCGCCTCGCGCTGGTAGGTGGCCCGCACGTTGAAAACCTGGGGAATCACCGGGTCGTGCAGCACCATGGCGCCGGTGGACGGCGCGATCAGTGGCACGTTGTACTTCTGTATTTCGGGCAGCATGGCCTGCGTGTGGGGGGTGCCCCGTGTGAGGAACAAGGCCACCACCTTGTCGTCTTCGATCAGTTTTTTGGCGTTGTCGCGTGCCAGGTCGGGAACGAACTTGTCGTCCAGCGAGATGAGCTTGACCTGCTGGCCATTGATGCCGCCTTTCTGGTTGACCATATCGATGTACAGCTTGGCGCCATCGGTGGTCTCCTTGACGCCAGCGGCGACCGGGCCTGAGAACCCCGCGGTCTGCCCGACAAGGATCTGCGCGGCAGCAGGAAAGCACGTTGCAAGCGCAAGTCCCAGGGCGATGGCAGGGCGCAGAAGTGGCAGATACAAGCTCATCGGTCGGTTCTCCATTGGCTTTTTTGCAGGGGACGAGTTTGCCATGCTGCCGCAGCGAAGCGAGAGGGAAATCCCAGGGCATCCGGCCGCAGGGCGGCGGGTGCTTGCGCGGGGCATGGCCGGCGGTTCACGCACACCTCCGCAGCGGCCAAGACCCTGCACCAACATCGGTCGAAGCCCATCCCTAGAATGTTTCGCCCACGCTCCACGCTTCCTTCCATGACCCACGACGACACCGGCAGCATTCGCATTTTTGGTGCCCGCCAGCACAATCTCAAAAACCTTGACGTGGTGCTGAAAACTGGCGAGCTCACCGTGGTCACTGGCCCCAGCGGCTCGGGCAAGTCCAGCCTGGTGTTCGACACGCTCTACGCCGAAGGACAACGGCGCTACGTGGAAACCTTCAGCGCCTACGCGCGCCAGTTTCTCGACCGGATGGACAAACCGGCGGTGGACAAGGTGGAGGGCGTGCCCCCCGCAATCGCCATCGACCAGACCAACCCGGTGCGCAGCTCGCGCTCGACCGTGGGCACGATGACCGAGTTGAACGACCACCTGAAACTGTTGTTCGCCCGCGCTGGCCAGTTGTTTGACCGCGAAACGGCGCAGCCCGTGCGGCACGATTCGGCTGAAACCATCTATGCCGAACTGCTGGCGCGCAGCGGTCCCGAGGACCGGTTGGTGGTGACCTTTCCCGTCGAGCTGCCCGCCAACACCAGCGCCGAGCAGGTGACCGAGTGGCTGTCGGCCAGTGGTTTCACCAAGATTCAGGCCGAGCGCGAAGTCGCGGGCGTCAAACTGCTGGATGTGGTGGCAGACCGCTTTCGCATGGCCAGCGTTGAGAAGGCGCGTGCCATTGAAGCCATCGAGGTGGCGCTCAAGCGCAGCGGCCGCATGGCGGTCTACCGGCTGGTGGAGAACGCCGAGGCCGAGATCTGGCAGTTCTCTACCGGGCTGCATTGCCCCGACAGCAACCTGCGCTACAGCGAACCGCTTCCGTCGATGTTCTCGTTCAATTCGCCCGCGGGCGCTTGCGAAACCTGCCGCGGCTTTGGCCGGGTGATCGGCGTGGACTATGGGCTGGTGATTCCCGACCCCAAGAAAACGCTGCGTGCCGGCGCCATCAAGACGCTGCAAACCCCCGCCTGGAAGGAGGCGCAGGACGACCTCATGCGCCACGCCGAGGCCGCCGGCATTCCGCGCGATACCGCCTGGAACCGCCTGACGCCCGAGCAGCAGCAGTGGGTGATTGGTGGCTCGCCCAACTGGAACGGCAAGTGGAACCAGCAGTGGTACGGCATTGCCCGCTTCTTCGAGTACCTGGAGAGCAAGGCCTACAAGATGCACATCCGTGTGCTGCTGTCCAAGTACCGCAGCTACACACCGTGCCCGACCTGCGCCGGCGCACGGCTCAAAACCGAGAGCCTGCTCTGGCGCATCGGCAGCAAGGCGGATGCCGACGCGGTGCTGCCGCCTGCGCCGTGCCGGGCCGCCCCAAGCGGCGACAGCCCCCTTGGGGGGCAGCAAGGACACGACAGTGCCGAGCGTGGGGGCTTTAGGTCCGAGCGTTTCATGCCGCAAGGCGTGGCCTGGAGCCGCGCGCAGCTCGAAGCGCTGCCGGGGCTGTGCCTGCACGATTTGATGCTGCTGCCGCTCAGCCGGGTGCGCAGCTTCTTTGAGCGGCTGTCGAAAGATACTACAGATTTGATAGCTTCTAGCGCAGGTGGAATAAGCGCTATAGGCCCATTTGGCTCAAATATTGAGGCGAATGAGCTGGTGGTACCCGCCGCCAGCGCCGCACGCGAAAGCGGCGACGCCCAGGCGCTCAAGCTCCTGCACGAGGAAATCGGCACGCGCCTCAAATACCTGGACGAAGTCGGCATCGGCTACCTCACGCTCGACCGGCAAAGCCGCACGCTTTCGGGCGGCGAGGTGCAGCGCATCAACCTGACCACGGCGCTGGGTACCTCGCTGGTCAACACGCTGTTCGTGCTCGACGAGCCCAGCATCGGCCTGCACCCGCGCGACATGCACCGCATCACCGAGGCCATGCTGCGCTTGCGCGATGCCGGCAATACGCTGGTGGTGGTGGAGCACGACCCGGCCGTCATGCTGGCAGCCGACCGCGTGCTCGACTTCGGCCCCGGCCCGGGCGAGCGCGGCGGGCGCATCGTCTTCGACGGCACGCCGGACGCCCTGCGCCGCGCCGACACGCTCACCGGCCAGTACCTGGGCGGGCGCAAGCACGTGGGCCTGCCGTTTGCCCGCAAGGTCACCGAGGCCACGCCGCGCCTCATCCTCGAAGGCGCGCGCGAGCACAACCTGAAGAACCTCACGGTGGATTTCCCGCTGCAACGGCTGGTCACCGTCACCGGCGTCAGCGGCTCGGGCAAATCCAGTCTCATTCAAGACGTGCTGGCGCCCGCGCTGCTGCGCCACTTCGGCAAGGCGACAGAAACGCCCGGCGCACACGACCGGCTGCTGGGCGCGGACCACCTCTCGGACGTGGTGTTCGTCGACCAATCGCCCATTGGCAAAACCGCGCGCTCCAACCCGGTGAGCTACGTCGGTGCCTGGGACGCCATCCGCGAACTCTTCGCCGCCGCCCCACTGGCGCGCGAACGCGGCTACACGGCCAGCAAATTCAGCTTCAACAGCGGCGACGGCCGCTGCCCGACCTGCGGCGGCTCGGGCTTCGAGCATGTGGAAATGCAGTTCCTCAGCGACGTCTACCTGCGCTGCCCGGACTGCGACGGCAAGCGCTACCGCCCGGAAATCCTCGAAGTCACCATCACCCGCAAGAAGCCGCAGCAATTGGGGTCAGACTCCAATTTTCCTGCGGATGCTGATCAAGTTAAAAAATTGGAGTCTGACCCCAATTATTCGGTTTCACTGTCGGTGGCGGACGTGCTGGCGCTGACGGTGAGCGAGGCGGTGGCACTCTTTGCCAATGACCGCGAAGTGCTGCGGGCGCTGGCGCCCATTGTCGAGGTGGGGCTGGAGTACGTGAAGCTGGGCCAGCCGGTGCCGACGCTCAGCGGGGGCGAGGCGCAGCGGCTCAAGCTGGCGGGCTTTCTCGCCGGTGCCGCGAAGAGCCAGTCGAGCAGCCGCCAGCCGCTGGCGCGCCGCGGCACGCTGTTTCTGTTTGACGAGCCGACCACCGGCCTGCACTTTGACGACATCGCCAAGCTGATGCGCGCGTTTGGGCGCCTGCTCGATGGCGGGCATTCGCTCATCGTCATCGAGCACAACCTGGATGTGATCCGCGCCAGCGATTGGCTCATCGACCTCGGGCCGGAAGGCGGCGACGGCGGTGGCGAACTGGTGGCAGAGGGCCCACCGGACGTGGTGCGCGAGCACCCGCGCTCGCACACGGGCGCGGCGCTGCGCGAGTACGTGGATGCGCTGGGGGCGGGTGCCGGCGTGTCGGATGCGATGTCCATGCTCCTGAATCCGAAGCGGCTGGCGCAGGCGCAACGTGCGCTGGCGGCCAAAAACAGCATAGAAATCGTCAACGCGCACGAGCACAACCTGCAAGGCCTGTCGGTGGAGATCCCGCGCGGGCGGTTCAACGTCATTACCGGCGTCAGCGGCTCGGGCAAGTCCACGCTGGCGTTCGACATTTTGTTCAACGAAGGCCAGCGCCGCTACCTCGAATCGCTCAACGCCTACGCCCGCAGCATCGTGCAACCGGCGGGCCGGCCCGAGGTCGATGCCGTCTACGGCATTCCGCCCACGGTGGCCATTGAGCAGCGGCTCTCGCGCGGCGGGCGCAAGAGCACGGTGGGCACCACCACCGAGGTCTGGCACTTCCTGCGCCTGCTGTACGTCAAGCTCGGCACGCAGCACTGCGTCCACGACGGCGCGGCGGTGCAGCCGCAAACGCCCGAGCGGATCGCCGCGCAGCTGATGCGCCAGTTCCGTGGCCAGCACATCGGCCTGCTGGCGCCGCTGGTGGTGGCGCGCAAGGGCGTCTATACCGAGCTGGCGGATTGGGCCCGGCCGCGTGGCTACACGCATCTGCGCGTCGATGGCAACTTCGTTCCCGTCACGCCGTTCGCGCGGCTGGACCGCTTCAAGGAGCACACCATCGAGCTGCCGGTGTGGAGCCTGGATGTCACGCCGAAGAACGAAGCGCTCTTGCGCGAGCAGCTCGCCCGCGCGCTGGACCTGGGCAAAGGTGTGGTGCATGTGCTGAGTGGTCTGGACGGCCTCGCGCAAACACTGGGCGATGGCCTGCCCACGGCGGGCATCGGCCAGTTGCAGGTGATTTCCACCAAACGCGCCTGCCCGGTCTGCGCCACTTCGTACCCCGAGCTTGACCCGCGCCTGTTCTCGTACAACAGCAAGCACGGCTGGTGCCCGGACTGCGTGGGCACGGGCGTCAAGCTCAGCAAGGAACAGCGCAAGGTCTTTGACGATTCCGTGCAGGCCGACGACCAGAAGGGCCGCGAGCAGACCTTTGCCGAGCCCGACATGGACGATGTGCAAGACCTGGCCTGCCCGACCTGCGCCGGCACGCGCCTGAACCCCACCGCGCGCGCCGTGCAGTTTGCCGGCGTGGCGATCACGGATCTGGCACAGCGCTCGGTGAAGGACATGCACGCCTGGGTGCAGGGGCTGGACGCG
Source organism: Simplicispira sp. GW247-4R2A (assembly GCF_059424465.1). Lineage (NCBI taxonomy): Bacteria > Pseudomonadati > Pseudomonadota > Betaproteobacteria > Burkholderiales > Comamonadaceae > Simplicispira > Simplicispira sp. GW247-4R2A. The sequence goes on along the minus strand of NZ_JBWKZM010000014.1, from coordinate 69,141 downwards.
GTGGTGGATACCCTTGCCCAAACCCCTCCGGCCTTCGCGCTCAGCACGCGTGAAGCCGCCATTGCCCGCGACCTGCTGCCCGAGATTGCCGGGCGCTTGTCCTTTCTTGAGCAAGTGGGCCTGGGCTACCTCACGCTGGAGCGCGGTGCGCCCACGCTCAGCGGCGGCGAGGCGCAGCGCATTCGCCTGGCGGCGCAGCTCGGCAGCAACCTGCAGGGGGTGTGCTACGTGCTCGACGAGCCCACCATCGGCCTGCACGCGCGCGACAACCAGATGCTGCTGGGTGCGCTGCGCCAGCTCAGCAACCACGGCAATACGCTGGTGGTGGTGGAGCACGACGAAGAGACCATCCGCGCGGCCGACCACATCATCGACATCGGCCCCGGCGCGGGCAAGCGCGGCGGCACGCTGGTGGCAGAGGGTACGGTGCAGGACCTTACCGCTGCCGAAGGCTCGCAGACCGGCCGCTACCTGTTGCACGCCATGCGCCACCCGTTGCAGGCGCGCAGAGGGGTGGCGGAGCCGCGCCAGCCAGAGCAGGAGAATGTTCCTATTTCGATAGCTGTTAGCGCAAATGGGATAAGCGCTGGAGGCCAAAAATACTCTAAATATGAGGCGCCCCTCACGTGGCTGACGGTGCACGGCGCGCAGTTGCACAACCTGCAAAACGTCACCGCCCACGTGCCGCTGGGCCGCCTCGTCGCCATCACCGGCGTCAGCGGCTCGGGCAAATCAACGCTCGCGCGCGATGTGCTGCTGACCAACGTGCAGGCCTGGGTGCAGCAGCGCTCGACCAAGGCCGGGCGCGATGCCATGGATGCGGGCAAGGCGCCGGCGCTTGTGGGCTGCACCGGCCTCTCGGGCTTCGAGACCATTGACCGCGTGCTTGAAGTGGACCAGACGCCGATCGGCAAAACCCCGCGTTCCTGTCCCGCCACCTACATCGGCTTCTGGGACACGGTGCGCAAGCTGTACGCCGAAACACTCGAAGCCAAAGCACGGGGCTACGCGGCCGGGCGCTTCAGTTTCAACACCGGTGCGGGCCGCTGCGCGGTGTGCGAAGGGCAGGGCGTACGCACCATCGAGATGAGCTTTCTGCCCGACGTGAAAGTACCCTGCGAAGCCTGCCACGGCGCGCGCTTCAACCCCGAGACGCTGGCCGTCACCTGGCGCGGCAAGAGCGTGGGCGAGGTGCTGCGCATGGAGGTCGACGAGGCGGTGGACTTTTTCGCCGCCATGCCCTCCATCAGCCACCCGCTGCAATTGCTCAAGGACGTGGGCCTGGGCTACCTGACGCTGGGCCAACCCAGCCCCACGCTCAGCGGCGGCGAGGCGCAGCGCATCAAGCTCGTCACCGAGCTGACCAAGGTGCGCGACGAAATCGGCCGGCGCGGTCAAAAGGCACCGCACACGCTGTATGTGCTCGACGAGCCCACGGTCGGCCTGCACATGGCCGATGTCGATCGCCTGATTCGCGTGCTCCACCGCCTGGTGGGCGCGGGCCACAGCGTGGTCGTCATCGAGCACGACCTGGACGTGATCGCCGAAGCCGACTGGGTGCTGGACCTGGGCCCCGAGGGTGGCAGCGGCGGCGGCCACATCGTGGCGGCCGGCACGCCGGAGGACGTGGTGCGCGCCGGAACGCCGACCGGGGTGGCGCTGGCGCCGGTGCTGGCGCGCTGAGACTTTGAACAGGGCAACGCTGAACAAGCCCCTCGCGCACGGCCCATCCCGATCCAGGGCGCGCGGCATCGCGCAGACGTATTCAGCGCCGCCTTGAATCATGAGCGCGTTCTAGGCTGTTCCTTCATCCGGGTGGCTCCAGGATGTCTGCAAGGCTGCGCGAAGCGCCCGGAGATTGGTGTTTTCCCTTGACTTGGCCGCCGATTCAGCCGATGGGCGCCATTCATCAGTTTTCTGTAAGGATGCACCACAAGAGTGCATTGCGCGCCGGTCTGACCGGACCTGCCGAGTGCGCTTGGGCAGCGGGCTACCCGCTGTGTTTCTGAACTTACAAAGAGGGGGACTACATGAAGGAAGACAGAAGCAGTCAGGCCTACTGGAAGGCCACGCTAAGCCTGTTGTTCAAGATATTGATTCTCTGGTTTCTTGTGTCGTTCGGTGCCGGCATTTTGTTCGCAGACATGCTGAACAGCATCCATCTGGGGGGCTATCCGCTCGGGTTCTGGTTTGCCCAGCAGGGCTCCATCTACATCTTCATCGCGCTGATTTTCTATTACGCCAAGAAGATGGGTGACATTGACCGCCGCTTCAACGTGCAAGAAGAGTGAGGGCCGAGCGATCATGGATCTCCAAACCACCATCTACATCTTCGTCGGTCTGAGCTTCGCGCTTTACATCGGCATCGCCATCTGGGCGCGCGCCGGCTCGACGAGTGAGTTCTACGCCGCGGGCGGCAGCGTTCACCCCATTACCAACGGCATGGCCACGGCCGCCGACTGGATGAGCGCCGCGTCGTTCATTTCCATGGCCGGCCTGATCTCCAACATGGGCTACGGCGGCGCGCTGTTTCTCATGGGCTGGACGGGCGGCTACGTGCTGCTGGCCATGCTGCTGGCGCCCTACCTGCGCAAGTTCGGCAAGTTCACGGTGCCGCAGTTTATTGGTGACCGCTTTTATTCCAAGGGCGCCAGCACCATTGCCGTGGTCTGCCTGCTGATCGCCTCGCTCACCTACATCATTGGACAGATGACGGGCGTCGGTATCGCGTTCGCACGTTTCCTTGGCGTTTCCAGCGACACCGGCATCTACGTGGGCATGGCCATTGTGTTCGCCTACGCGGTGTTTGGCGGCATGAAGGGCATTACCTACACCCAGGTGGCACAGTACATCGTGCTGATTCTGGCGTTCACGGTGCCGGCGATCTTTATCTCGCTGGCGCTTACCGGGAACGTCCTGCCGCAGATTGGCCTGGGGGGCGATTACCGCGGCACGGATATGACGCTGCTGGCCAAGCTCGACAGCGTGGTGACCGACCTGGGCTTTGGCAAGTACACCACCTCGGTGCCGGGCAGCACGCTGAATATGTTCATGTACACGCTGTCGCTCATGATTGGCACGGCTGGCCTGCCGCACGTCATCATGCGGTTCTTCACCGTGCCTTCGGTGAAGGACGCACGCCTGTCGGCCGGCTGGGCGCTGGTCTTCATCGCCATTCTGTACACCATGGCGCCGGCGGTGGGTGCCATGGCCAAGCTGAACCTGCACGCCACGGTGAACACCGCCGTGAAAGCAGGCGGCGATTTGTTCGCTCCTGAAGCCAGCATCAAGGCCGACTCGCAGCCTGACTGGATGAACCGCTGGGAAAAGACCGGCTTGCTCAAGTGGACGGACAAGAACGGCGATGGCCGCATCCAGTACTACAACGACAAGACCAAAGACAAGGGCGTGCTCGACAAGGCGGCTGCTGCTGGCTGGAAGGGCAACGAGCTGATGGTCAACCCCGACATCATCGTGCTGGCCAACCCCGAAATCGCACTGCTGCCCAACTGGGTAATCGGCTTGGTGGCTGCGGGCGGTCTGGCTGCGGCGCTGTCGACGGCGGCTGGTTTGCTGATGGCAATTTCTTCGGCGGTGTCGCACGACCTGGTGAAGAGCGTCTTCAATCCGGACATCAGCGAGCAGAAAGAGTTGCTGGCGGGCAAGATTTCGATGGCGGTGGCCATCGTTGTTGCCGGCTACCTCGGTCTGAACCCGCCAGGTTTCGCGGCCGGGACGGTGGCGCTGGCTTTTGGTATCGCGGCCAGTTCGCTGTTCCCTGCGATCATGATGGGAATTTTCAGTAAGAAGATGAACAAGGAAGGCGCCATGGCCGGCATGTTGGCGGGCTTGTTCTTCACCCTGTTCTATGTGTTTGCCCACAAGGGTATCTTCTTCATCAAGGGCACCGAGTACCTGGACCTGATCGGCGGCGCCAACAGCTTCTTCGGCATCACGCCGGAAGCCATCGGTGCCGTTGGCGCTGCGGTGAACTTCCTGGTGGCTTTCCTGGTGGACAAGGTGACGGCGCCTCCGCCAGCGCATATCCAGGCCATGGTCGAAGCGGTGCGCATTCCGCGCGGCTCCAAACTGGTCGGCGGGGCACACTAAAAGCGGTGGCCACCCTGTGATTGCCATGCCGTCGAGGTGGCGCGGCGGCAGCCACAATCCAAGGCCCCGCCAGCGGTGCTGGCAGGGCCTTTTTCATGGATATTCAGGACGGCAGCGCTCGCGCCGCAGCCCTCCGCTCTGGGAGTCCCGCATGGTTTTTGATGTCAGTGTCGCCTTGACCTGGATTCTCTATATCGCCTTGTTCCCGATTGCCTTCTTCTGGTTTCGGCGCGCCTGGCGGATTGCCTTTCGCCGGGATTTTTCGGAGGTGGCGCTCAAGGGGGGTGAGTCACCCCCCAATGCTGAAAAGTATGCCCCCTATGCCATGGCCATCAATCTGGTTGCAGGCAGCGTGGCGGTGGTGGTGATCGCGGGCGTGGCTCTGGGGCAACTCGACTACAACACGTGGACGGCCATGGCGGGCAGCACCATCTGGTGCAAGTTTTTTCTCGATTTCGCCATCTCGCGCCATGCGCACATGCAGCGCGGCCCAAAGCCGCAGCGCCGCGCGGGGAAGTAAGTCACCGGTAAGTGGCCGGGCCACAATGGTGGGCGCCGTGCGCCTGCCGTGCGCTGCCGCCCTTGAACGGAGATTGCCGTGAGCCACACGCTGCGTTCCCAGCGCCTTGGTGCCTTGTTTGCCGCAGGTTGGCTGTTGCTGAACTTTCCGCTGCTGGGTTTGTGGGACAGCGACCTGAGCGTGTTGGGCCTACCGCTGTTTCCGCTGGCGCTGTTCGTGATCTGGGGCGCCATGATTGCCACCGTCGCCTGGTGGATGGAGTCGCGCCCAGGCCTTGAAACGCCTGCGGCGTCCGAGCCCGAGCTGCCGCAGGTGCAGGTGCGGGATTGACCGCCATGCTGCCAGCGCCGCTTGTCATTGGCACCTCGCTGGCCTACCTGCTGCTGCTCGTCGGCGTCGCCTACTGGGCCGACCGCCGGGCCGCCGCACGCCGCTCGGTCATTGCCCGGCCCTCTGTGTACGCGCTGTCGATGGCGGTGTACTGCACCGCCTGGACGTATTTCGGCAGTGTCGAGCGCGCCGCAACGGGTGGCATGTGGTTCCTGCCCATCTACCTGGGGCCTACGCTGGCCATGGTGCTGGGCTGGACGGTGCTGCGCAAGATGATTCGCATTGCCAAAACGCACCGGATCACCTCGATTGCCGATTTCATTGCCAGCCGCTATGGAAAGAGCCAGTTGCTGGCAACGCTGGTGACGTTGGTGGCCGTGGTGGGCATCGTTCCCTACATTGCGCTGCAGCTCAAAGCCGTGTCCTCGGGCTATGCGCTGCTCACGTCCGGCAGCGCGGTGGCTCCAGCGCACCTGCACTGGAGCCAGGACAGTGCCTTTTATGTCGCCCTCTCTCTGGCAGGCTTCGCCATCGTGTTTGGTGCGCGCCACCTCGATACCACCGAGCGCCACGAGGGCATGGTGGCGGCCATTGCCTTTGAGTCGCTGATCAAGCTGGCGGGCTTTCTGTGCGTGGGGGTGTTTGTCGTCTATGGTCTGTTTGGTGGCCTGGGCGACATCTTTGCCCAGGCGCGGGCGCGGCCTGATCTGGCGGCGCTGTTGCATGCCGAGCAGGGCGGGGCGTATTCCTGGGCGCGCTGGATGGGGCTGATGGTGCTGGCCCTGTGCGCCGCGCTGGTGCTGCCACGGCAATTCCAGGTCATGGTGGTGGAGAACGTGCACGAAGACCATGTGCGCCGCGCGAGCTGGCTGTTTCCACTCTACCTCTTGCTGATCAACCTCTTCGTGCTGCCCATTGCCCTGGGCGGATTGCTGTATTTCAGCAGTGGCGTGCACAACCCCGAGCACTTTGTGCTCTCGCTGCCCATGGCCGCGGGGCAGAACGCGCTGGCGCTGTTTGTCTTCGTCGGCGGGCTGTCGGCCGCCACCGGCATGGTCATCGTCGAAACCGTGGCCGTCTCCACCATGGTCAGCAACGAGCTGGCGCTGCCGCTGCTGCTGCGGCTTCGCCTGCTGGACGCCGCCCACCAGCCGAGCGATTTCACGCGCCCGCTGCTCATGATCCGACGCGCCGCCATCGTGGGCGTGCTGCTGCTGGGCTACGTGTACTTCCAACTGGCGGGGGACGCGTATGCGCTGGCAAGCATTGGCCTCATCAGCTTTGCTGCCGTGGCCCAGTTTGCCCCGGTACTGCTGGGCGGCATGTACTGGCGCGGCGGCACGCGCGCGGGCGCCCTGGCCGGGTTGATCGTGGGTTTTGGCGTGTGGGTCTACACACTCATGCTGCCGTCGATTGCCAAGTCGGGCTGGCTGGACGCGGGTTTCCTCACGGCCGGGCCGTGGGGCATCGCCTGGCTGCGGCCCGAATCGCTGTGGGGCCTGCAGGGCCTCGACAGCCTGACGCACTCGCTGTTCTGGAGCTTGCTGACCAACTGCGCGGCCTATGTGGTGGTGTCGCTCTGGCGCGCGCCGTCCGGCCGCGAAGCCAGCCAGGCGCTGCTGTTTGTCGATGTCTTCCGGCGCGGCACGGCGCAAACACCGGTGTTCTGGCGCGGGCGCGCCGACGCCGCCGAACTCAAGCGTCTTTGCGAGCGTTTTCTCGGCGCGGAAAAAACCCGTGAGCTGTGGCGTGGCTATGCCAAGCAGGCCGGCTTGCCCGCGGACCAGGCCCTGGTCCCGGACGCACGCCTGGTGCAGTTTGTCGAAGCGCAGCTGGCAGGGGCCGTGGGCAGCGCCTCGGCACGGGTGCTGGTGGCTTCGGTCTCTGACGAGGAGACGCTCTCGCAAGGCGACGTGCTGGCCATGCTGGAAGAGGCGTCGCAACTGCGCAGCTACTCGCGTGCGCTGGAAACCAAGTCGCGCTCGCTGGAGAAGGCCACCAGTGAGCTGCGCAGTGCGAACGAGCAGCTCAAGAGCCTGGACCGCTTGAAGGACGATTTCATGTCCTCGGTGACACACGAGCTGCGCACGCCGCTGACGTCGATACGCGCGCTGGCAGAGATTCTGCAGGGCGATGCCGAGGTGCCGCCGCAGCAGCGCCAGCGCTTTGTCGACATCATCGTGCAGGAGACCGAGCGCCTCACCCGGCTGGTCAACCAGGTGCTCGACATGGCCAAAATCGAGTCCGGGCACATCGACTGGCGCTTGGCCGACATCGACGTGCGCGCCCTGCTCGAAAAATCCGTGGCCACCACGGCGGCGCTGCTGAGTGATCGGGGCGCAGAGATGCAGCTCGACCTTCCTGACGCCTTGCCGCCCCTGCGCGCCGACCCGGACCGCTTGCTCCAGGTGCTGCTGAACCTCATCTCCAACGCCGCCAAGTTCGTACCGCCGCAGGGTGGGCGCGTGCAACTGCGCGCGCGCGGCGATGGGCAAGGTCTGACCGTGTGCGTGCAGGACAATGGCCCCGGTGTACCGGCGGGCCACGAACGCCTCATCTTTGACCGGTTTCATCAAGCGGGTGGGCCCACGCCGGGCGGGCAGGGCACCGGTCTGGGTCTGCCGATCAGCCAGCACATCGTGGCGCACTTTGGCGGCCGCCTGTGGCTGGAGCCGCCTGCCCCTGGTGCGCCGTCCGGCGCCTGCTTCTGCTTCTGGCTGCCCTGGCACCCCGCGTTTTCTGGAGACACTGCCCCATGACCCAAAAGAAGATTCTGATTGCCGACGACGAACCCAACATCGTGGTGTCGCTTGAATACCTGCTGCAGCGCGAGGGCTACGCCGTGAGCATCGCGCGCGACGGTCAGCAGGCCCTGGACGCCATCGCCCGCGAGGCGCCGGACCTGGTGCTTCTCGATGTGATGATGCCCATCAAATCGGGCTTCGAGGTATGTGCCAGCGTGCGGAGTGATGCGGCATTGGCGCATACGCGCATCCTCATGCTCAGTGCCAAGGGGCGCGACACCGACCTGGTCAAAGGCATGGCCCTGGGCGCGGACGACTACATGACCAAGCCCTTTGCCACGCGCGAACTGGTGGCGCGCGTGGCTGAGCTGCTCGCCAAGGAACGGCCATGAGCCAAGGTGTGCCGACCCGTCGGCCTGCGGAACGCTTGACGGAGATCGCACCGTGAAACGCAGCGACCCGCGGCTGATCGCCGCCATTGCGCTGGCCGGCCTGGTGATGGCGCTGTGGCTGGTGCTGATGTCGGCCATCGTCTGGTCCACGCTCGGCGCGTCCGAGCGCGAGGCCGTGGGCCAGGTGCTGGCGGGCCGGATCGCGCTGGTGTTTGTCGGCTGGGTGCTGGGGCTGATTGCCGTGGCGGCAGTGTTGCGCGTGCTGCACCAGCGCTATGTCGGCGCGCCGCACCGGTTGCTGGAGGAAGCCCGCGTCGTGCTGGCGGCGCGCCGGCCGCAGCAGCTCAAACCGCGCGGCACGCGCGAGATGCAGGCGCTGGCGGTGGCGGTGAACGAGCTGGCCGCGCAGCGCGACCGCCTGCGCGCCGACATGGACGCGCAGGTCACGCAGGCCAGCGAGCGCGTGCAGCAGGAGAAAGACCGCCTGGCCGCGCTGATGGCCGAACTCCACCAGAGCGTGGTGGTGTGCAACCACGCCGGGCGCATCCTGCTCTACAACCAGCGCGCACGCCAGGCCTTTCGCGCACTCTCGCAGGGGCCGCAACTGGCCGGTGGTGCCGAGTTGCTCGGCATTGGCCGCTCGATTTACGCGGCGCTGGAGCGCCAGGTGCTGGCCCATGCTTTCGAGCGCATCCAGCAGGCCGTGGCCAAGGGCGATGCCCGGCCGACAGCGCAGTTCGTCACCGCGGTGGCGGGCGGGCAGTTGCTGCGCGTACAGGTGGCGGCGGTGCGCGCCAGCCAGGGCGTGTTGGGCCGAAGCACCGAGGTCACCGGCTTTGTGCTCATGCTCGACAACGTGACCGAGAGCGTGGCAGAGGAATCCGCGCGCGACCAGTTGCTGCATGGCCTGACAGAAGGCAGCCGTGCGTCGCTGGCCAACATTCAGGCGGCGGTGGACATGCTGGGCTACCCCGACATCGAGCCTGCCATGCGCGAGCGCTTTCTGGGCGTGGTGCGCGAAGAGGTGGCGTCCATGGGCAAGCGGGTCACCGACCTTGCGCAGCGCAGCGCCCAGCGCCTCAAGACCCGCTGGCCGCTCGAAGACATGCTGGGCGCCGACTTTGCCGCCGCCGCGCAGCGCCAGCTCGGCGCGCGCTGCGGCTGCCCGGTGACACTGGACGCGATCGACCCGGTGCTCTGGCTCAAGGTGGACAGCTACACGCTGCTGCAGGCGCTCACCTACCTGGGCACGCGCCTGGTGGACGAGTTCGAGGTGCGCTTTCTGCAACTGCGCCTGGCGCGCGCGGGCGCGCACGCCCAGCTTGACCTGGTCTGGGGCGGCCAGGCCATGAGCAACGAAACCGTGATGAGCTGGGAGATGGACGCCATGCGCTTTGGCACCGAGCGCACGCCGCTCTCGGTGCGCGACGTGGTCGAGCGCCATGGCGGCGAGATGTGGTTCGAGCGCGAGCGGGTGCGCCACCAGGCGCTGTTTCGCTTTCTGCTGCCGCTCGCCAGCAGCCAGCCAGCGCCAGGCAGTCTGGCGGCGGCCGACCTGCCCAGTCGCCCGGAGTTCTACGATTTCGACCTGTTCCAGAGCATGGAAGAGGGCCGCGAACTCGAAGACCGGCCGCTCGCCGAACTGGCCTACACCGTGTTCGACACCGAAACCACGGGCCTGAACCCCTCGGGGGGCGACGCCATCATCCAGATCGGCGCGGCGCGCATCGTCAACGGCAAGCTGCTGCGCCAGGAGACCTTCGACCAATTGGTGAACCCGGGCCGCAGTATTTCGGCCGAATCGATTCCGATCCACGGCATCAGCCAGCACATGGTGGAGGGCCAGCCGGGCATTGGTGAGGTGCTGCCGGTGTTCCACGCCTTCGCGCACGACACCGTGCTGGTGGCGCACAACGCTGCCTTCGATATGAAGTTCCTGCAGTTGCAGGAGGAGGCCACGGGCACCGTCTTCCGCCAGCCGGTGCTCGACACCTTGTTGCTCTCGGCCGTGGTGCACCCCCACCAGGAGTCGCACCGCCTCGAAGCCATTGCGGAGCGCTTCAACGTTGCGGTGCTGGGCCGGCACACGGCGCTGGGCGACGCGTTGGTGACGGCAGAGATCTGGCTGCGCCTGATCCCGCTGCTGGCCGAGCAGGGCATCCACACCTTGCGCCAGGCGCGCGAAGCGGCGCAGAAGACGTATTACGCGCGGTTGAAGTATTGAGGTTGCTACTAGATTTATAGCTGGTAGTGCTTATGCATCAAGCGCTGGAGGCCAAAAATGGCCTGAATGTGTGCTGTGTCGAGGTCCCCGCGTGCGCTGCGCCCGGCATTCCGGGATGGAGGTCGGGGCACGGGTTTCGCGGCGCGTGAGGGGCTTGTTCGGCATGGCCTAAGATCGTAAACACGTTCTAAAACCGCCCCGCCTGGTAGCGTTGGGCCAGCACGTCCTGCACCGTTTGCACCACCTGGAAGGCCTGCTTGAGGTGGCTGCGCTCGAAGTTCGAGAGTTCCTCCAGCGCCAGGAAGTTGTCGGGCGCCTGGCCCTGGGCCAGTTGCCGCGCCTGGTGTGCGATGCGCAGCCTGGAGATGAATTCCAGCGCCTCGCGCAGGTCGCGGGCGCTTTGCGCGCTGACTTCACCGGAGGGGGCGGCCACTTCCAGCCGGTCGTGCGTGTTCACTTGCGGCATCCCACCGGCCAGGGCGTACAGGCGCGCCAGATCGACGATGGGCACGATGCCGGTGTGCTTGAGGTCAATGGTGCCCGGGTGCTCGCCGCCGCGGATGCGCGCAATGGTGCCAAACAAGCCCAGCGGCGGGCGGTGCTTGAGCGCGTTGCCCACCATGTGCGCCAGGAACAGGCTGTTGCCGCGCGTGTTCGCCAGCAGCTCGTGGCGCAGGCTGTCGAGCAGCTCGGCGCGGCCGTGGATGGCGCGCAGGTCAAAAAACACGCAGGTCAGCATCAGCGCCATCGGCTCGGGTGTGTCCACCCATTGGCGAAAGTACTCGGCCCAGCGCTTGCGGGGCTGGCGCCATTGGTCGGTCATGGCCATCATCTCGCCGGGGCAGTGGATGTAGCCACACTCGGCCAGGCCGTCGCAGACGAAGCGCGAAAACTCGCGGAACCAGGCGCCGTGCAGCACTTCGTCGTAGTCGTCGCCAAGCACCAGGCAGTTGTCCTGGTCCGACAGCGCCGTTTGCTCGCTGCGCGCCTGCGAGCCGGCCGCCACCCACACATAGTCCACCGGTGCCGGGCCCATGCGTTCCTTGGCAAGCTGGATCAGGCGCACGGTGATGGCGTCGGTGATGGCGGTGACGATATGCCCTGTGCTGTAGGCGCTGGTGCCCGCATCGACCAGATGGCGCTGCAAGGCCTTGAGGCGCGTGGTCGCTTTGGCCAGGCCCGCCACCGAGGTCTGCTTGTAAATCTCGCCGGCCAGGACGACGGCCGAGGTGCTTTGCTGCTCGGCCAAGTCGGTTGCCGTGACCATGCCGACGATGCGCGCCCCCTCCAGCACCGGCAGGTGGTGGATATTGGCGCGCGCCATCGTCAGCAGCGCTTCGAACGCCGGGCTTTGCGCCTGCAGCGTATGGGGGTCGAGCGTGGCGATCTCGCGCACCGGCCGCGCGCTGTCCCTACCGGTGGCCAGCACACGGTTGCGCAGGTCCCGGTCGGTCACCAGGCCCAGCAGCGCAGCGCTGTTGCCACCGCCGTCCTCGATCAGCAGCACGCAAGAGACGCGCTGCGCGTGCATGTGCTCGGCCACGGTGCGGATCGGTGTGTCCATGGGCAGGCACACCGGCGCACGTTGCACCAGGGCACGGACCGGCATGGCCAGCCGGTTGAGGCGCGCGCCGTCCTCGCCGGGCGCCCCCTGCTGCTGTGCAAGGTCGGCCGCGGTGGGCAGCGAGGGGAAGTAATACTCCAGCGCGCCATGTGCCTGGCACAACTGCAACAGCACCTGCGGCGCCAGCCAGGCCACTGTGCCATCGGTCGCGGCCGTCGCCTGCCAGGTGGCCAGGTGGCGTGCGGGCGTGGCGCCAAAACCGAACAGCTCGCCGCGCTGCAGGCGTACGCCGTGGTCCAGGTCGGGATCGTGCAGGTCGATGGCGCCCGCGAGCACCATGCCCAGCCGGGTATGCAAGCCGCCCTGGGGCAGCAGCATGGCGCCCTCGGTGCTTGTCTGCTGCTCCCACTGCGTGGCGAGCACTGCCTGCTCGCCAGCGGTGAGCGTGCCCCACACACGGTGGTCGGCCAGCAGAGCGGCCAGGTCGTCGGGAGAGGGCGGAGCAGTAGGCATGGCGCGGACCCGGTGGGCGAAAGGGCCATTGTTGCAGGTCCTACCATCGCACTTTTGCGTGAACGCGCGAACGCATGAAAGCCTCTCCCCAAACCGTTCTGTGGCTGCAGCCGGGCGCACCGCCCAAGCCGGCGCTCGGTGCGCCCTGCAATGGCTGTGGCTTGTGCTGCCTGAGTGCGCCCTGCCCACTGGGCATGCTGGTCTCGCGCCGGCGCACCGGGGCCTGTGCGGCGCTGCGCTGGGACGGCGCTGAGCAGCGCTATCTCTGTGGGCTGATCAGCCACCCAGCCGAATTGACGGGCTGGCACCGCCCCTGGTTGTTGGCCATGGTCCAGCGGGTGGCGCGGCGGTACATCGCCGCTGGCGATGGCTGTGATGCAGACATCGACGTGATTCGCACAGCCAAAGAGCTATCAGAAAAATAGCTAGCAGCGCTTTATCTATAAGCGCTGGAGCCTGATTTTGTCGATATTTTTTTCAAGAATACGCGTGCAGTTCATGCGGGAATTGCGCCCGGCAAAAAAATCATTCGCCATGAATCTTAGAATTCCGCCCGAATCCGCCTAGCCAGGCGGTAAATTTTTGCATTGCGGCAAATCAAACAACTAGCCAGCCGCCGTCGGTGCTGGCGCCATTCCACAAGGACTCCCCCATGGACAGTGCGCTCATGAGCCTGTTAGGCGCCTTTCTGCTTTCGCTGATCGGCTTGTTTGCCTTTATTTGGTCCATGCGCAGAGGGCTGCTGGTAGAGAACCCGCGCGCTGCCTCGGTCATCTTCGCGCCGGGTGAAATCGGCCGTGCGGACGACCCGGCACTGGCCGGAGACGCTCAGCAGCCGCTGCGCCAGGCGGCCGCCGAGGCCGGCGAGGCGGGCCACCCACCCGACCCGGACGAGCTGGAGCACCGCGTCGCGGCAGACCGATCGAGCGCATTTCCCGTCTTCATGTTCATTGCCTTTGCCTGCATGTGGCTGCTGCTGGGTTCGGTGGCGGGGCTGACCTCCTCGCTCAAGCTGCACATGCCGGACCTGCTGGTGAACGAAGCCTGGATGACCTTCGGGCGCATGCGCACCATCCACCTCACGGCGGTGCTCTACGGCTGGATCACCAATGCTGCGCTGGGCACCATCATCTGGCTGCTGCCGCGTCTGCTGCGCACGCCGCTGATGGGCGGGGTCTGGGTGCTGCTGGGCGGCGCGCTGATCAACACCGGCATCGCCAGCGCCATTGGCGCCATCGGCTCGGGCTGGACAGACGGCATGGAGTACCTGGAGATTCCCTGGCAGATTGGCCTGTTCATCGTCGCCGGCTTCATCTGCATCATCGGTCCGGTCCTCTATACGCTGGTGAACCGCAAGGTCGAGTCGCTCTACGTCACCGTCTGGTACCACGTGGCGGCGCTGCTCTGGATTTCGCTGCTCTTCATCGTCGCCAAGCTGCCGGGTGTGCACACCGGCGTGCAGCAGGCCACCACCAACTGGTGGTACGGCCACAACGTGCTGGGGCTGTGGTTCACGCCGGTGAGCGTCGGGGCCATCTACTACTTCCTGCCCAAGATCATCGGGCGGCCGGTGCGCTCGTACAACCTGTCCATCCTCGGGTTCTGGACACTGGCGTTCTTCTATGGCCAGGTGGGCGGCCACCACCTGATCGGCGGGCCGGTGCCCGGTTGGCTGACCACGCTGTCCATCGTGCAGAGCATGATGATGATCATCCCGGTGCTGGCCTTCACCATCAACATGGCCGGCACCATGTGGGGGCGCATGCACCTGGCGCGCTATTCGCCCACGCTGCGTTTCATGATGTTTGGCGGCTTCATGTACATGCTGTCGTCGCTGCAGGGTTCGTTCGAGGCGCTGCGCAGCATCAACCAGGTGACGCACTTCACGCACTTCACGGTGGCGCATGCCCACCTGGGGGCCTACGCCTTCGTCACCATGGTGCTGTTCGGCGCCATCTATTTCATGATGCCGCGCGTGCTTAACTGGGAGTGGCCGTATCCGCGCCTTATCACCCTGCAGTTCTGGCTGGCGGCGGTGGGTATCAGCATTTATTTCGTCGGCCTGTCCATCGGTGGCTGGCTGCAGGGCATGGACATGCTGGATGCTTCGAAACCCTTCATGGATTCGGTGGCGGTCACGATTCCCTATCTGCAGTGGCGCAGCGTGGGCGGTTCGCTGATGGTGGCGAGCCATGTCATCTTCGTCGGCCACTTCCTTGCCATGGCGCTGCGCTTTGGTCCGCAGCGTGCCGGCGCCGCCCTGTTCTGGCCCGGTAAAGCTCAAGAGGTCCTCTATGGAGAATGAAGTCAAGCTCGCAGCGGGCGCCATGGTGGCGCTGGCCGTGGCCACTACGGCGCTGGTCGTGCTGCCCTACATCCAGGTGCGCGACGTCCAGGCACCCGAGGGCCTCAAGCCGTACACCAGTGCTGAGCTGCGTGGGCGCGAGGTGTACATCTCCAACGGCTGTGTGTACTGCCATTCGCAGCAACCGCGTGACCGCAGCTTCGGCCCCGACACTGAGCGTGGCTGGGGCCGTGCCTCGGTGCCCGCCGACTATGTGTACGACAAGCCGCACCTGCTGGGCAGCATGCGCACGGGACCTGACCTGTTCAACATTGGCGCGCGCCAGCCCAGCCAGGACTGGCATCTGGGCCACATCTACCAGCCGCGCGCCTACGTGCCAGGCTCCATCATGCCGTCGTACCCGTTTTTGTTCGACGTCAAGCCCAAGGCGGAAGAGGGGGATGTGGTGCTCAAGCTGCCGCCTGGCACGGTGCCTGAAGGCCGCGTCGTGGTGGCACGCCCAGAGGCGCTGGACCTGGTGCGCTACCTCCAGGGGCTGAACCATACCTACCCCGTGCTGCCCCCGCAGCCGCGCGGTGCCGCGGCACCGGCAACTGCCGCCACGCCGGCACCGGCACCCGCTGCGGCGGCAAGCGCCGCGGCGTCCTGAACCTGGGAGCATCGCTATGGAACCGATACCTCAAAAATCTGACACGCATCTCGCCCAGGAGCGCGAAAACGCCGAACCCGAAGAGCGCATGCGCCCGATTCCGCTGACGGTGGTCGCCGTGGTGATCGCGATGGTGCTGTTCGGCGTTGTCTACCTGCTGACGGCCGATCCGGTCGGCGACACGAACCTGGGGGATCACCGCACGGTTGCCGACCTCTCGGGGCCGGCGCCGGCAGCGCCGGGCGCGGCCGTGGACGGCAAGGCGCTGTTTGCCGCGAACTGCGCGGCCTGCCACCAGGCCACGGGCAAGGGCCTCCCCGGCGTGTTTCCGCCGCTCGACGGCTCGGAATGGGTCAAGGGCGAACCGCGCGTGCTGGCCAATATCCTGCTGCACGGCATTGATGGCGAGATCGAGGTGGCTGGTGCCACCTACAAGGGCTCCATGCCCTCGTTCCAACATCTCGGCGATGCCGATCTGGCGGGCGTGATCAGCTACGTTCGGGGCGCCTGGTCGAACAAGGCCGAGCCGATCAAGCCAGAGGTGTTCGAGCACGAACGCAAGACCAGTACCCGCACCAAGCCGTTCGAGGGGGGCGCGGCGCTCAAGGCGCTGGCAGCCGGGTCCTGATGCTGCGCACCGCGCTCGCTGCCGCGCTGCTGGCCTGCGCCGGCTACGCGGGTGCGAGCTGGCTGACCGACGATTTCCAGGTCTGGACGGCCGAGGGCGCGCGCCGCCTGGAGGTGGCGCTGCAGCCGGTGCCCGTGCCGGAGGTGCGTATCGAAGGGCCGGGTATCCCGGTGCAGCCGCTGGCCGCATGGCTGCATGCACCGGGCCGCGTGACCGTGGTGGATTTCATCTACACCCGCTGCGAAACGCTTTGCCTGAGTCTGGGCGGTGTCTTCCAGCAAATGCAGCGCAGGCTGCAGCTGGGCGGGGGTGGCGCGGGCGATGGCGTGCGCCTGCTGTCCATCAGTTTCGATGGGGCGCACGACACGCCCGATCGCCTGGCGGCTTACGCGCGCGGCCTGGGCGCTGACCCGGCGCTGTGGCAGTTCGCCCGGGTGCCCGATGCGCACGAATCGGCCGCCTTGCTGCGTCGCCTGCAGGTGGTGGTGGTGCCTGATGGCCGTGGTGGCTACGAGCACAACGCGGCCCTGCTGGTACTCGATGCTCACGGTCGGCTGGTGCGCGTATTCGATCTGGCCGAGCAAGAACTGGCGCTCAACTACGCACGCCATCTGGCGGCCAAGGGGGGCGCGTGAACGGCCATCGCCCGCAGCCGCGCTTGGGCGGCTGGCCGATGGTGGCGGGGTGGCTGCTGGCCGCCTTGCTGGCACTGCCCCCGGCGCGTGTGCTGCTGGAGGCGAGCATGCTGCGCCACATGCTGCTGCAGGCACCCTTGCTGCTGCTGGCGGGCGCGCTGCTGGCCGGTGCCGCCGGGCCACAGGCACGCACCGCCATGGCGCGCTGGAACGCGTACGGCATCAGCGGCTTGCTGGCCGCGGGGTGCATCCTGAGTCTGCTGATGGTGCCGCGCGCGCTCGACCTGGCGTTGGTGGCGCCGCCGGTCGAGGCCGCCAAGTTCGTGCTGCTGCTGCTCGCCGGCGCAGCGCTGCGCCTGTCGTGGCAGCCCGCCGGGCTGCTGGTGCAGGGTTTTTTTCTCGGCAACGTCCTGCCGATGATGGCCGTGGCGGGACAGCTCTACGCGGATTCGACGGTGCGCATTTGCAACGCCTACCTGTTGGACGACCAGGCGCGGCTGGGCGAATGGCTGATCGCGCTGGCCTGTGGTTTTGCCGTGGTCTGGTTGGCCCAGGTGGCGCGCACCATGGTGCTGCGGGACGCCCACGCGGCGGCGCTGGATGCAGCACCTTCAATGCTATTGAAAAAATAGCTAAAAATTATTTCTCAATAAGCGCTGCAGCCGAATTATTCACAAGAATATTGTCTGCCTGCCCAATGCAATCGATGTCGCCCGGAGATGCGGCCGGCGTACCGGCAGGCTCGCTGACTGCCGCGCGGCGCCGTGCCAGGTGGATGCCCGCCAGCATGCAGCGCACCGAGCCGCCAGCCAGCTCCAGGGTGGGCACGCGCAGCGGCAGCAAGGTGGCGCTGCGCTCGATCACCGCCTTCTGCCCGCGCGTCAGGCTGGCGCAGGCGCGCTCGGACAGGGCCAGCAGTTGCTCGCCGCGCCGGCCGGTGAGCTCCAGCGCATTGCCGGCAAATTCGCCGATCTGGCGGGCATCGAGTTCGATGAGTTCGCGCCCGCCCTCGCGCAGGCGCTCGCGCACTACCGCGCGGCGCTGCGGGTCGGCGATTAGGTAGAAACCGCCGAGTGCGAAGTCCGTGCCCACGCACAGCATCACGTTGGTGTGGTAGCACGGCTGGCCCTGGGCGTCGGCCGTGGCAAAGGCCATGGGCTCGTAGTTGAAGTGCGTGCAAAAGCGCTCCAGCGCCACCGCGTTGGCACGGTTGGACTGGGCGGTATAGGCGATGCGGGCCACATGGTCGAGCACCATGGCGCCCGTGCCCTCCAGAAACATGCCGTCCTGCTCCAGGCCGGAATAGTCGATCACGTCCTGCACGCGGTACTCGGCTTTGAGCCCTTCGATGATGTCGCTGCGCCGCTCGCGCCGGCGGCTGGGGGCAAACATGGGGTAGAGCGCCACATGGCCGCCCGCATGGGTGGAGAACCAGTTGTTCGGGAAGACGCTGTCGGGCGTGTGGTGCCGGCCATCGTCCTCGAAGAGGTGCACCCGCACGCCGGCGTCTTGCAGCCGCGCGGCGGCGTCGCTCACCTCGGCATAAGCGCCGCGCGCGGTTTCATCGGGTGGCTGACCGGCCGTGCGCGCCTGGAAGGCGTTATCGGCGGCCGTTTCGGGATTGGGCGTGAAATGGCGCGGACGCACCATGACCACGGCGGCTGGTGCCTGCAGGGAGGGCGGCGGCATATCGGTCAGGCCACGCGGCGCAGACGCGTACTGGCCCCGGCGCCGCGCGTGCGCCCGAACAGGTCTTTCGGGTCGCCATCGCTTGGGACCAACTGCACGTCGCGCCCGATGCCGCGCTCCTGCGCCAGGCGGTGCAGGGTGCGCAGGGCGGCATAGTCTTCCAGCGCAAAGCCGACGGAATCAAAGACGGTCACTTCCTGCGCGGACGTGCGACCGGGCGCCTGTCCAGACAGCACGCGCCAGAGTTCGGTCACCGGATGGTCGGGCGCGAGCTGCTGGATGTCGCCTTCGATGCGCGTCTGCGGCTCGTACTCGACAAAGAGGTTGGCCGCACGCAGCACGTCGGGGTGCAGCTCGGTCTTGCCCGGGCAGTCGCCGCCCACGGCGTTGAGGTGCATGCCGGGCTCGACCATGTCGGGCGTGAGGATGGTGGCGCGGGCCTTGTCGGCCGTGACGGTGGTGACGATGTCGGCGCCGCGCACGGCATCGCGTACAGACGCCGCGCGCCGCACGCGCAGGCCGGGGAGGTCCGCGAGGTTGCGCAAGAGCTTGTCCGTGGCGGCCGCATCGACATCGAAAGCGCTCACCTCGCCAATGCCGAGCAGGGTGTGAAAGGCCATCGCCTGGAAGTCGCTCTGCGCGCCATTGCCGATAAGCGCCATGCGGCGGCAGTTCGGCCGGGCGAGGGCGCGCGCCGCCATGGCGGAGGTGGCGGCGGTGCGCAGGGCCGTGGTCAGTGTCAATTCGGACAGCAGCAGCGGGTAGCCTGTGTCCACTTCGGCCAGCACGCCAAAGGCCATTACCGTTGGCAGGCCGCGTGCCGGATTGCCGGGGTGGCCATTGACGTACTTGAAGCTGTAGTGCGTGGCGCCGGCCACCGGCATCAGCTCGATCACCCCGCGTGCGCTGTGGCAGGCGCTGCGGGCGGATTTGTCGAACTCGCTCCAATGCAGAAACTCGGCTTCGATGCTGTGGACCAATTGCTCGATGAGCGCAGCGGGGCCGATGTCCTGCGTCAGCTGCGCGAGGGCGGGAAGGTCGATAAGGCGGGTCATTTTTGTCTCCTGATGCCATTGCTCAATCAAACGATTGCTTTGTCGGCTTCGCTTCGCCTTCGCGTATTCGATGGATTGAGAAGCCGAATGAGATGGCTTCAGAAGATTGTGCTGTGCCACCTCAACCAACGAATAGCGGCAAAAATGTGCTGATTTGGTAGCACTTCTAGCGATATGGCAGTAATAATTATCGCTATGGCAAAAATTGATGACACTGACAGGCAGTTGCTCAGCCTGCTGCGCGACAACGCCCGCACGCCCCTGGCCACACTGGCGCAAAAGGTCCGTGTCTCGCGCGGCACGGTGCAGAACCGCTTGCGCAAGCTCGAAGACGCGGGCGTCATCACGGGCTACACCGTGCGCCTGCGGCCCGATTCCGAACCCCAGCGCATCCGGGCGTGGATGAGCATCGCGGTCGAAGGCAACGGCGCCCCCGCCGTCATACGCGCCCTGCGCGGCGAGGCGGCGGTGGGCACGCTGCACAGCACCAATGGCCGCTGGGACATCGTCGCCGAGGTGCGCGCCGAGAGCCTGGAGGCGTTTGATGCAGCGCTGGGGCGTATCCGCCTCACGCCGGGCATTGCGGCCACGGAAACCAGCCTATTGCTATCGACCTACAAAGCCTGACCGTGTCGGCAAGGTTGCGCCAGTCGCCTTACCATGCAGGCGCCATGTCCGAATCGCCCCCCACTTTTGCTGCCGACCAGTCGCCGGACCGTATCTGGCCCTTGCGTGGGGAGTTTGTCGAGCCCGCGCTGGAGCAGGATTTTCGCGCGAGCACGCTGTCCCGGGTGCTGCCGCAGCAGCGCGCGGGCCTGGTGCTTTGGGCAGCACTGATGGCTGTGTTTGCGGTGCCCGATTACCTCGCCCTGGGTGCCGTGCCGAATTTCTGGATTCTGGCGGCCTACCGGGGCGTGTTCGCATTGCTCCTTCTGGGTGCCGCAGAGGCATTCAAGCGCAGACCGAACCTGGCCTTGCAAGGGTACGTGCTTGTTGGCCTGGCCTTACTGGGGTATTCGTTCTTTTTTCTGCTCTACGGGCTGCGACCAGATATCCGGGCGTTCAATACCGGGGCGATCATGGTCATCCAGGTCATGCTGTTCCTGTTCGTACCGGTGCGTGTGGCCATGGCTGCTCCTGTGGCGCTGTTTGGTGCCATCGGCGCCACGCTCAGTGTCTGGGCCACGACAGCGGACGCGTCGGTGAAGGTCGGAACGGCTTTCCTGGTGGCCCTGCCGGCCGTGCTGGGCTACGCGGCAGCGCTGCGCCAGCAAAAGACGGAACGGCTGGAATTCCTGCTGCGCCGCCAGTTGCTGGACGCCAACCGGGAACTGAAAGATGAAGTCGTCCGGCGCGTGGCCCTGCAGGGCGAACTTGAGCGCCAGGCCTTCACGGATTTGCTCACGGGGCTGCCCAACCGACGTGCGCTTGCTGAACGCTTCGCTACTGAATCGGCACGCGCGCAGCGCCGCAGCGAGCCGCTGTCGCTGGCCATGTTTGACCTCGACCATTTCAAACGGGTGAACGACACCCACGGCCATGCCGGCGGCGATGCGGTGCTACGCGGGGTGGGCGAGGTGTGCGCTCGCAGCTTTCGTGGTGCCGACATGGCGGCGCGGGTGGGGGGTGAAGAATTCGCGGTGCTGTTGCCAGACGTCGATCTGCAACGGGCTGGCACGGTGCTGCAGCGGTTCAACGACTTGCTGGCCGCAACGCCTGCGATGGTCGGCGATCAGGCGGTTGCAGTGACAGCCACCGCTGGCGTGGCCCAGCACCAGCCGGGGGAAGACCTGAATGCGCTGATGGCGCGGGCCGATGCGGCCATGTACGCCGGCAAGCAGGCCGGGCGCAACCGCGTGGTGCTGGTGCCAGCGGACGCTGCGCCCGCGCCAAGTTGATGCTGGCTCCCTACCCCAGGTGGGAAGCGTCAAGCCGGATGTGTTGCCAGCAGGTGCCGCGCCAATTCGGCAAATCCCGTGCCGCGCTCGCCCCGTGTCACGAAGCGCGGCAAATGGGTGAGCTGGGGGACGAAGCGCGCAATGTTGGCGACGCCCACGCTGTGCCCGAAATGCTCGAACATGATCTGGTCGTTGCTTGAATCGCCCACATAGACCCAACGGGCCGTCTCCTGCGCCAGTTCGCGCCCGAACAGCTCGCGCACGATCCAGCGTGCACCTTCCCATTTGTTGTGCGCCCCAAACCAGCCGTTGATGTGGATGCTGCTCACCGTGGCCACCATGCCCGCCTCCCGCATCAGGCCGACACACCGATCGATCGTGGTTTGCGGCAGGTGCGTGAATTCGCTGTGGTCGATGGCGATGTCGGTTTCGCGGCCGGCCGAATCCTGCGCCCGCCGGGCACCGGGCACCTGGCGCTCGATAGCCTCCAGCACTGCGCGCATGGCAGCAAAGTTGACGGCCCGTGTAGCGGCATCTTGTTGGTATATTTTTGATAGCTGCAAGCGCTTGTCCGATAAGCGCTGGAGGCCATTTTCGCTTATATTTTCTGACGATTCGAGGCGCAGGGCGACCGCGCCGTTCTCGGCCACCACGGCGTCCACCGGCCAGGCCGCGGCAAAGCGCTCGCTCCAGCCCACGGGCCGCCCGGTGATGGGAATCACGTGCAGCTCGGCCGCCTTCAAATCGTGCAAGGCAGCCAGCGCGTCGGAGGTGATGGCCCCGTCCGTGGTCAGGGTGTCGTCGATGTCGGTGAAGATGCCGAGCAGATTGGCAGGCGGTTGCCAGGCCGGGAGAGGCTGGAGGCGTGTGCCCATCAACCGCCCGATTGCAGCGCCAGCCCCGCATGCTCGCGCAGCGGGTGGAAGTGGATCTTGGGAAAGCGTTCCTGTGCCAGGCGCACGTCGTAGGGGCTGGTGCACAGGTAGGCCAGCGTGTTGGCCGCGTCGTGCGCCATGCGCAGCGGGTAGGCATTTTCAAATTCGCGCAGCTCGGCCGGGGTGTCGGCGGTGATCCAGCGCGCACCCGTGTACTGGCAGCCCTCCAGCCGCACGTCGGCGTCGTATTCGCCTTTCAGGCGGTGCTGCACCACTTCAAATTGCAGCTGGCCCACGGCGCCCAGCAGCATGTTGCCGCCGGTGTCGGGTTTGAAGACCTGAATGGCGCCTTCTTCGCCCAGCTGGGCCAGGCCTTGCTGCAGTTGTTTGGTGCGCAAGGGGTTCTTGAGCACCACGGTCATGAACAGCTCGGGGGCAAAAAACGGCAGGCCGGTGAACTGCAGGTTGGCGCCATCGGTGATGGTGTCGCCCAGCTGCACGCCGCCGTGCGTGGTGAAGCCGATGATGTCGCCGGCGTAGGCTTCTTCGACAGCTTCGCGGCGCTGGCTCATGAAGGTGACCACGCTGGTGGGGCGCAGCTCCTTGCCGGTGCGCTGTACCTTGAGCTTCATGCCGGGCTGGTATTTGCCCGAGGCCACGCGCACGAAGGCGATGCGGTCGCGGTGGTTGGCGTCCATGTTGGCCTGCACCTTGAAGACCACGCCAGAAAAACCTTCGTCCTCGGGCTGGACGGTCTTGACCACCGGTTGCTTGTTGACTTCCAGCGTGCTGATGCGCGGGCCGGGTGGCGGGGCCATGTCCACCAGGGCGTCGAGCACTTCCATTACGCCGAAGTTGTTCACCCCCGAGCCGAAGAACACGGGTGTGAGCTTGCCCGCCAGAAACTGCGCATGGTCCCAGGTGGGCGACGCGCCCACCGCCAGTTCCATGCTTTCCATGGCGGTATCGAACTCGCTGCCAAAGCGTGCTTGCAGCCGGGCGGTTTCGGTGAGGGGAATGGTTTCGAAATCCTGGGGCCGGCGCTCGCTTCCCGACTCGAACACCGTCATCGCCTGGGTGCGTAGGTTGATGATGCCGCCAAAGCGCTTGCCCTGGCCCACCGGCCAGGTCATGGGGCAGCAGGGCATGCCCAGCTCGCGCTCGACCTCGTCCATGATGTCCAGCGGGTCGCGCACTTCGCGGTCCATCTTGTTGACGAAGGTGATGATGGGGGTGTCGCGCTGGCGGCAGACCTCGATCAGGCGGCGCGTCTGCGCTTCCACGCCGTTGGCGGCGTCAATCACCATCAAGGCCGAATCGACGGCGGTCAGCACGCGGTAGGTGTCTTCCGAGAAGTCCTTGTGGCCGGGGGTGTCGAGCAAGTTGATGACGTGCTCGCGGTAGAGCATCTGCATCACGCTTGACGCTACTGAAATGCCGCGCTGTTTCTCGATCTCCATCCAGTCGGAGGTGGCGTGGCGGCTGGCCTTGCGGCCTTTGACGGCGCCGGCGATCTGGATCGCGCCCGAGAACAGCAAGAGCTTCTCCGTCAGCGTGGTCTTGCCGGCGTCGGGGTGGGAAATGATGGCAAAGGTGCGGCGGCGCCGGGTTTCAGAGGCGTAGGACAAGGGAGATCCAGAATTCAGGGGGTGAGCAGGCGCACGGCAGGGCATGCGTGCTTAAAGCGCGTTGATTTTACGGGGCCGATAAGCAGAGCAGGGTTCGCGCGCCCGTGTCACAGTTGCGCCCATGCAGGAATCCGACCCATCGCCCGCCACCCGCACCTGGGTGCAAGCGGGTTCGCCCGCCTACCGGCGCATCAGCCTGGCCTTGTTTATGGCAGGTTTCGCAACCTTCTCGTTGCTGTACTGCGTGCAGCCGGTGCTGCCGGAGCTGGCGGCGCACTTTGGCCTGGGGGCTGCGGGCAGTTCGCTGGCGCTGTCGGTCAGTGCCGGGTGCCTGGCGGTGGCCATCTTTGTCGCCGGCGCCTTGTCGGAAGGGCGGGACAAACGGCGGCTGATGTTTGCCTCCATGGCGCTGGCGGCGGTATGCAATGTGCTAGCCGCCGTGGCGCCCACCTGGGGCGCGCTGCTGGTGGCGCGGGCGCTGGAGGGCATTTTGCTCGGCGGTGTGCCCGCCGTGGCCATGGCCTATCTGGCCGATGAGATCCACCCGCGCGGGCTGGGGTTCTCCATGGGCCTCTACATTGGCGGAACGGCTTTTGGCGGCATGGCCGGGCGGGTGGGGATGAGTGCGCTGGCCGACCAATTTGGCTGGCGCGCAGCAATGGCCACCATTGGCGCGCTGGGGCTGCTGTCAGCGATCGGGTTTGTGCGGCTGCTGCCCAAAACCAGCGGGGCAGTGCCGTCTGGCACGCGGCAGTCGCAGAGCTTGCGGTTTCATCTGGACGCCTGGCGCGCGCACTTGCACACGCCCGGCTTGCCATTGCTGTTCCTGTCGGGCTTTGCGCTGATGGGGGTGTTTGTCTCGCTCTTCAATTACGCGGGCTTTCGCCTGGCGCTGCCGCCCTATGGCTTGAGCCAGACGCAGATCGGCCTCATCTTTTGCGTTTACCTGTTTGGCATCCTTGCTTCGCCCACGGCGGGTGCACTGGCGGACCGGCTGGGGCGCGCGCCGGTGCTGGTGGGCGGTGTGGCGCTGATGGCCGCTGGCGTGGTGCTGACCTTGGTGGCGCCGCTGCTCTGGGTGATTGTGGGCATTGCCGTGCTCACTTTTGGTTTCTTCGTGGCGCATTCGGTCGCCAGTGGCTGGGTGGGGCAACTGGCGCGCCAATCCAAGGGGCATGCGTCCTCGCTGTATTTGCTGGCGTACTACCTGGGGTCCAGCGTGCTGGGTTCGGCGGGTGGCTGGTTCTGGGAGCATGGGCGCTGGCCGGCCTTGGTGGGGTTCTCGCTGGTGCTGCTGGCGGGCGCGCTGGCGATGGCACTGCGCCTGCGGGCACGCACGCCGATATAATCCGCGTTCTTCTCCCGAGGAGCGTTGCAGCGTCCCGCTATTTCAGCAGGCGTGAGGCTCGGGAGGCCGGGCCGAACGGTCTGTCAGTTCGACAGGCTCACAGATCCGCTGTGCAACGACGCTCATCCACCTTGCGTGCGATGGGCTCTCAATCCCCCTCGCGGCAGGTGGTGTTTCAAAACAGCTTTTGGAGCCACCCATGAACGCCCGTACCCCCCCACTTGATTCCATTGACTGCGCCATTACCGACATCGGCCTGGCTGCCTGGGGCCGCAAGGAAATCCGCATCGCCGAAACCGAGATGCCCGGCCTGATGGCCATCCGCGAGGAATTCGCTGCCAAGCAGCCGCTCAAGGGCGCGCGCATCACCGGGAGCCTGCACATGACCATCCAGACCGCCGTGCTGATCGAGACGCTGCAGGCCCTGGGCGCGCAGGTGCGCTGGGCCTCGTGCAACATCTTCTCGACGCAGGACCATGCCGCCGCCGCGATTGCTGCGGGTGGCACGCCGGTGTTTGCCATCAAGGGCGAGTCGCTGGCCGACTACTGGGACTACACGCACCGCATCTTCGACTTCGGCGCGGCCAACACCCCCGGCGAAGGCCCGAACCTGATCCTGGACGACGGCGGCGACGCCACGCTGCTCATGCACCTGGGCAAGCGCGCCGAAAAGGACGCCTCGCTGATCGCCAACCCGACCAGCGAAGAGGAAACCTGTTTGTTCGCCGCCATCAAGGCCAAGCTGGCCGTGGACCCGACCTGGTACAGCCGCAAGGGTGCCGAGATCATCGGCGTGACCGAAGAAACCACCACCGGCGTGCACCGCTTGAAGGAAATGTCGGCCAAGGGCACCCTGTTGTTCCGCGCCATCAACGTGAACGACTCGGTCACCAAGAGCAAGTTCGACAACCTGTACGGCTGCCGTGAATCGCTGGTGGACGGCATCAAGCGCGCCACCGACGTGATGATTGCCGGCAAGGTGGCCTGTGTGGCCGGCTACGGCGACGTGGGCAAGGGCAGTGCCCAGGCGCTGCGCGCGCTCTCGGCCCAGGTGTGGGTGACCGAGATCGACCCCATCAACGCCCTGCAGGCGGCGATGGAAGGCTACAAGGTCGTCACCATGGAATACGCCGCCGACAAGGCCGACATTTTCGTGACCACCACGGGCAACCGCGACGTGATCCGGCACGAGCACCTGCTGGCCATGAAAGACCAGGCCATCGTCTGCAACATCGGCCACTTCGACAATGAAATCCAGGTCGCCACGCTGGAACAGTACGAATGGGAAGAGATCAAGCCGCAGGTGGACCATGTGATCTTCCCGGATGGCAAGCGCATCATCCTGCTGGCCAAGGGGCGTCTGGTGAACCTGGGCTGCGGTACGGGGCACCCGAGCTTCGTCATGTCGTCGAGCTTCGCCAACCAGACCATCGCCCAGATCGAGCTGTTCACGCACAGCGACTACTACGAAAACGGCAAGGTCTATGTGCTGCCCAAGCACCTGGACGAAAAGGTCGCGCGCCTGCACCTGAAGAAGGTGGGCGCCATGCTGAGCGAGCTGACGGACGAGCAGGCGGCCTATATTGGCGTGCCCAAGCAGGGCCCCTACAAACCCGACACCTACCGCTATTAACGGGCGCTACTGCGCGGCCCGCAGGCGTCGTTGCGGGGCCTCCCGTGAATCCTCACGTAGCGCCGCTACGTTCCGGTTTCCGGGTCCTCCAGCGCCTAGCCTGCGGGCCGCTCGCTATGCGCTGACAGGGCAGAGAAACAAAAAAACCATCGGAACTCCATGCGAATTGACCAACTTCTTGTCGAACGCGGCCTCGCCGCTTCGCGCGCGCAGGCGCAGCGGCTGCTGGCGGGCGGCGCGCAGTGGCGCGTGGGGCAGGGCGCCTGGAAGCCGGTGGGCAAGAATGGCGACAACGTACCGGACGATGCCGAGTTGCAACTGCAGGACAACTCGGAGGCGCGCTACGTCTCGCGCGGCGGGCTCAAGCTCGAAGGGGCGCTGGCGGCTACTGGCCTCGATGTGGCAGGTTCGCAGTGTCTCGACATCGGCCAATCGACCGGCGGCTTTACCGATTGCCTGTTGCAAAAGGGCGCTGCGCATGTGGTCGGCGTGGACGTGGGCCAAGGGCAGTTGCACCCGCGCCTGCGGGGCGATGCGCGTGTTACCTGCATCGAGCAGGTCAACGCGCGGGCACTGGATGCTTCTGATTTGATAGCTTTTAGCGCATATGGAATAAGCGCTGGAGGCCAATTTGACCCTAAATTCTCGGTCATTGTGGGCGACCTCTCGTTCATCTCGCTGACCTTGGTGCTGCCCGCGCTGGTGCCGTTGCTCGCGGACGGCGGGGCGCTGCTGATGCTGGTCAAGCCCCAATTCGAACTGCAGCCAGGCCAGGTAGGCAAGGGCGGCATCGTGCGCGACGCGGCGCTGTACGCGGTGGTCGAGCAGCGCATCCGCGCCTGCTGTGCCGAGCTGGGGCTCACGGTCCAAAGCTGGTTCCCAAGCCCTATTGAGGGTGGCGACGGCAACCGCGAATTTTTTGTTTTTGCGAGGAGGGCCGCATGAGCGCTGCCAATATTCCTGATGCCTCTAATGCCGCCTGCCCGGTGAGCTTTGAATATTTCCCGCCCAAGACGCCCGAAGGGGCGGCCAAGCTGCGCGGCGTACGCCAGCAATTGCAGGCGCTGGCGCCCGAGTTCTGCTCGGTGACCTACGGCGCCGGCGGTTCCACCCAGCAGGGCACCTTCGACACGGTGCGCGAAATCCTGCAGGAAGGCGTGGCCGCCGCTTCGCATTTCTCCTGCATCGGCGCCACGCGCCAGTCGGTGCGCGAGCAGCTCGCCATGCTGAGCGCCATGGGCGTCAAGCGCCTGGTGGCGCTGCGCGGCGACTTGCCCAGTGGCTACGGCATAGGCGGTGAATTCCATTACGCCAGCGACCTGGTGGCCTTCATTCGCGCCGAAACGGGCGATGCGTTCCACATCGAGGTCGCGGCCTACCCCGAGGTGCACCCGCAGGCACGTTCGCCTGAAGCCGATCTGCGCGCCTACGTCGCCAAGGTGCAGGCGGGCGCTGATTCCGCCATCACCCAGTATTTCTACAACGCCGACGCCTACTTCCGCTTTGTGGACGACGCCACGCGCCAAGGTGCGCGCGTGCCGGTGGTGCCCGGCGTCATGCCGATTGGCAGCTCCAGCCAGTTGCTGCGTTTTTCTGATGCCTGCGGCGCCGAGGTACCGCGCTGGATCCGCCTGCGCCTGCAGTCCTATGGCGACGATGTGGCCAGTATCAAGGCGTTTGGCCTGGATGTGGTGACGCGCTTGTGCGAGCAGTTGCGCGCCGGTGGCGCCCCGGCGCTGCACTTCTACACCATGAACCAGAGCCAGGCGGTGCTGGAACTGTGCCGGCGCCTGGGACGTACAGCGCCTGTATCAGCCGCCTGATTCCAGTGTGAACGCCGCGTGCTGGTCCTGCCCCAGCCGTGCGACGAGCTGCGGCATGGCCGGCGCTAGCGCGGCCTTGAGCGTGTGCGGCGGGTTGATGAGGAACATGCCGCTGGCCGGCAGGCCAGGGCGCACCACCTTGCCGTCGGCGAGCTCCTTGACCTTGCCCGCCTTCACGGTCAGCGTGGCGTGCAGCCAGCTTTTGCCACTCTTTGTCGCCAGCGTTTTCAGGCGGCGTGGCAGGTCATGCGCTTCGGGCCGGGCAATCAAGGGGTACCACACGGCGTAGGTGCCGGTGGGGAAGCGCTTCATGCCCTCGGTGGCAAGGTCCAGCACCTTGGCGTAGTCGCTCTTGATTTCGTAGCTAGGATCGCAGATCAGCAAAGCGCGACGCGCTGGTGGTGGTAGGAATTTGCGCCAGCCTTCAAAGCCATCCTCACCCAAAACGACCACCTGCCGTCCGGCGCCCAGCTGCGCCACGTTGCCGGCCAGTGCACGGGCGTCGGTGGGGTGCAGCTCGAACAGTTTGAGCCGGTCGTGCGCGCGCAGCAGGTG
The DNA here is from genome assembly GCF_059424465.1 of Simplicispira sp. GW247-4R2A. Taxonomy (NCBI): domain Bacteria; kingdom Pseudomonadati; phylum Pseudomonadota; class Betaproteobacteria; order Burkholderiales; family Comamonadaceae; genus Simplicispira; species Simplicispira sp. GW247-4R2A. Next base: position 40,023 of record NZ_JBWKZM010000014.1, on the reverse strand, counting down.
CTGGACGATGAAGGGCGAGCCCGGATACACCTTCAAGTTGCTGCCATGGTTGAACGAGCGCACCAGGTCCAGGTAGGCCTGCAAGGCAGGTGCCAGGGGCTCGGCATCTGGCGCAGGCGCTGCCAGGCGCAGCAGGCCCCCGCCTGCCTCGCCGCTGGTGCGTGCGTAGTCGCCGTCGAGCCGGTACAGGCCGGCACCGGCGTGGGTGTCCACGACGGTCAGCGCGGCATCTTTCTCGGTGAGGTGCTGCAGGACGGCAATCAGCACCGTGTGCTTGAGCACGTCGGCGTGGTTGCCTGCATGGAAGGCGTGGCGGTAACTGAACATGGGGCGATGGTAACCATGCCTGCCCGGACCTTGGGCACTGCGGGCCGGTTTGGCATGTTTGTTGCTGAAAATCAGGAGATGCACCTGCGCGCCGGCCATGCGCTACGCAAAACGTGCAATTTTTGTCTCAGAAAGTCATTTTTGCTCTCACCGACCCTGGAAACCTATGATGATGGAGCCGGCCAGCGCCTTGGCCGGCCTGTGTCCCGCTACGTCTCCTTCGCCCGCATGACCGAAAGCTCCCGTTCAGAACACCGCTCCCAGGTGCGCCACCTTGATGCGCTGCCGGCGGGCACGCGCCTGGCCGAATTTGAAATCCTGTCGCTATTGGGCGTGGGCGGCTTTGGCATGGTCTACAAGGCGTTTGACCATTCGCTGCACCGCACGGTGGCCATCAAGGAATACATGCCGGCGGCGCTCGCCGCCCGCGCGGGCGATGGGACACTCTGGGCGCGTTCGTCTACCGACGAGCCAGCATTCCAGGCGGGCCTGCACTCGTTCGTGGACGAGGCGCGCATGCTGGCGCAGTTCGACCACCCCTCGTTGGTGAAGGTGTTTCGCTTCTGGGAGTCGCACAACACCGCCTACATGGTGATGCCGCTGTACCGGGGCATGACCTTCAAGCAGGCACGTACCCAGATGCGCGCACCGCCCCCGGAAGCCTGGCTGCGCCAGGTGCTGTGGGCCGTGCTCGACGCGCTGCGTGTGCTGCACGGCGCCAACACCTTGCACCGCGATATTTCCCCCGACAACATCTTCTTGCAGGATATGGGGCCTCCCGTGCTGCTGGACCTGGGTGCCTCGCGCCACGCCATCAACGACCGCGACCGCAAGCACACGGCGGTGCTGAAGGTGAACTACGCTCCCATAGAGCAGTATTCGGATGGCGAAGGTGAGGGCCACGCCGAGATGGCCCAAGGGCCTTGGAGCGACCTGTACTCCCTGGCGGCTGTGGTGCATGGTTGTTTGTGCAACGACGCGCCGCTGCCGGCCACGCTGCGGGCCCTGCGCGATCGTATGGTGCCGTTTTCGCGCGTGGCCAGGACGGTGCACAAGCAGTTTGGCCAGGAATATTCCCCGCCTTTTATCGAGGCCATCTCCCAGGCGCTCAAGCTGCAGCCTGAAGACCGACCCCAGAGCATCGACGCGTTTCTGGCGTTGATGGCGATGCCATCGGCGCCAGCGGGACTGGACCATTTCGACTTCCGCGCGGGTTTGGGGGACCTCTGGGTCGAGCCCACCGACCAGCCTGACGCCACCATGACGGCGAGTACCGTGGACCTCACGGGCCAGGCGCCTGCGGGGGGTGCTGCAGTGAAGCTGCCGGCGGGCCCTGCGTCCGCTCCCCTGCATGCCAAGCCCGTAGCTCCCCAGGTGACCGCTTCCACCGCCCCGGGGGCCCAGGACGCGGTGCAGACCGATGCCGCTGATACGGTCTTTCTAGGCCCGGACACGGTGTTTCGTGACCCAGACACGGTCCAGCCGGCCGAGCCCCTGGCGCCGGCACGGCAGGCTCCTCCCAAGAAGGCTTTGCTCGAATCCGAGTGGACCCGCGAGAGAGCTGCCGCGCCGCCTGCGCGGCGTTTGCTCTGGCCCTGGCTTGGCGCGGGCGCGGTCGGGTTGGCGGCGGTTGCCGTGGCATGGGCCCTGCGCGGACCGGCTCAGGCGCCGCTGCCGAAGCCGACGACAGCGCCGGCCGACGCCATCATCACGGAATTGAAACCGCCGGTGTCGGCGCCCGAAGCGGCTCCCGCTGAACAAGGCGCCGCAGACCTCACCGCTGCGCAGGCGGCCGCGGGTGAGCCCGTGCCCAGCGACGGACCGGCACCGGCGTTTGTGTCTTCCGGCGACCCGCGCGCGGTGTCCAAGACGCCGCCCCGATCGGCACGACCAACCAAAGCCACCAAAGAACCGCCCTTGCCAGCGACAAGCCCGGTGCAAGAGCCGGCGCCAGCTCCGCCGCCTGCGCCGCTGCCATCCCCCGCGCCGCGCAAGGCACCACCGCCAGCGCCGCTGTGCGCCAACACCAATGTGCTGACCCGCAGCATGTGTCTGCGCGAGGAATGCGGCAAGCCGGGCAATGCTGGGCGCTCGGCCTGCGTCGAGTTCCGCAAGGCTATGGAGCCGCTGGAGAGCAACCACTTTGCCAATTGAGGCGGCGCCTGCATGAAAGCCAGTGGACTGTTTTGATGTGGCCCCGTTATAATGGCGGGCTTCGCAGCGCTTGCGTGCTCCGCGGCGAAGTGTGGAAGCGGGTTCAATCCGGTTTTGCAAGTACCACCTAAGAGGTTTCCATTTCAAGAGAAACACCGACCGTGGAAAAGAGCCCAAGGACGCCGGCCCCTTTTCAGGCCGGCCAAACCAAAGAAACTCATGAAAACCTTCAGCGCCAAACCCGCTGATGTGACGCACGAGTGGTTTGTGATTGACGCCACCGATAAGGTGCTCGGCCGGGTAGCCAGCGAAGTTGCCCACCGTCTGCGCGGCAAACACAAAGCCATTTATACGCCTCACATCGATACCGGTGACTTCATCGTCATCATCAACGCCGCTCAGCTTCGAGTGACCGGCGCCAAGTCGACGGACAAGATCTACTACCGCCATTCGGGCTATCCCGGCGGTATCTCGGCCACGAATTTCCGTGACATGCAAGCCAAGCACCCCGGCCGCGCGCTGGAGAAGGCCGTCAAGGGCATGCTGCCCAAGGGGCCGCTGGGTTACGCCATGATCAAGAAACTCAAGGTGTACGGTGGTGCTGAGCATCCCCACACCGCCCAACAGCCCAAAGTGCTGGAACTGTAAGGAGCCTTGAGATGATTGGTGAATGGAACAATGGCACCGGCCGTCGCAAATCCAGCGTCGCCCGCGTGTTTCTGAAAAAAGGCAGCGGCAAGATCACGATCAACGGCAAGGACATTCAGTCCTACTTCGGCCGTGAGACCTCGATCATGATTGCCAAGCAGCCGCTGATGCTGACCAGCCACGCCGAAACGTTTGACATCATGATCAACGTGCACGGTGGCGGTGAATCCGGCCAGGCTGGCGCAGCCCGCCACGGCATCACGCGCGCGCTGATCGACTACGACGAAACCCTCAAGCCGGTATTGAGCCAGGCCGGTTTCGTCACGCGCGATGCGCGCGAAGTGGAACGCAAGAAGGTCGGCCTGCGCTCTGCACGCCGCGCCAAGCAGTTCTCCAAGCGCTGATCCGCAGCGGCGGATCTCGCACAAAAGCCGCACCGGTTCGCCGGGGCGGCTTTTTTCATGGTGGACGCGGTTTGGCCCACAATCGCCCCTTTTGCCCACCACAGAGTGCCCATGTCCTTCACCCGGCTCGCCACAGGAGACGCATGCGTTTTCGACTGCTCAGACGCCGCCTGACGATCAGTGCCCCACGCGTCGCCGTGCGCAGCGCGCTGCCGTGGCCGCTGCGCTGGCTGGTGCTGGCGGTGTTCCTCGGGTTTTGTGCCGCTGTGTCGCTGTGGGCGTTCGATTTTGGCCGCTCGATTGCCGGCTTGGACGCGGGTAGCCGCGAAGAACTGGTGCGCCTGCGCAGCGATCTGGCGCGCTTGCGGGCCGACTCCCAGCAGGCGCAGACGATTGCCAACACCTCGGGCAGCCTGCTGCTGGCCGAGCGCTCGGCCCTTGAGCAACTGAAGCTCCAGCTCAAGCAACTTGAGAGCGAAAACCGCTCGCTGCGGGAGGATCTGGGGTTCTTTGAAAAGCTTATTCCCAGCAGCACCTCGGGCGATGACCTGGCGATTCGCGGCCTGCAGGCCGACCAGCAGGCCGATGCCAAACTGCATTGGCAGGTGCTCCTGATGCGGCCGGTGAAAAACGCCACGGAATTTTCAGGTCAGCTGGAGCTGGTGGCCGCGGGAACACGCGATGGCAAACCCTGGAGCCAGCGCTTCGCTGGCGACGCGCAGGCCTTCAAGCTGCGCCAGTACCAGCGGCTCGAAGGCATTGCGCCGCTGCCGCCCCATACCGTGGTAAAAACCTTGACTGTCAGAATCCTGCACGAGGGGCGTGTTCGTGCCTCGCAAACCACGGACCTCAGTCCGTGAGCGGTGGCGCCCACTGCTCGCTTGATTCGTCCCCAGAGGAGCCTCGCCCATGTTTTCCCGCAACAAGCAACCCGCCATTAAAAGCCTGATCGCCCAGGGCAGCCGCATCGAGGGCGATGTGCATTTTACGGATGGCCTGCGCATCGATGGTCAAGTGCGTGGTGATGTGCGTGCCGAAGAGGGGCAGAACGGTTTGCTGGTGATTTCAGCGCTGGCCAAGGTGGAGGGTGCCGTTCATGCTGCGCACGTCATCGTCAACGGCGAGGTCGTGGGGCCTGTGCATGCGACGGTGCTGCTTGAATTGCAGCCCAAGGCGCGCATCACGGGCGATGTGCACTACAAGGCCTTGGAAATGCACCAGGGCGCCACCATCTGCGGCAGCATGGTGCCTACCGACGCTGTGCTTGAAGCAAAGCCCCCACTGAAATTAGCGTCTAACGCCCAGTGAAAAGAAATCCCCCAAGGACTTCATTAGTATTCCCCCAAGACCCAATTCTGGAGCCTCGCCATGACTGCCGCCATCCAAGCTGCCCCTACTGAAATGCCCGATCCCATTCTCTTCACCGAGAGCGCCGCTGCCAAGGTGGCCGATCTGATCGCGGAGGAAGGCAACCCCGGGCTCAAGCTGCGCGTCTTTGTGCAGGGCGGCGGGTGCTCAGGCTTCCAGTATGGCTTTACCTTCGACGAAATCACCAACGAGGACGATACCGTGATGACCAAGAACGGCGTCTCGCTGCTGATCGACGCCATGAGCTTCCAGTACCTGGTGGGCGCCGAGATCGACTACAAGGAAGATCTCCAGGGCGCGCAGTTCGTCATCAAGAACCCCGGAGCCACCTCCACCTGCGGCTGCGGCTCCAGCTTCTCCTGAAACGCTTCAGGCGGGGTAGATTCCGCCGAGTACACGGGCGCCTTGGGCGCCCGTTGCTTTGGGCAGATTGCCCGGCAGGCCGGCGATGGCCTGGTGCGCCAGCCAGGCGAAGGCCGCCGCCTCCACCTGCTGCGCGGGCAGGCCGAGCGCATCGGTGGTCGTCACCCGCGTCGTGGGGAGCAGCGCCTGCAGCCGCGCCATGAGGAAGGTGTTGCGCGCGCCGCCGCCGCATACGGCCAACAAATCGCTATCACTCCCATAGCTGTTAACACAGTCTGCACAAGCGCTGGCGGTCAATTCCGTCAAGGTGGCCTGCACGTCCCGCGGCGCCAGCGCGGCGTGGCGCGCCAGGTGCGCTTCCAGCCATTCCCTATGGAACAGGTCGCGCCCGGTGCTCTTGGGCGGCGGCTGGGCGAAGTAGGGCTCGGCGCGCAGCGCCGACAGCAGCGGGGCCGCCACCCGGCCGCTGGCAGCGAAGGCGCCGCCGTCGTCGTAGGCCTGGCCGGTGTGGCGCTGGCACCAGGCGTCCATGAGCGCGTTGCCGGGGCCGCAGTCGAAGCCCAGCACCCCGCCGCCCGCCTGCAGCACGCTGAGGTTGGCGATGCCGCCGATGTTGAGCACGGCGCGCGTTCGCCCCGGCAGGCCGAAGACGCGTTGGTGGAAGGCGGGCACCAGGGGCGCGCCCTGGCCGCCGGCGGCCAGGTCGCGGCTGCGGAAGTCCGCCACCACTGTGATGCCGGTGCGCTCGGCGAGCAGCGCGGGGTTGTTGAGTTGCAGGGTATAGCCGGTGCCGCCGAATTCCTGCGGCCGGTGGCGCACCGTCTGGCCGTGGGCGCCGATGGCGCGCACGGCGCCGGGCGCCAGGCCGCTTTCGGCCAGCAGCGCCTGCACGACGCCGGCATAGGCCAGGGCCAGCGCGTTGCCGGCCAACGCGGCGCGGTGCAGTTCGTTCGGGCCGGGGCTGTTGAGCGCCAGCAATTCTGCTCTTAATTCAGGAGCTATCGGGGCGGACTGGTAGAGCGCTACCGTGCATTTTTGCTCTGAAATCTCGGCCAGCACCCCGTCCACCCCATCGAGCGAGGTGCCCGACATCAGGCCGATGTACAGCCCGGGAGCGCAGGAGGTGCTCACGCCGGTCCACAGCCACCAAGATCGCACAAGAGGCACTGCGCGCCAGGCCAGCGGTCGCCGCGCAAGGGCCGTCCCGCCGCGCAGGCGGCGTCCCCCTGGGGGGAAGACGCCGCAGGCGGCTCAGGGGGGAGCATTATTCGGCGCTGGCCTGCTGGATCAGCTCGGCCGAATTGAGTTGGGTGCGCATCAGCGCGGCCACGCGGTCAAAGGCTGGCCGCGAAGCCGCGGAGATGGGGGCCGCTGCCTCGCTGGAGCGGGCGACGCCCATCGGGTCCTCCTGCTTGCCATTCACGCGGACCTCGAAGTGCAGGTGCGGCCCGGTGGCCCAGCCGGTCTGGCCCACGGCGCCTATGGTTTCACCCTGCGTGACCGACTCGCCCTTCTTCACGTCGATGCGGCTCAGGTGGGCATAGACTGTCTCGTGTTCGCCCCGGTGCTTGACGAAAATCACGTTGCCATAGCCATTTTGTACGCCGGCAAACTCGACCACGCCATCGCCGACGGTGCGCACGGCCGTGCCGGTGGGGGCCGCGAAATCGGTGCCCAGGTGGGCTTTCCACTTCTGGAGAATGGGGTGAAAGCGCATGGAGAACGTGCTGGAGATGCGCGTGAACGCCACTGGGGCGCTCAGGAAGGCGCGCCGCAGGCTTTCGCCCGCCAAGGTGTAGTAAGCCCCCTTGCTGCCGGGTTCTTCGAACCACATGGCTTCGTGCTTCTTGCCGTTGTTCACGAACTCGGCGCTCAGCACGCGGCCCGTGCGCAGCGGTTCGCCGTCGGCTTCCAGGGTTTCATAGACCACCGAGAAGCGATCGCCCTTGCGCAGCGAGCGGCGGAAATCGATATCGCCCGAGAATATTTCAGCGAGCTGGACCGCCACCGGGTCGGGGATATTGGATTCGTCGGTCGCGGCAAACAGCGAGCTGCGGATCACGCCGCCCGACAAGCGGCTCGACGCCGTGAGCGGTGCCGACTCGACGCGGGAGGCAAAGCCGTCGCCCGAACGCTCAATGACGAGGCGTTTGAAATTGCCGCTATCGTCCGGTGCCCAGCGTGCCGTCAGACGCGTAAGGCGGTGGTCGTCGGTGGTCTCGGCCGTTACCGAGCGGCCCGTGCGGCCGAGCAGGTTCTGGTGCACGTTGGGGTCGCGGCGCAGCCAGGCGGCAGCGGCCGGATCGGCCACGCCCAGGCGCTGCAGCAGCGACTCGGCCGTGTCGCTGCTGCGCAGCTGCTCGCTGCGGTACAGCGTGAAGGCAGGACGGTCGGTGAGTTGGGCCAGCGTCGCGTCGCTGGCGAGCGACTGCACGGGTTGCGCGATGCGCTGCTGCGGCAGATCGGCGGCGTCGGGCCCCAGAGAGGCCACGGCGAAAGCGCCGCCGCCAGCGGTCAGCAGCAGGGCCGCAAGGGCGGCAGTAATGCGTTTGGGGTGGTTGCGCAGGCTGCGGGAAAGCGGTTGCAGCAGCGCGCGGCTGGCATCGGTCAAGCCATTGGTCAAAATTCTGTCCCCAGGGTGGCGTGGGTCTGGCACGGCAGGCGACCGGGTCGGTCGAGGGCTTGCCAAGGCGCACATACTGTCAGGAGGGCCGTCCGGCAGTGCAAACCAAGCCGCATAAACGGGGTGGCTACTAGAATCCGCGACGGCGAGGTGGCCCGCAGTATAGCCAACCGGCCGCCAGAGGCACCCTTGAAAACCCTTATGAATCATTCAGTTGTTACAACTTTTCCGCTCACTGAGACTGTAGGACAAGCGCTGGAAGTGTCGCTCCGCGGTGCCGACGAACTGCTGCCGCAGCAGGAGTGGGTGCAAAAACTGGCCCGCTCGCAGGCCACCGGCCAGCCGCTGCGCATCAAACTCGGCCTGGACCCGACGGCGCCCGACATCCACATCGGCCACACCGTGGTGCTCAACAAGATGCGCCAGTTGCAGGACCTGGGCCACCAGGTGATCTTCCTAATCGGTGACTTCACCAGCCTGATCGGCGACCCGTCCGGCCGCAACAGCACGCGCCCGCCGCTCACGCCCGAGCAGATCAAGGTGAACGCCGAAACCTACTACCGCCAGGCCAGCCTGGTGCTGGACCCGGCGCGCACCGAGATTCGCTACAACAGCGAGTGGAGCGAGCCCCTGGGCGCCAGCGGCATGATTGCCCTGGCCGCCAAATACACGGTGGCGCGCATGATGGAGCGCGACGATTTCCACAAGCGCTTCACCAGCGGCCAGTCGATCAGCGTGCACGAATTTCTGTACCCGCTGATGCAGGGCTACGACTCCGTGGCCTTGAAGAGCGACCTGGAACTCGGTGGCACCGACCAGAAGTTCAACCTGCTCATGGGCCGCCACCTGCAGCAGGAATACGGCCAGGAGCCGCAGTGCATCCTGACCATGCCCTTGCTCGAAGGGCTCGACGGCGTCGAGAAGATGAGCAAGAGCAAGAACAACTACATCGGCATCAGCGAGCCGGCGAACACCATGTTCGCCAAGGTGCTGAGCATTTCCGACACGCTGATGTGGCGCTGGTACACGCTGCTGTCGTTCCGTTCGCTGGCCGAGATCGCACGGCTCAAGGCCGAGGTGGAAGGCGGGCGCAACCCCAAGGATGCCAAGGTGATGCTCGCCAAGGAGATCACCACGCGCTTTCACAGCGCTGCGGCGGCCGATGCGGCCGAGCAGGATTTCGCCAACCGCAGCAAGGGCGGCGTGCCGGACGATATTCCCGAAGTGCAGCTCGCGGGCGCGCCGCTGGGGATTGGCGCTTTGCTCAAGCAGGCCAACCTGGCGCCCTCGTCCAGCGAGGCCAACCGCCTGATCGACGGTGGCGGCGTGCGCGTGGATGGCGGCGTGGTGAGCGACCGGGGCCTCAAATTGGCGGCAGGCAGCTACGTGGTGCAGGTGGGCAAGCGCAGGTTTGCGCGCGTGGTGCTCGCCTGAAATCCGCCTAATTTTTGGCTAAAAATAGCCTCTAGCGCTTATTTGGTAAGCGCTTGAAGCTATTTAATTAATAGCGTTAATAGGGCGAGGCCAGCGTGTCCGGGTCGGGCATGTCGCCAATGGCGCGGCGGGTGCTTTCGGCTTCGAGGGCCAGCCAGGCGCAAAAGGCCTGGATTTCGGGCCGCTGGCTGCTGCGCGGGCCCGTCAGCAGCCAGTAGGCCAGCGGCGAATCGAGGCGGTGGCCCGGCATCACCTCCACCAGGTCGCCCGAGGCCAGGGCGTCGGCAATCAGCGGCATGCGCGCCAGCGCCAGGCCCTGGCCGGCCAGGGCCGCCTGCACGATCTGGTGCGCGTAGTTGAAATACAGCCAACGCTTGGGCTGGAGCTGGCCGCAGCCCTGCGTATCGAACCAGCGCCGCCAGCTCAGCCATTCGAGATTCGCCGTGCGGTGCGCATCGCCTGCTTCAATCAACGTGAAGCGCGCCAGATCGGCCGGCATCTTGGGCGTCCCGCTGGCCTTGAGCAGCCAGGGGCTGGCGACCACGGCGAGCTGCTCCCCAAACAGGCGCTGGCCGCCCTGCATGCGGTGGCCGGGCAGCCCGTAGCGCAGGGCCAGGTCGACATCCGAGGTGTCCAGGTCGACGGCGAGGTCGCTGGCGTCGATGCGGATATCGATGTCCGGGTGCACACGCTGGAAATCCTCCATGCGCGGAATCAGCCACATCGAGGCAAAGCTGGCCCAGGTGGTGATGGCCACGCTTTTGCGCCCTGCACTTTGGCGCGCCAGGCGCACGGCGGCATCAATGCGCTCGATGGCGGGCGTGCAACTGCGCAGCAACTGGGCGCCGGAGCCGGTGAGCTCCACGGCCCGCGTATGGCGCAGGAACAGCGGCAGGCCGATTTCGTCCTCCAGCGCCTGAATCTGGCGGCTGACGGCCGATTGCGTGAGCGACAGGGACTCGGCCGCGGCGCGAAAGTTGAGGTGCTCGGCCACGGCCAGGAACGCGCGCCAGTGGCCCAGCCCCACGGGACGGCTGCGGGGCAGTGGGCGCGAAGGAGGCGGGGTGGATGCGTTTGCCATGGCACCATTCTATTGATGCGCCTGGTGCATCAATGCAGCCAGGCGTTTTCATTGGACGGATGGGGTCTGAACGCCGACCATGACAAGCCTCATCACTGCATTTTCAGGAGCTTCTCATGTCCGCCCCCGCATCGTTGTTCCGTAGCCGTAGCACGGACGCCGCGTCTGCCCTGCCCGCCACCGCTGCTGGACAGCGCCTGGCGCCGGGCGAGGTGGCCCGGCTGTCGGCGCCCCGCGCGCAGCTGCTGCGCATCGATTCCGGCTGTGCCTGGCTCACGTTTGGCCGCGGCCCGTTCGAGCCGGGTGGTTCGCGCGCGGGCGACGTCTTTGTGTGCGCCGGCCAGACGCTGCGCGTGCCGGCCGGCTCTCGCGTGCTGATCGAGGCGGCGCGTGGCATGGAGCTGCGCTTTGCCTGGCAGCGGCCCGATGCCGTGCAGCGCCAGGTGCTGCGCCGCGCGCCTGCTTGTGCTCCGGCAGCCAGCTGCTGAGCCCGCCCCTCTGCGCCATGGGCCTCCACGGGCGGCGGGGATAATGCGGCGCGAGGCCGGGCGCCGCCCGGTGCACAGACGCGAAGCATGAACCCCATTGACACCGTGATCATGGCTGCCGGCAAGGGCACGCGCATGAAAAGCCGCCTTCCCAAGGTCTTGCAGCGCCTGGCGGGCCGCCCGCTGCTGCAGCATGTGCTGGGCCAGGCGAGCGCGCTGGGCGCGCGCAGCGCCATTGTCGTCACCGGCCATGGCGCTATGGAAGTAGAAGCTGCTTGCGCAGGTGTGGTAAGCGCTGGAGGCCAATTTGACCTGAAATTCGTGCGCCAGGAGCCGCAGCTCGGGACCGGCCACGCCGTGCAGCAGGCGGCGCCGCTGCTGCAGGACGACGGCACCGTCGTCGTGCTCTCGGGCGACGTGCCGCTGACCCAGCCGGGCACCGTGCGCGCCCTGGTGCAGGCCTGCGCCGACCAAGCGCTGGCGCTGCTGACCGTGCACCTGCCCGACCCCAAGGGCTACGGCCGCATCGTGCGCGGCGCCGACGGCACCGTGCGCGGCATCGTCGAGGAAAAAGATGCCAGCGACGCCGAGCGCGCCATTACCGAGGTCTACAGCGGCATCCTGGCCGTGCCTGCGCGCCTGCTGCTGCAGTGGCTGCCGCGCCTGTCGAACCAGAACGCCCAGGGCGAGTACTACCTGACCGAGGTGGTGGCCATGGCCGTGGCGCAGGGCGTGCCGGTGGCCACGCACACCATCGACGACGCGGTGCAGGTGGCGGGTGTCAACAGTCCGGCGCAACTGGCCGAGCTGGAGCGTGCCCACCAGACCCGCACCGCCGCCGCCTTGATGGAGCAGGGCGTGCGCCTGGCCGACCCGGCACGCTTTGACTTGCGCGACGACGCCCGCAGCGGCGCGCGCGCCGAACTGGTGTGTGCGCAGGATGTGGAGATCGACGTCGGCTGCATCTTCACCGGCCGGGTCGAACTGGGCGAGGGCGCGCGCATCGGCGCCTACTGCTGCATTGCCAATGCGCGCATCGCAGCGGGCGCGGTGATTCACCCCTTCACGCACATCGACGGCGAAGCGGCCGGCGTGCAGGTGGGCGAGGGCGCGCTGGTCGGCCCCTTTGCCCGGCTGCGCCCCGGTGCGCAGCTCGGGCGCGAGGTGCACATTGGCAATTTCGTCGAGGTGAAAAACAGCCAGTTGGCCGACGGCGCCAAGGCCAACCACCTGGCCTACCTGGGCGACGCTACAGTGGGCGAGCGCGTGAACTACGGCGCCGGCAGCATCACCGCCAACTACGACGGGGCCAACAAGCACCGCACGGTGATGGGGGCCGATGTGCACATCGGCAGCAACTGCGTGCTGGTGGCGCCGGTCACCATTGGCGCGGGCGCCACGGTGGGCGGCGGCTCAACCATCAGCAAGGACGTACCCGCCGGCGCGCTGAGCGTGGCGCGCGGACGGCAAACCAACATCACCGGCTGGAAACGGCCGGCCAAGAAGCCCGCGCCCTGAAAGCGGCGCGCCGAAGGAGCGAGAGCATGACCGGCACCGCACCCGAAGGTTTTTCGTCCACCTCCCCCCAGGGTGAGACGCCCGCCCAGGAGCTGGCGCGCCTGCGGGCCGCGCACCAGGACTTGCTGCGCGCCATTTCGCACGACCTGCGTGCGCCGCTGCGCCACGTCACCGCGTTTGCACCGCTGCTGCGCGAAATTCTGGAGCCCGCTGCCCTGCCGCCGCCCGAGCGCGAAGAAGCGCTGGAGTTTCTGGGCACCATGGAGCAGGCGGGCCAGCGCATGGGCCGCATGCTCGATGCCCTGCTGGCGCTCTCGCGCATCCAGGCGGCGCCGCTGCGGATCGAAACCGTGGACCTGCAGGACCTGCTGGCACAAGTGGTCAATGAGCTCTCCAGCGTTTCCCAGGGCCGGGCCATCGCCTGGCAGATCGCCTCGCCACTGCCCGCTGTGCAAGCCGACGCGCAGCAGCTGCGCCTGCTGCTGAAGGAGCTGCTGGCCAACGCCATCAAGTTCACGCGCTCCTGTCCGGCACCGCACATTGCGGTTGCCTGCACGCGCGATGCCTCAGGCCTGTGCCGCTTGAGCGTGCAGGACAACGGTGTGGGGTTCGATCAGGCGCAGTCCAAGGGCCTGTTCGATCTGTTCCAGCGCTTGCACCCCGAGCGCGAATTCGAAGGCGTGGGCGCGGGTTTGGCGTTGGTGGCGGCCGTTGCCGGGCGCCACGGCGGCAGCGTCAGCGCGCAGGCCGAGGTGGGTCGGGGCTGCACGGTCACCGTGCAATGGCCGGGTTAGCCGGGTTAGCCGGGTTAGCGGAATATTGCTATTTTTTAAGTAGCTGCAAACGCTTGTCAGATAAGCGTTAGAGGCCGAAAACGCTATAAATATGGGCGCTGAAGTTCGCCGCCGTCCAGCGCGCCGAACACGCTGGCGACCTGGTTGCGGCCTTCGTGCTTCGCGCGGTAGAGCGCTGCGTCGGCCGCATTGAGCCAGTCGCGCAGTGTCATGTGGCTGCGGCTGGCACGCGCCATGCCAATGCTGCTGGTCAGGCGCAGCTCGGGCAGTTCGGCCAGGCGCAGCGCTTCGATGCGCTCACGGATGCGCTGGGCGATGGCATGGGCATGGGCTTCGTCGGTATCGGCGCAGACCACGGCGAACTCGTCGCCGCCATAGCGCCCGGCGCAATCACGGTCGCGCACCGATTCGCGGATGACTTCGCCCACCACGCGAATCGCTTCGTCGCCCACGGTGTGGCCGTGTACGTCATTGATCGGTTTGAAGTGGTCGATGTCGATCATCAGCAGCCAAGCTGGCCGGTCGCTGCGGCGCGCGCCTTCCAGCACGGCCTGGGCTTGCTCCTGCCAGTGTGCGCGGGCGAAGAGCCCGGTCTGCGCATCGCGCTGGCGCAGCGCTTTCAACTCCTTGTTTTGCCGCGCCACGGTGCGAATCAGCCGGTAGCTCGTAAAACTCACCGCCAGGCTGTGCAGCACGATCACTGGCAGCGTGGCGATGATGACGGACAGCGAGCTGGCCAGTACCGGCTCGGGGCGCAGTACCAGCGTGCCCAGCAGCGCCATGCCTGCCATGCCAGGCAGCGAATACAGCCACAGCCGCTTGATGCCGGTGCCGAATTTGTCGTGCGTGGTGATCACCGCGAGCACGACGGAGGGCAGCAGGTTGAAGTGCATCAGCGGAATCCACAGGCCGACGATGGCCGAGTCGATCAGCAGGTTGCGGACTTCAGCGCGGTAGGGGTTGCGGCTGGTGCGCGCGTGCAGGTAGGCCAGGTGCGGCCACAGCCCCAGGGTCAGGAGCGCCAGCCAGCCAAAGCGCGCCAGATCGCCGGTCTGAATCAACACGCTGCAGATCACCCACAGCCCGAGCCCCATGCCCAGGATGCGCAGCGGGTAAATGCTGCGGTAGGTGTTTGCGCGCGCGCTGGCGCTGCGGTGCTTGGGGGCAGGCTGCGGGGCGGCTGTCATGACCCAGGCACGGGGGGGCGCAGTTGCCGCAACTGGCGGCGCAGATCGCCCACTTCCTCCATCAAATCCACGGTGAGCGCCGCCAGATGCGGGTCGGCGTCAAAGCAGGCCTCGAGCTGGGCCACACGGCGCGCGCGGACCAGCGTGGTGCTGGCAAAGCGCCAGGTGACCATCCCGCCGCTGACTGCGTCGGCGGGCTGGGGGGCAATGACCCCGGCTTCGACATGTTCGCTCACCCATTCGGGTGCGCGGCGGCAGGCGCGGGCCAGTTCTTCGAGGCTCAAACTGTCGTCGCCCAGCAGTTCCGCCATCTGGGCAGGGAGGTGAAAGGCATGGGGCATGGTTCAGGCTCCTTGCTGAGTTTGCGAGGGGGCGCGCGGGTTGAACGTGGGGAACGCTTTGCCAAGCGCCGTCCAGGCAGCGCGCGCGGCGTCGCTGTCGGCCGGTGGCAGGGCAATGTCGATCTCCAGGTACAGGTCGCCCGGCGTCGCCGCAGGAATGCCGCGGCCCTTGAGGCGGAGCTTGCGCCCCGCGCGTGAGCGCGCCGGTACGGTCACTTCGACGGTGCCGCTGGGCGTCTGCACCTCGACGCTGGCGCCCAGCGCGGCTTCCCATGGAGCCAGTGGCAGCGGCTGGTACACGTCGCGCTCCACGCTGCGCCAGCGTGCATCGGGCCGGAAGTGCACTTCCAGGAACAGATCGCCCGCCGGCGCGTCGCCCATGCCCGGGGCGCCCTGGCCAGCGAGGCGAATGAGCTGGCCTTCGCGTACGCCCTTGGGAATCTTCACTTCGAGATTGCGTTCCTCGCTCACCATGCGCCCGTTCGGGCCGGGGCGCGCGGCGTGCAGCGAGAGCGTGCGCGTGCCGCCCTGGTAGGCGTCGAGCAAATCGAGCTCGATCTTGGCGTGGTGGTCGCTGCCGCGCCGGGCCGCATGGCCGCCGCCTTGGCCAAACCCGCCTGCACCGCCGCGCTGGCGCGCGGCCTGGCCAAAGAGCTGCTCGAAAAAGTCGCTGTAGTCGCCGCCATCCCCACCTTCATACGGGCTGCCCGAGAATTCAAAGCCGGTATCCCAGCCCGGCGGTGGGCGGAACTCGCCGCCGCCGCGCGCCCCTTGGGCGGCTGCCTGTGCGCTGACGCTGTCGTAGGCGGCGCGCTTTTCCGGGTCGGAGAGCACGGTGTTGGCCTCGTTCAGTTGCGCCATCTTGGCGGCGGCGTCCGCCTCTTTGCTCACATCGGGGTGGTACTTGCGCGCCAGCTTGCGATAGGCCTTTTTGATCTCGTCCTGGCTGGCGCTTTTCTCTACGCCCAGCGTCTGGTAGTAATCCTTGAATTCCATGCGTCAGGACTCCGGTTGGGGTGGCTCAGGCCATAGTGTGAACTCTACGCCAGGCGCTCTGTGTGCTGCACATTGGACAGTGTCTCAGAGTGAGAAAAATTTGATAGCGGCAAGCGCTTACTGTGCCTGCGCAAGAGGCAGTTTTGTCTCGAATTTCGCTCGGCGTGTGGCGAAGTGCAGTTTGACGTTGCGCACGTTGGCATCCTGTGTGAACAGGCGTGCGGCAAGCTCCAGGTAGTGCGGCATGTCGCGCACTTGCAGTACGAGCACGAAGTCAGCCCCCGAGGCCATGCGCCAGCACTGCGCCACGCAGGGCTCGGCCACGGCGCGCGCCTCGAAGGCGTCCTGTGCCTCGGCAGTCTGGCGGTCCAGCAGCACTTCACCAATCGCGTGCAGGCCATGGCCCAATGCCGTTGCCAGCACCTCGGGCTGCAAGATGGCGACCTGGCGCGCGATGAGCCCGGCCTCCCACAGCCGGCGCACGCGGCGCAGGCAGGTGGGAGGGGATATCCCCAGCTGTGCAGCGAGTTGCTGGTTGGTGGGCGTGGCGTCTTCTTGCAAGACAGCGAGAAGTTTTTTATCAACTTTATCAAGCAATAAATTTTCCATAAATTTCATATATTTGATTGAATGAATTTTATGGAAATAATTTGTTGAAAACAATGCCACACATTTCTAGTCGCCGCACCTAGCATGCCGGCTGTTCCTTCCACAGCAAAGGCTTTCCATGTGCGGCATCGTTGGCGCAGTTGCGCTCCATGACATCGTTCCCACCCTCGTCCAGGGCTTGCAGCGCCTCGAATACCGTGGCTACGACTCCTGCGGTGTGGCCATTCACGCCGCCAGCCTGAATCCCGCCGCCGCCGGAGGCTTGGTGCGCGCGCGCAGCACCCAGCGCGTCGCCGAGTTGCTGGAGCAGGTGCGCACCGAGCACTTGAGCGGCGGCACCGGCATTGCCCACACCCGCTGGGCCACGCACGGCGCACCTGCGGTGCACAACGCCCATCCGCATTTCAGCCATGGCTGCACGCCGGGCGCCGCGGAGCAGCCAGGCCGTGTCGCCGTGGTGCACAACGGCATCATTGAAAACTACGAGCAGCTGCGCGAGCGCTTGCAGGCACGGGGGTACGTGTTTGCCAGCCAGACCGATACCGAAGTCATTGCCCACCTGATCGACCACCATTACAGCGGCGACCTGTTTGCCGCCGTGCAGGCCAGCATTGCCGAGCTGCGCGGCGCCTATGCCATTGCCGTGATGCACAAGGACGAGCCCCACCGCGTGGTGGGGGCGCGCGCCGGCTCGCCGCTGGTGCTGGGTGTGGGGGCGGGTGGCGAGGCGCACTTCCTGGCGAGCGATGCCATGGCGCTGGCCGGCGTCACCGACCAGATCGTCTACCTCGAAGAAGGCGACATTGCCGACCTGCAGCGCGGCCGCTACTGGATTGTGGGCAGCAGCGGCAAACCGCTCAGCCAGGGCGATCGCCCGGTGCGCACCGTCCACGCCCACAGCGGCGCGGTGGATCTCGGGCCTTACCGCCACTACATGCAAAAGGAAATTTTCGAGCAGCCGCGCGCCATTGCCGACACGCTCGAAGGCGTGGCCGGCATTGTCCCCGAACTGTTCGACGGCCCCGAGCACAACGGCACGCCGGGTGCGGCTGCCTGGCGCGTGTTCGAGCAGATCGACCGCGTGCTGATTCTTGCCTGCGGCACCAGCTACTACAGCGGCTGCACGGCGCGCTACTGGCTCGAAGACATTGCCGGCATCCCCACGCAGGTGGAGGTGGCGAGCGAATACCGCTACCGCACCAGCGTGCCCGACCCGCGCACCTTGGTGGTCGTCATCAGCCAGTCGGGCGAAACGGCCGACACGCTCGCCGCCCTGCGCCACGCGCAAAGCCTGGGCATGGAACACACGTTGACCATCTGCAACGTCGCCACCAGCGCCATGGTGCGCGAATGCAAGCTGGCCTATGTGACGCGCGCCGGCGTGGAGATCGGCGTGGCCAGCACCAAGGCCTTCACCACGCAGCTTGCCGGCCTGTTTTTGCTGACGCTGGCGCTGGCGCAAACCAAGGGGCGCCTGACCCCCGAGCAGGAAGCCACCCACCTCAAAGCGATGCGCCACTTGCCCGTCGCCTTGCAGGCAGTGTTGGCGCTGGAACCCCAGCTCATCGCCTGGGCCGAAGATTTCGCCCGCATGGAAAACGCCCTGTTCCTCGGCCGTGGCCTGCACTACCCGATTGCCATGGAAGGCGCTCTCAAGCTCAAGGAAATCAGCTACATCCACGCCGAGGCCTACCCGGCTGGCGAACTCAAGCACGGCCCGCTGGCGCTGGTGACCAGCAGCATGCCGGTGGTGACGGTGGCGCCCAACGACGCGCTCTTGGAAAAGCTCAAAAGCAACATGCAGGAGGTGCGCGCGCGCGGCGGCGTGCTGTATGTGCTGGCTGACGCCGATACGCGCATTGCCAACGGCGAGGGCGTGCACGTCATCCGCATGCCCGAGCACTACGGGGCGCTCTCACCTATTCTGCACGTCGTGCCGCTGCAACTGCTGGCGTACCACACGGCCTGCGCGCGGGGGACGGATGTGGACAAGCCCAGAAACCTGGCGAAATCGGTCACGGTGGAGTGAGGCAGGGCCGGGAATACAGGGGCAACATCAGATCAACGGGCAGAACGATTGGAAACGTATTGCTCAGAAATGCCAAGAGGCATATTGTGATTCGTCGGCCTTGACGGCCGATGCCGGCGGCAGTGGTCGATCAGAAGGTACTTACCGGTGACGCAGCCGCCGAGACAAACCCGGTTGCGTAGGCGCAATGGAGAACGAGATGAATCCCAGCGTTCAATCCAAGGTGGCGTACAAGGGCAACGACCGGCTGCTATTCGGCATCATCATGGGCGTCATCGCGTTCTGGCTGTTTGCCCAGACGACGCTCAATATCGCGCCCGACATGGGCCGAGACCTGGGCATGGATGCGAACACGATGAACGTCGCGGTGGCCATCACCTCGCTGTTTTCTGGCATCTTCATCGTGGTGATGGGCGGCCTGGCCGACCGTGTTGGCCGGCTAAAGATCACTCGCATTGGTTTTTACCTGAGCATCGTCGGCTCGCTGCTGGTGGCCATCACACCGCAGGGGCAACTGGCAACACCGGTTCTGCTCGTTGGCCGTGCGCTGCAAGGCCTGTCGGCCGCCTGCATCATGCCGGCCAGCCTGGCGCTGGTGAAAGCATTTTGGGATGGCTCCGAGCGCCAGCGTGCCATCAGCATGTGGTCGATCGGTTCGTGGGGCGGTTCAGGCCTGTGCGCGCTGTTCGGCGGCTTGATGTCGCAGCACTTCGGTTGGCGCTCGATCTTCTGGGTGGCCATCGTCGTCAGCGTGCTCGGCCTGTGGATGATGCACGGCGCACCCGAGAACAGGGCTGAAACCAAGGGTGGGTACAGCTTCGACCTGTCTGGCGTGCTGGCTTTCATGGTCACCATGGTGGCACTGCAGGTGCTGGTGACCCAGGGCAACAAGCTGGGGTGGACCAGTCCGGTCGGCCTGGGTCTGCTGGCGGTAACAGTGGTCTTCGGCTGGCTGTTTTTCCGCTTCGAAGACAAGGCGCCAAATGCGTTCTTTGATTTCAGCCTGTTCAAGAACGCGACCTACACCGGCGCGACGATTTCCAACTTCCTGGTCAACGGTACCGCTGGCACGCTGATCGTGTCGCTGCAACTGGTGCAGATCGGTGGCGGTATGAACGCCCAACAGGCCGGCTTTCTGACGCTGGGCTACGCGATTGCCATCATCGCCTTCATTCGCGTGGGCGAGAAGCTGCTGCAGCACTTCGGGCCGCGCAAGCCGATGGTCTGGGGCTGTCTGATCACGGGCCTGGCGATTCTGTTGGTGTCGCCTGCCCATCTGCTGCTGTCGGACTACAAGATCCTCGCGAGCGTCGGCTATGCCCTGTTCGGTGTCGGTCTGGCGTTCTATGCGACGCCGTCGACCGATGCGGCGCTGTCGAACCTTCCGGCGGCCCAGGCGGGCTCGGGTTCGGGCATTTACAAGATGGCTTCGTCGCTCGGCGCTGCCTTCGGCGTGGCGATCTCCGCCGCCCTTTTCACCGCGCTCAGCGGCGACAGAGCGAGCATGCACTGGCTGGAAGGGGTGATCACCTTCAGTGGCCGCCAGGACAACCTGGCCGTGCGGGAAGCCGCCATCGTTGCACTGGGCTTCAACGTGCTGATGGTCGTGATGGCCATTGTCTCCATCATGCTCACGGTGCCCAAGGGGACGAAGGCGCAGGCCTGAATCCCCAACCGTCATGTCAAGCGCCGAAGAGTCCCTCAAGCACGCTGTCTGCCGGACATCTTTCAACTTTGCTTCATCACTTCTGGAGTTGTCATGAATGCCCTCACCCAAGCTCTCGGCTCGGTCGGACCCACCCTGATGGCCGAACTTGAAGCACTCTACAAAGACCTTCACCAGCATCCCGAGTTGTCGATGCAGGAAGTCCGCACCGCGAAGATCGTCGCCGACGCGATGCAGGGTCTCGGCTACGAGGTGACGTGCAACGTCGGCGTGACCGGCGTGGTCTGCGTGATGCAGAACGGTGCCGGCCCGACCGTGATGCTGCGCGCGGACATGGATGCGCTACCGATGGCCGAGAACACCGGGCTGCCCTATGCCAGCACCGTGACGGCGCGCGACGCGGAAGGTGTCGAGGTCGGCGTGGCACATTCGTGCGGTCACGACATGCATGTGACCTGGATGATCGGCGCCGCGCGCATCCTGTCCATGCATCGCGCCGCCTGGCAGGGCACGCTGATGATCGTCTTCCAGCCCGGCGAAGAAACAGCGGAGGGCGCGAACGCCATGGTGCGCGACTGGGGCGCAGGCCGCTTCCCCAAACCCGACATCATCCTCGGCCAGCACGTGATGGTCGGTGCCGCCGGCACCGTGAGTTACCGTCCCGGCGTCACACTGTCGGCCGGAGACAGCCTGAAGATCAAGCTCTTCGGGCGCGGCTCACACGGTTCACAGCCGCAAACCTCCATCGATCCGGTCATCATGGCCGCCGCGACCACGCTGCGCCTGCAGACCATCGTCTCGCGGGAGATTGCACCGACCGAGCCGGCGGTGCTCACGATCGGCTCGCTGCAGGCTGGCACCAAGGAAAACATCATCCCTGACGATGCCACCATCAAGCTGAACATGCGCACCTTCAGCGAGGACACGCGTGAGTACATGCTCAAGTCGATCCGTCGCATTTGCTGCGCCGAGTGTGATGCCTCCGGTGCCGAGCGGCCGCCCGAGTTCACCACCATCAACAGTTACCCGCTGACCGAGAACGACCTTGTCGCGACACAAAAGGTGGCGCAGGCGTTCGGCCACCAGTTTGGCAAGAACGCCTCACTGGCACCCAGCCCAGCGTCGGCCAGTGAAGATTTCAGCATCTTCGGCCGCACTTGGGGCGTGCCCTATGTGTTCTGGTTCGTCGGCGGCACCGACCCAGCGGTGTACGCCAAGGCCCAGCAGGAAAAAACCGTCAACAAGATTCCCAGCAACCACTCGCCGAAGTTCGCGCCGCAGATCCACCCGACGCTCGAGACAGGCTTGCAGGCCATGCTGACCGCCGCTGCCGCGTGGCTGTGCCCCCCGGTGCCACGGCCTGAAACGAACACATGAACGTCCACGAATTGGCACTTGCCGGCCTGAACGACCACCGCCTGTTCACAACGCTCGATCTGGCGGGCACATTCGCCTTTGCCATCAGCGGTGCCGTCGCTGCCAGAGACCGCGGCCTCGACTGGTTCGGCGTCGTCGCGATAGCGTTCACGGTCGCTTGCGGCGGGGGCGTGCTGCGCGACCTGTGCATCGGCGCTGTGCCGCCGGCCGGGCTGACCGATTGGCGCTACCTTGCCGTTGCCATGGCGGCAGCCTTGATGACGATAGCCGCAAACACGCTGGTCGTGCGCCTGGCGCACCCGGTGATTCTCTTCGACTCCATCGGCCTGGGACTCTTTGCCGTGACCGGCGCGCAGAAGGCCATGATTTTTGGCCATAACGCGGAGGTGGCGGTTCTGCTGGGCATAGTCACTGCCGTGGGCGGTGGCGTGGTGCGTGACGTGCTGCTCAATCGGGTGCCGGTGATCCTTCAGCGTGAGATCTATGCGTCGGCTGCGCTGGTGGGTGCCAGCATTGAAGTGTTTGGCGAGCATCTAGGATGGTTGTCGAGCAGTAGAACCTGGGTTGCTTTAGTGGCGTGCTTTGCGTTTCGTTATCTATCGCTGCACTACAAGTGGAACCTGCCGCACTCTTCCGAACACGACGGCAACGGCTCGGAATAGGGCCTGCTAGACAGCAGGGTCGTCGTTTCGTGATGCAGCAGGTATCCGTTCTGTCTGACCAATGCGTGCAGCATCGGCCTTGAACCGCCCCGGGTGATTCAGTCTCCACGTTGCGCTATTCGTCCATATGAGAGATCCTTAGTGGAAAGGGGGACTCCCATGATTAAACTGGTTCTACTGAGGGTTGACGGGCAGACTTACGCTCTGCCGCTGGCCGCGGTGGACCGTGTCCTGCGCATGGTTGAAATTACGCCGCTGCCAGGGGCGCCTGAAGTCGTCGTGGGGGTCATCAACATCCAGGGCGAAGTCGTCGCGATCGTTAGCATCCGCAAGCGCCTTGGCCTTGCTCTGCGGGCAGTCGTAGCGGCCGACAGTCTGGTTGTGGTGCGTGCACGCACCAGGCGACTCGCCATCATCGCGGAGTCCGTCTTGGGTGTAGTCGAACGCCCGGCTGATGCTGTCGTGTGCACCGGTGACATTGTCGGAGGCACCCCTCAAATTGAGGGCGTGCTCAAGACGCACGATGGTCTGGTTTTGATTCAGGATCTGGATCGGTTCTTTTCTCCAGAGGAAGAGCAGTCTCTGGATTTGGCGTTGGAAAAGCACTGACCGACGTGCATCGATATGCCGATTTCCTTGCCCGACTCGTTACTGTCGCTCCTGAGCGATTTGCTCGAATCGCAGATGGGGCTTTACTTCCCGAGCGCGCGATGGCGTGATCTGGAGCGCGGCATCGTCGCCGCATCCCACAAGTCGGGATACCCGCAAGCTGAAGACTACATCCGCTGGCTTCTTGCTGCGCCTCTGACGCGAGCACAAATAGAGATGCTTGCGAGCCACTTGACGGTGGGCGAGACCTATTTCTTCCGCGAAAAAAGAAGTCTCGACATTCTTGAGCAGCAGATCCTGCCGGAGTTGCTTCGGGCCCGTGCAAAAACCGGAAGGCATATTCGCATTTGGAGTGCGGGATGTTGCAGCGGCGAGGAGCCCTATTCGATCGCGATGTTGCTCGATCGGTTGATCCCCGATCTCGATAAATGGAATGTGACTATCCTGGCGACGGACATTAACCCGCAGTTTCTGCGCAAGGCGGCACAGGGGGTATATGGTGCATGGTCGTTTCGCGACACGCCCGGCAGGCTTAAGGATCAGTATTTCATCCGGCGACAGGACGGAAGCTTCGAAATCCAGCCGCGGATACGCAGGATGGTCACCTTTTCCTATCTCAATCTCGCCGACGATGCTTACCCATCGTGCATGAACAGCATGAATGCGGTGGATGTGATCTTCTGCCGCAACGTGCTTATGTATTTTGCTCAGCAAAGGGCAAAAATGGTCATCGCGAAGCTGCACGGCTTGCTCGTCGATGGGGGTTGGCTGATCACCAGCCCCGCTGAAACCGCGCAAGTGAATCTTTCCGAATTCACCACGGTCGAATTTCCAGGCGCCTTCCTGTATCGCAAGACAGCGGTCGGCGGACCCTTGTCCGTCGCCACCAACGCTCAAGGCATGTTGCATGCTGGAGAGGCTGCAGCAGCCTACGCGCCGGGTCCAACTGCGCCTTTGAAGGTAGCCTGGCCGACCTTCGCGCTCGAAATTCTGCATGCAGAAGGTGGCGTGCACGCGACACAAGCAGAAGAGGCAGACTCGCCCAAGCACGAAGAGCGAGAAACGCCGAGAAGCAAAGCCCGTGCTTGCGCCGATGAGGGTAGGCTCGCCGAAGCGATCGAATGGTGCGAAAAGGCGATTGCCGCCGACAAGCTCAACCCGGCACACTACTATCTGCTTGCTGCTATTTGTCAGGAGCAAGGGCAAAGCGAGACCGCCGAACGTGCTCTTGGGCGCGCGCTTTATTTGGAACCTGATTTCGCGCTGGCCCATTTCGCCTTGGGCAACCTTTGCCTGTCCGGTGGGCGCCAGCGAGAAGCGCAACGGCATTTCGTCAATGCACTGACCCTGCTACGGGCGTGCCCGGCCGATGCCCTGTTGCCGGAGTCGGACGGGTTGAGCGCTGCTCGGTTTGTGGAAATCATCACCTCGGCACAGGCGAGCCTGGGGCACACATAAGGAGGTTGTCGCATGAGGACGAACCCATCAGGGCCCCGCAAGACCCATCGAGCAGCCATTGATTGGGTCGAAGTGCGCGCCCGCCTGGATACGATTCAAGCTGCCAGCGAACAGGCCTGGGCGCTCGGGAGCGATGAGACCGGACGGATCTTGCATGAGAGAGCGCTAGCACTCGCCTTGGAGCCCGACAGAACGCAAACCATAGATCAAAGCATCGAGGTGGTGGAATTCCTGCTCGCTCATGAGCACTACGCTGTCGAATCCTCTTATGTGCGTGAGGTTTCTTTGCTGGAAAACCTCACTCCGCTACCGTGCACGCCGACCTTCGTGCTTGGCATCGTCAACCTGCATGGCGAGATCGTTTCGGTCGTCGACGTGCGCAAATTCTTCGACCTCCCGCAAACCGGTTTGCCCGATCTGAACAAAGTCATCGTTCTCGGGTCCGGAAGCATGGTGTTCGGCATCCTCGCGGATGCCATCCTTGGCGTGCGCCGCATTGCGCTTGCCGCAATCCAGCCCGCGCTACCCACGCTCACCGGCGTCCGGGAGAAATACCTGAAGGGGGTCACCCCGGAGCGCACGGTGGTTCTCGATGCTGGGAAGCTGCTTGCTGACGAGGAAATCGTGGTGCAGGAACAGGTGGACGGCCAATGATGCCTCGGGCTGGATCCAGAATGGCAGGCAGAAAAGCATGCATGGAGAAGCAGACATGAAATGGTTTCTGGATCTTACGACCCGCAACAAGCTGTTTGTTTGCTTCGGGCTGATTTTCGCGCTGATCGTTGCAGTGATTGCAAGTGCCTACACAGGCATCAACACCATCCGCGAGTCGCAGAATCGACTCTACCAACAAGACTTCACTAACCTGAGCGAGCTACAGGCCCTGCGCGTGTATCAAAACCAGATGCGGGCTTTGATACTCGAAGCACAGCTCTTGAGCAAGCGCGCGGAACAGGATCCGCTGCTGGCGCAAGCCGCGGAACTCTCGAAACAGATTGACCGCCTCATCCTCAACCTCCTTGCGCGGGCGAAGAACGACCCCAAGCAGTTATCGCGGCTAGAGGAGCTGAAATCGGTCTGGCAGGCATTCGCCCAAACGAAGGACTCCGAGGTCATTCCGCTGATCCTCGCCGGCAAGATCGCGGAAGCGGGGCAGCGCACAGTTGGCGTGCAGCAGGAGCGGGAGGAAAAGATTCGCACCATTGCCCAGGAACTCGGCAACGCAGCCCAAGAAAGCGCGCGTCTGGCCGTAGCCAATTCCGATCTACAGGCCCATCAGTCATTTCGCGGTTTTTTATTTGTCGGGATCGCGGCCTTGGCGATTGGCCTCGTGCTGACACTATTGCTGGAGCGGGTGATCGCAGGGCCGTTGCGCGAGTTGTCGCGCGCCGCCGAACGGGTGGCTGCGAGCGATCTCACTGTCGAGGTCCCCAAGAACAATCGCGCTGACGAGGTCGGCAGCTTGATGCGTGCATTCGGCGCTATGGTCGAGAGCCTGCGGCGCACAACCCGAGAACTAAATGAAGGCGTCGGGGTACTCGCTTCCTCGTCCAGCGAGATTCTTGCCACCACGACGCAAGTGGCGTCCGGTGCGGCGGAGACGGCCAGCGCGGTAAGCGAGACCACGGCAACGGTGGAAGAGGTGAAGCAGGCCGCCGGAGTATCGAGCCAGAAGGCCAAGTACGTCTCGGAGAGCGCGCAGAAGGTGGCGCAAGTGTCGCAGGCTGGGCGCAAATCGGTGGAGGACACGATTGCCGGGATGCAGCGCATCCAGGAGCAGATGGAGTCGGTTGCCGAGAGCATCGTGCGGCTGTCGGAGCAAGGCCAGGCGATTGGCGAGATCATTGCCGCCGTGAACGATTTGTCCGAGCAGTCGAATCTGCTGGCGGTGAATGCCGCGATCGAGGCGGCCAGGGCAGGCGAGCAGGGCAAAGGCTTCGCAGTTGTCGCTCAGGAAATCAAGAGCCTGGCCGAACAGTCCAAGCAGGCGACCGCGCAGGTGCGCACGATTCTGGGCGACATTCAAAAGGCGACCGGTGCCGCGGTAATGGCGACCGAGCAGGGAGCCAAGGCGGTGGAGGCGGGCCTGAAGCAGTCTGGCGAAGCGGGCGAGTCGATCCGGTTGCTTGCCGAGAGCGTGAGCGAAGCGGCGCAAGCGGCGATGCAGATCGCCGCCTCGAGCCAGCAGCAGATGGTGGGCATGGACCAAGTGGCGTTGGCGATGGAGAACATCAAGCAGGCGAGCCTGCAAAACGTCGCGGGCACCAGGCAGGCCGAGACTGCCGCGCACAGCCTGCACGAACTGGGACAAAAGCTCAAGGGGCTGGCGGAGCAGTACAAGGTATGACGGCAAGCCTCAATAGCCGAATTCTGAGAGAGTAACTATGACTATCGGAAAAAAAATAATCGGCGGCTACGTTGTCGTACTGGCGCTGCTGACGATCGTGGCAGGTGTCGCGTTCTACTCGCTGAAGGCAACCGAAAGTGCGTACGCGGCGTTTCTGGACGAAGACACTCAGTCCATTATTGTCGCCAAGGAGCTCGGGGGGGAGGCGAGAGACCAGGTCGCGCAGTACCGTGGCCTGTTACTTTTTCCGGAACAGCGCTCCCGGCTGGTGAATGAGCTGCGGGAGAGCCACCACCAGTTCGATACGCTGCTAGACAAGGTGCGCAGCCTCTCACGTTCGGATGCGGGGGTGCGTCTCGCAGATGAGATCGCCGATGCCCAGAAAAAATACAGGGAGGGCCAGGAGGAGGGGATCCGGCTGATAGAGGGCGGAAAGCTCAAGGAGGCGCTCGCCCTGAACGACAAGCTGCTTCCATTTGCCTTGGTGTTGCGCCAGAAATCCGATCAATACATCAAGCGGCAGCAGGAGCAGTTGGCCGAAGGGCGGGCTGAGGTTTCACGGACCCTCGATCACACCTTCCTGCTGTTGTTGTCGATATCAGGCGTTGCCATCGTCCTGGGGCTGGCGTTCGGAGCGCTTCTGACGCGGTCCATCACGCGGCAGCTCCGGGAGGCTATCAATCAGCTGTCATCGTCCTCGTCTGAGATTCTTGCCACCACGACGCAAGTGGCGTCCGGTGCGGCGGAGACGGCCAGCGCGGTGAGCGAGACCACGGCAACGGTGGAAGAGGTGAAGCAGGCCGCCGGAGTATCGAGCCAGAAGGCCAAGTACGTCTCGGAGAGCGCGCAGAAGGTGGCGCAAGTGTCGCAGGCTGGGCGCAAATCGGTGGAGGACACGATTGCCGGGATGCAGCGCATCCAGGAGCAGATGGAGTCGGTTGCCGAGAGCATCGTGCGGTTGTCGGAGCAAGGCCAGGCGATTGGCGAGATCATTGCCGCCGTGAACGATTTGTCCGAGCAGTCGAATTTGCTGGCGGTGAATGCCGCGATCGAGGCAGCCAGGGCAGGCGAGCAGGGCAAAGGCTTCGCAGTTGTCGCTCAGGAAATCAAGAGCCTGGCCGAACAGTCCAAGCAGGCGACCGCGCAGGTGCGCACGATTCTGGGCGACATTCAAAAGGCGACCGGTGCCGCGGTAATGGCGACCGAGCAGGGAGCCAAGGCGGTGGAGGCAGGCCTGAAGCAGTCTGGCGAAGCGGGCGAGTCGATCCGGTTGCTTGCCGAGAGCGTGAGCGAAGCGGCGCAAGCGGCGATGCAGATCGCCGCCTCGAGCCAGCAGCAGATGGTGGGCATGGACCAAGTGGCGTTGGCGATGGAGAACATCAAGCAGGCGAGCCTGCAAAACGTCGCGGGCACCAGGCAGGCCGAGACCGCCGCGCACAGCCTGCACGAGTTGGGGCAGAACCTGGGCGCCATGATCGGCAGCAAGGCCTGATCAACGGGGGCGGCAGCACAGGACTGGAAAGCCATGGCCACCAACAACGACGACGATTTCCTGAAAAAACTCCTCGTGACCTTTCGCGTCGAGGCGGGCGAGCACATCCAGGCGATGTCCTCGGGACTGGTCGAACTTGAAAAATTGCCGGCGGGGGAGTCGCGGTCGGAAAGCGTTGAGAGAATCTACCGTGAAGCGCACAGCCTCAAGGGTGCGGCGCGCGCGGTGAATCTCGCGGAAATGGAATCAGTGTGTCATGCCCTGGAGAGTGTGTTCGCTGGGTTCAAGCGCGACCGTGTTGCTGCCACGCCTGCACTTTTCGATCTGTTGCATCAAACGCTGGAGGTGCTCCGCGGGCTGCTTGATTTCTCCGGCCAGGCCAAGGCGGGCGCCCAGAAGCAGTCGGTTGCGGCGTTGGTGCGCCGGCTTGAGGCTGCATTGCACGATGCGTCCCCTGTGGTGCAGGATGCGCCTGACCCGCCGTCCGCCGTGCCCGCCGAGTTGGGTGTGAATGCCGACCCGGCTGCTGGGCTGCAGACTTCCAACCGGGAGACCGAGACCATACGGGTGCGCACCGCGAAGCTTGACTCGGTGATGCGCCAGACGGAGGAGTTGCTTGCGCCGCGGCTGGCGGCGGGCGAGCGGGCGCGCGAACTGCGGGAGCTCGGGGCTACGCTTGGTGCCTGGAAAAAGGAGTTCGCCAAGCTTCGGCCTGCCATGCGGGCGGTGGAACGGTCGTTTGGACAATCAAAAAAACCAAATGGCGCTGCCATAGTGCAGCGGGAATTGGTACAGCTGCTCGAGTATCTGGATGCGGAGCCCCCGCTAATAAAGCTTCTGGAGGACCGGCTGGCGAAGCTGGAGGCGTCAGCCGCGCACGATCATCGCGCCTTGAGCGCCATGGTGGACGGCCTCCTGCACGATGTGAAGGAAATGCACATGCTGGCGTTCTCTTCACTGCTCGAAGCCTTCCCACGGCTGGGTCGCGAGCTTGCGCGCAATCAAGGCAAGCAGGTGGAGCTGATGATTCGCGGGGATGAGATTGAAATCGACCGGCGGATTCTTGAGCAGATCAAAGACCCGCTCAATCATCTGTTTCGGAACAGTATCGATCACGGTGTGGAGCCCCCGGCGGTGCGTGAGCGCAAAGGCAAGCCGGTGCATGCGACGCTCACCATCGCCGTTGCGCACAAGGACGGCAGCAAAGTCGAGATCCTGGTCGCCGACGACGGGACGGGTATTGATGTGGCGAAGGTCAAGGCTGCTGCGGCGAAGCTTGGGGTGATGTCTGCGGAGGATCTGGAAAAGTTGAACGAACGCGAGGCGCTGGCACTGGTGTTTCAGTCCGGCCTCTCTACCAGCCCTATCGTTACCGACCTTTCGGGACGGGGTCTGGGGCTCGCTATCGTGCGCGAGAGGGTCGAGCGGCTGGGCGGCACCATCGCTCTGGAGGCGCAGCCAGGCGCCGGCACGACCTTCCGCATCGTGCTGCCGCTGACGCTTGCCACGTTTCGGGGCGTGCTCGTTCGCGCCGGCGATCGGCTGTTCATCATTCCAGCAGTCAGCGTGGAACGGGTGGCGCTGGTGGCGGTGCAGGAGATCCAGACGGTGGAGAACCGCGAAACGATCGCCCTCGACGGACAGGCGCTGTCGCTGGTCCATTTGGCCGATGTGCTGGAAATTCCGCGTGCAGGAGGAGTGTCTGCAGACAATGTCCAGGTAGTGGTGCTCGGCCTGGGCGTTGATCGCATTGCATTCCGGGTGGATGCGGTCCTCGCGGAGCAAGAGGTGCTGGTCAAGGGGCTTGGGCCGCAACTTAAGCGCGTGCGCAACCTCGCTGGCGCGAGCGTCTTGGGGACGGGCCAGGTGGTGCCGGTCCTGAATGTGCCCGACATGATGCAGTCGGCCATTAGGCCAGCGGCAAGCCCGCTCGCGAGCGTCATTGGCGAGCAGCACGTGTCTGCAGTGAAACGGTCCATCCTGGTCGCCGAGGATTCGATCACCTCAAGGGCCCTGATAAAGAACATCCTGGAATCGGCGGGCTACAGCGTCACCACAGCGGTGGACGGGGGCGAGGCCTACACGGCGCTCAAGGCGGGAACTTTCGATTTGCTCGTGTCGGACGTGGAAATGCCGCGCATGGACGGCTTCGATCTCACGGCGAAGGTGCGCTCGGACAAGCGGCTTGCACAAATGCCGGTTGTGCTGGTGACGGCACTTGAGTCGCGCGAGCACCGCGAGCGCGGCATTGACGTCGGTGCCAACGCGTACATCGTAAAAAGCAGCTTCGAGCAGAGCAATCTGCTGGAAATTGTCCGGCGGCTGATATGAGCACGAGCAGGCGGAGTTGCCCATGATTAAAGTCCTGGTGGTGGAAGACTCACCCGTGGTGCGCGAGTTTCTCGTTCACATTCTCAGCGCGGATGCCGCCATCCAAGTCATCGGGACGGCGAACGATGGTGAGCAGGCGCTTGTGGCTGTGGCACGCCAACGGCCTGATGTCATCACGATGGACATCCATATGCCCAAGCTGGATGGTTTGGAAGCCACGCGCCGGATCATGGAAACGTACCCCACGCCTATCGTGATCGTCAGTGGGAGCACGGATCCGCGCGAGGTCTCGACGACGTTTCGTGCCGTTGAAGCGGGGGCCGTGGCAGTTCTGCGTCGGCCGGCGGGCATCGGTCATCCGGACCATGAAGCCACCGCCCGTGAGCTGGTCCAGACCGTGAAATTGATGTCCGAAGTCAAGGTGATCAGGCGCTGGCCCAAGGCGCTGCGCCAACCGCAAGTTCTGCCCCCTGCGCAAGCCCATTTCGTGCCGGTCGCGGCGAAAGCAAGGGTGATAGCCATCGGTGCCTCGACCGGCGGTCCGCCGGTGCTGCAAACCATTCTCGCGGCGCTGCCGCAAGGTTTCCCGGTACCGGTACTGATTGTGCAGCACATGGCGATCGGTTTTACCCAGGGCTTTGTTCAGTGGTTGGCGCAAACGTCCAGTCTGCCTGTTCATCTCGCCGCGCATGATGAGCCTATTCGTCCGGGCCATGTGTATGTGGCTCCCGATGAATTTCAGATGCGGATGGAGCGGGGTGGAAAAATCGTGCTAACCAAAGACGAGCCCGAGAACGGCTTGCGCCCCTCGGTTTCCTATCTTCTGCGTTCGGTCGCCGAAGTCTATGGACGTGATGCAGTCGCTGGCTTGCTGACCGGTATGGGACGCGACGGCGTCGAGGAGCTGAAGCTGCTGCGGGACAGGGGTGCGACGACATTCGCTCAGGACAAGGAAAGTTCCGTGGTGCACGGCATGCCGGGCGAGGCGATCAAGCTCGATGCGGTGACGCTGGTTCTCCCGCCGGAGAAGATCGCCCCGGTGTTAATAAGCTTGGTGTGCAAAAAATAAGACAGAACGATCCATGAAAACCAACCAGAAAACGAACGGCAAGGTGGAGGTTCTCATTGCCGAGGACAGTCCAACCCAGGCGGCGCAGCTTGCGCACCTGCTCGAGCAGAGAGGTTATTTGGTGACGGCCGCCGCCAACGGCCGCGAGGCGCTCGCATTGCTCGCACGCTGCAAGCCCAGCCTGGTGATCAGCGACGTCGTGATGCCCGAGCTCGATGGCTACGGTTTGTGCAAGGCGATCAAGGCGGACGAGAGCCTGAGGGACATTCCGGTCATGCTGGTAACCACGCTCTCGGACCCTCAGGATGTGATCCGGGGGCTGGAGTGCGGAGCAGACAATTTCATCCGCAAACCTTATGGCGGGGACTACCTGCTGTCGCGCATTGACTACCTGCTGATGAGCCTGGAGATGCGCAAGAGCCAGAAGATGCAGATGGGCCTTGAGATTGAACTCGGCGGTCAAAAGCATCTTATTACCGCCGAGCGGCAACAGATGCTCGATCTGTTGATTTCGACCTACGAACAGGCGGTGGAGATCAACAGCGAGCTCAGGCTACGCAAAACGGAATTGGAGCATTCGAACCAGGTACTGCATGGGTTGGGCAGTATCGTGGCCGGTCTAAATCAAGCAATTACCGAACGTGAGGTGGCAGAAGTTGCATTAGAGCGGGCTTTGGAGTTACCCGGGGTTCAGGCTGGCTGGATATCGCTATGGGAAAGGGAGTCGAGCTTCCGGACCGTGGCCGCGCGCAATCTGCCGCCAGCCTTGTTGCGTGAAGGTGCCATGGATGGATTGTGCGACTGCCGGCGCCGTTTTCTCGCGGGAGAGTTGGGCCATGTCGGCAACATCATGGAATGCGAACGCTTTAAAGGGGGCAAGGGCGACATGCAGGGCTTGCGGTACCACGCCAGCGTGCCCTTGTGGACCGGTGACCGGGCCATGGGCGTTATGAACCTGGTCGGGCCTGAGCAGGGTCTGTTTGACGAAGTGGAGCTGAAGATGCTGTGCGTCGTCGGCAACCAAGTTGCGGTGGCGCTGGAGCGCGCCAGGTTGCACGAGCATTTGGAGCAGTTGGTCCAGGAGCGGACCGCCGCGCTGACGCTGGAAGTCGCGGAGCGCAAGCGTATTCAGGAGGAGCAGGCGCGGCTGGTAGCGATCATTGAGGCAACCCCCGACTTGATTGGTACCGCGACGCTGGATGGCCGAATGCTTTACAGCAATCAGGCAGGCTTGCAATTGATGGGGATTGAAGAGAAGGATTTGCCAAAGATCCGAAGTCAGGATATTTATCCGGAATGGGCCGGCAAGCTGGTGATGGAGGAAGGTATTCCGCATGCGCTCAGCCATGGGGTATGGAGTGGGGAAACGGCCATCCTCGGGCCGGACGGCCGCGAGATTCCGGTTCTTCAGGTGATTCTCGCCCACAAGGGGCACAACGAATCGGTGGAGTATTTGTCCACCATCGCGCGCGACATCACTCTGCGCAAGGTGCAGGAATCAAAGATCGAGTTCCTTAATAGAATTTACAGTGTCCTCAGCGGCATCAATACAACAATTGTGCGTGTCCGTGAGGAAGGGGAGTTGTTCAGGGAAGCCTGTCGCATCGCGGTGGATCAAGGTAGGTTTACTTTTGCGTGGATAGGAAAATATGCCGCAGACAGCCAGCAGGTGACGCCGGTCGCCCAGGCTGGCCACGATGACGGATATCTGGCGCAGGTCAATTTGACAACCCATGATGACGCACCAGGAAGTTGTGCGTTAACCGCACAAGCACTGACCGAAGCGAAGCCGGTGATCTGCAATGACATCGCCAGCGACGAACGCATGGCCGCCTGGCGCGACGAGGCGCTAAGCCGTGGCTACCGCTCAGTGGTAGTGCTCCCCCTCATTCTGGAGGGTAAGCCGGTCGGCGTGTTTGTGCTCTACGCGGCGGAAACAGGTGTTTTCGATGAGGAGGAAATGCGGCTTTTGATTGAAATAGCGGGAGATATTTCATTCGCCATGGGTAACCTGAAAAAAGAAGGGAGACTCAATTATCTTGCCTACTATGATGCTATTACCGGTCTACCGAATCGCACGGTGTTTTACGATCGCTTGGGCCAGCATCTGCATGACGTGAGAAGTGGAGAAACGGTGGCGGTACTGGCCATCGATCTGGAACGTTTTAGAGGTATCAATGAGACGTTTGGGCGGCACGCTGGGGATGCATTGCTGAAAATGGTAGCCGAGCGCCTAATTGAAACGGGGGTTGGGGTGGACCATCTGGCGCGTATCAGTGCAGACTGTTTTTCCATGGTTTTGTCAAATATCAGGGAAGAGGCAGATGTGGTGCGCTTCTTTGAGAGTCAGGTTGCGACATCTCTGGGCAGACCCTTCACGCTGGAAGGTCAGGAACTGCGCATATCGGCCAGAACGGGTATCGCTATTTTCCCTAATGATGGAAAAGATGCCGATGCCTTGTTCCGCAACGCCGAAGCTGCTCTGAAGAAAAGCAAGCTCTCGGGTGACAAGTATTTGTTCTATACCCCGGTGCTCAATGCCCGGGTCGCCGAGAAGCTGACACTTGAAAACAAGCTGCGTCGGGCACTCGAGCTAGAACAACTGGTTCTACATTACCAGCCTAAAGTCGATCTCAAGAGCAACCAGATCGTGGGGGTGGAGGCGTTGATGCGCTGGAACGATCCGGAAACCGGCTTGGTCCCGCCATGGAAATTCATTCCACTGCTTGAAGAAACCGGGATGATCATTGAGGCGGGCGCCTGGGCTTTGGCGCAAGCGATGACGGATTTCCGTGGATGGCAGGCGAAAGGCTTGACCGCCCCTCGCATTGCCGTCAATGTTTCGCAAGTTCAACTGCGAAGAAAAGATTTCGTCAGTACTGTAGAACGCGTACTAAGCAGTTTAGGAAGAGACAGCGGTGGGCTGGAGATTGAAATTACCGAGAGCCTGATCATGGAGGATGTCGAGGCCAACATTCAGAAGCTTTATGCTATTCGGGAAATGGGTGTTGAGGTGGCGGTTGACGATTTCGGAACGGGCTACTCTTCGCTCAGCTATATCGCTAAGTTGCCGATCAATTCATTAAAAATTGATCGGGCATTCATCATCAACATGACCAGCAATGCCGACGATAGGAGCATCGTCTCTGCCATCATCTCTTTGGCGCATTCCCTGAACTTGCGAGTTATCGCGGAAGGCGTAGAAACCAATGAGCAGGCCAAGCTTCTTCGGCTGCTAAAGTGCAATGAAATTCAGGGCTTCCTATTCAGCCCGGGGGTTCCTGAAGCGAAAATTGAGGAATTCTTGCGCAATAAAAAAACCCTGTAGGGGGGGCTCTAAAAACTGCTGTTTTCAGCCCAACACTGACTGAGGCGTCTTGTCGTTTCAGTTTCGCTTATTTTTTGAGCGCATCAACTCTGGCCGATGGCAGCGAAGAGGGCCTCCCGCTGTCAAACGTGCATGTGGCTGGCACGCACCCTTGAGCGCCAGGGGACGGCGTTGTGCGCGCGGCCCAGCCCAACCGGTTCACGCAACGGGAGCAAGCGACAACGGTGCCCGTGAGTGCCATGGCATAGCTCCGTCTCCGTCTGGGGTGGGGCGTCTCGTCTCGTTTCGTTTTTTGGGCTTGTGCAGCAACGCCGTGCCGGAGCAACAAGTTCCGTGCTGAGCAACCTGGGGTTCCGGGCTTAGAATTTCCGGTTGCGCTACCGCGCAAGAAGGGCGTACGCTGAAAGTTGGCGCATCGCCCGACCCGAAACCATGGCGCGACACCATCGCGCACGGAGACCGTGGATGACATCGCACACAGCCCTCAAGCTGCATGTGCCGGAGCCTACTGGGCGACCCGGCTGCAAGACTGATTTTTCTTTTTTGAGCGTATCGCCCGCTGGCGCGGTGCGCAGACCCCCACCCGATTGCCCCGCTGCCGAGACGGCCGACCTGGCCCAGCATCTTGTGCGCGTGCTGGACGAAGATGGCCAGGCCGTGGGGCCCTGGGCGCCGGCCCTGCACCCCGAGCGCCTGCGCCGCGGCCTGCGGGCCATGATGAAGACGCGCATCTTCGACGCCCGCATGCTGGTCGCGCAGCGCCAGAAAAAGCTCTCGTTCTACATGCAGTGCCTGGGCGAAGAGGCGATTGCCGTGGCCCATGCGCAGGCACTCGAAGACGGCGACATGTGCTTTCCCACCTACCGCCAGCAGGGCCTGTTGCTCTCGCGGGACGACATCTCCATGGTGGAGCTGATCTGCCAACTCATGAGCAACGAGCGCGATCCGCTCAAGGGCCGGCAATTGCCGGTGATGTACTCGTACAAACGCGCGGGTTTCTTCTCGATCTCGGGCAACCTTGCCACCCAGGTCATCCAGGCCGTGGGCTGGGCCATGGCGTCGGCCATCAAGGGCGATACCAAAATTGCGTCGGGCTGGATTGGCGACGGTGCCACGGCCGAGGCCGACTTCCACACCGCGCTCACCTTTGCCCACGTGTACCGCGCGCCGGTCATCATCAACGTGGTCAACAACCAGTGGGCGATTTCCACCTTCCAGGCCATTGCCGGCGGTGAGGGCACCACGTTCGCCCAGCGCGGCGTGGGCTGCGGCATTGCCTCGCTGCGGGTGGACGGCAACGACTTCCTCGCTATCTACGCCGCCTCGCAGTGGGCGGCGCAGCGGGCCCGCTCCAACAACGGCCCCACGCTGATCGAGTGGGTGACCTACCGCGCCGGGCCGCATTCCACGTCGGACGATCCGTCCAAATACCGCCCGGCCGATGATTGGCAGCGCTTCCCGCTGGGTGACCCGATAGCGCGGCTCAAGCAACACTTGATTGCCATAGGCGAATGGACCGAAGCGCGCCACGACGCTGCCCAAAAGGAGCTGGAGGCCGAGGTGATTGCGGCGCAAAAGGAAGCCGAAAGCTACGGCACCCTGCTCGATGGCCGCGTGCCCAGCGCTGCGACCATGTTTGACGATGTCTACAAAGAAATGCCGGAGCACCTGCGCCGGCAGCGCCAGCAGTTGGGGGTTTGAGCCATGGAAACACAAGAAAAAAACCCTGCGGCGCTGGCAGGCGCCGTGCCCATGACCATGATCCAGGCGCTGCGCTCGGGCCTCGATGTGATGATGGAGCGTGACAGCAACGTCATCGTCTACGGACAGGATGTGGGCTACTTCGGCGGCGTGTTCCGTGTGACCGAGGGCCTGCAGGCCAAATACGGCAAATCGCGCTGTTTCGATGCGCCGATTTCGGAAGGCGGCATCGTCGGTACGGCGGTGGGCATGGGCGCCTACGGGCTGCGACCGGTGGTGGAAATCCAGTTTGCCGACTACTTTTACCCAGCCATGGACCAGATCGTCTCCGAGGCAGCGCGCCTGCGCCACCGCTCGGCGGGCGACTTCACGGCGCCCATCACCATCCGCATGCCCTGTGGCGGCGGCATCTACGGCGGGCAGACGCACAGCCAGAGCCCCGAGGCCATCTTCACGCATGTCTGCGGGGTGCGCACGGTCATGCCCAGCAACCCGTACGACGCCAAGGGCCTGCTGATTGCCTCCATCGAGAACGACGACCCGGTCATCTTCCTGGAGCCCAAGCGCATCTACAACGGCCCGTTCGACGGCCACCACGACCGGCCGGTCGTGCCCTGGTCCAAACACGAAATGGGCAAGGTGCCCGAGGGCTACTACACGCTGCCGCTCGACAAGGCGGCGGTGTTCCGCCCTGGCAAGGCCGTGACGGTGCTGACCTACGGCACCATGGTCTGGGTGAGCGAATGCGCCGCGCGCGAAACCGAAGTGGACGCCGAGATCATCGACCTGCGCACCATCTGGCCGCTGGACCTGGAGACCGTGGTGGCCTCCGTCAAGAAGACGGGCCGCTGCGTCATCGTGCACGAGGCCACGGGCACCGGCGGCTTTGGCGCCGAACTGGCGGCCCTGGTGCAGCAGCATTGCTTCTACCACCTCGAAGCCCCCATCGAGCGCGTGACCGGCTGGGATACCCCCTACCCGCACGCCCAGGAATGGGCCTATTTCCCTGGGCCGCAGCGCGTTGGCGCGGCGCTCAAACGCGCAGTGGAGGCATGACCATGGGTATTTACGCAATCCGCGTGCCCGACATTGGCGAGGGCATTGCCGAAGTGGAGCTGGTCGTCTGGCACGTGCAGCCGGGCGATGTGGTGGCCGAAGACCAATCCATTGCCGACGTGATGACCGACAAGGCCACGGTAGAGATTCCGTCGCCCGTGTCCGGCAAGGTGCTGGCCTTGGGCAGCGCCGTGGGCGACACCATTGCCGTCGGCTCGGAGCTGGTGCGACTGGAAGTGGAGGGTGCCGGGAATTTAAAGGAAAATTCGGCTCCAGCGCCCGCCCATAAAGCGCCAGCAGCTCCTGTTTCGGTAGCGAAAAACGATCCGCCTGCAGCCGCACCGGCCCAACGCGTGGCTCCGGCGGAAGCGGCTCCCGCGTCCTTGCGCCCCGTTGCAGCGCCGCGCGGTGCGCCCGCCGTGGTGCGCACGGCAGGTGAGCGCCCACTCGCATCCCCCGCCGTGCGCCAGCGCGCGCTCGACATGGGCGTGGAGCTGCGCTACGTGCACGGCAGTGGCCCGGCCGGGCGCATCCTGCAGGCTGACCTGGACGCCCATGCGGCCAGCGGCGGCCAGGCACCCGCCCAAGGCCCTGCGGGTTACGCCGAACGCCATGGCGAAGAGGCCATCCCCGTCATCGGCCTGCGCCGCAAGATTGCGCAGAAGATGCAGGAGTCCAAGCGCCGCATTCCGCATTTCAGCTACGTGGAAGAGATCGACGTCACCGAGTTGGAGGCCCTGCGCGCCAAGCTCAACCAACTGCACGGCGCCACGCGCGGCAAGCTCACGGTGCTGCCCTTCCTGGCGCGCGCCATGGTGCTGGCGCTGCGCGAGTTTCCACAAATCAACGCCCGCTACGACGACGAGGCGGGCGTGGTCACGCGCTACGCCGGCGTGCACCTGGGCGTCGCCACGCAGACCGAAGGCGGGCTCATGGTGCCGGTGCTGCGCCACGCCGAAAGCCTGGACCTGTGGGCCTGCGCTGCCGGCATTGCCAGCGTGGCCGAAGGCGCGCGCAGTGGCAAGGCGGCGCGCGATGCGCTGTCGGGTTCCACCATCACGCTCACCAGCCTGGGGGCCTTGGGCGGCATTGCCAGCACGCCGGTCATCAACCACCCCGAGGTGGCCATCGTCGGCGTCAACCGCATTGTCGAGCGGCCCATGCTGCGGGGCGGTCAGGTGGTGGGCAGGCTGTTGATGAACCTCTCCTCCTCGTTCGACCACCGCGTGGTCGACGGCATGCACGCCGCGCAATTCATCCAGGCCATGCGCGCGCTGCTCGAAACCCCGGCCCTGTTGTTCGTGGAGTGAGGCGATGACGAAGGACATTACAACGAAATTGCTGGTCATCGGCGGCGGTCCCGGCGGCTACGTGGCCGCCATCCGTGCCGGGCAACTGGGCATTCCCACCGTGCTGGTCGAGGGCGAGCGCCTGGGCGGCACTTGCCTGACCATTGGCTGCATCCCGTCCAAGGCGTTGATCCATGCCGCACATGAGTTCGAGCGGGCCCAGCACCATGCGGGCGGCTCGACGCTGGGCATCCGGGTGCAATCGCCCAGCCTCGACATTGCGCAGACGGTGCGCTGGAAGGATGGCATCGTCAACCGGCTCTCGGGCGGTGTGGGCGCGCTGCTGCGCAAGGCCGGGGTGCAGGTCATCAAAGGCTGGGCGCATATTGAAGATGGCAAGACGGTGCGCGTGCAGAGCGCCGAAGGCGAAGCCGTACAGGTGCGTTGCGAGCATTTGCTGCTGGCCACCGGCTCGGAACCGGTTGAGCTGCCCACGCTGCCCTTTGGCGGACCGGTGGTGTCTTCGACGGGTGCGCTCTCGCCCGAAACCCTGCCGCGCCGCCTGGTGGTGGTGGGCGCGGGCTACATCGGGCTGGAACTCGGCATGGCCTACCGCAAGCTGGGCGTTGAGGTGGCGGTGGTCGAGGCGGCTGAACGCATCCTGCCCGGCTACGATGAGGAGCTGACGCAGCCCGTGCTCGATGCGCTGGAAAAAAGCGGTGTGGTGCTGCACCTGGGCTGCAGCGTGCAGGGTTTTGACGAAAAGCACGGCGTGCATGTGCGCAGCGCCCGCGCGGACGAATTCGCGCTGCCCGCTGACCGCGTGCTTGTCGCCGTGGGCCGCAGGCCGCGCACCGCGGGCTTTGGCCTGGAGTCGCTGCAGCTCGACATGGCGGGGCGCTTTGTGGCGGTGGACGCGCAGTGCCGCACCTCCATGCGCAATGTCTGGGCCATTGGCGACCTTACGGGCGACCCGATGCTCGCGCACCGTGCCATGGCGCAGGGCGAAGTGGTGGCCGAGGTGATTGCGGGCCAGGCACGGCGCTTCGAGCCCATGGCCATCCCCGCCGTGTGCTTTACCGACCCCGAAGTGGTGGTGGTGGGCCGCACGCCGGGCGAGGCGCGTGCCGCCGGGCTCGACTGCACCGACGCTGCTTTCCCCTTTGCCGCCAACGGCCGCGCCATGACGCTGGAAGCCACCAAAGGCTTTGTGCGCGTGGTGGCGCGACGCGACAACCACCTCATCGTGGGCTGGCAGGCGGTGGGGCAAGGGG
>NZ_JBWKZM010000013.1:0-111163 GCF_059424465.1 Simplicispira sp. GW247-4R2A | reverse complement strand
GGGTGTGGGCGGGCGAGTTGGAGAGGCCATTATTCCCTAGAGTATCTCCGTACGTAAGCTACCAAATAAATAGCTGAAAGCGCATATCTATAAAGCGCTAGAGGCCGATTTGGCCAAATATTTCCGCAGGTAATGCCCGGTATGGCTCGCCGGGTTGGCCGCGACCTGCTCGGGCGTGCCGGTGCCCACCACGCTGCCGCCACCCGAGCCGCCCTCGGGCCCCATGTCGATGATCCAGTCGGCGGTCTTGATAACGTCCAGGTTGTGCTCGATGACGACGATGGTGTTGCCGGCGTCGCGCAGTTGGTGCAGCACCTTGAGCAGCAAATCGATGTCGGCGAAGTGCAGGCCGGTGGTGGGCTCGTCGAGGATGTAGAGGGTGCGGCCGGTGTCGCGCTTGCTGAGTTCCTGCGCCAGCTTCACCCGCTGCGCCTCGCCGCCCGAGAGCGTGGTGGCGCTTTGCCCCAGGCGCAGGTACGACAGGCCCACATCGAGCAGGGTCTGCAGCTTGCGGGCGATGGTCGGGACGTCCTTGAAGAAGGCGTAGGCGTCTTCCACCGTCAGCTCCAGAATGCCCGCGATGTTGCGGCCCTTCCATTGCACTTCCAGCGATTCGCGGTTGTAGCGTTGGCCGTGGCAGATGTCGCAAGGCACGTAGACATCTGGCAGAAAGTGCATTTCCACCTTCACCACGCCGTCGCCCTGGCAGGCTTCGCAGCGCCCGCCCGCCACGTTGAAGCTGAAGCGCCCTGGGCCGTAGCCGCGCTCCTTGGCGAGGTTGGTCTCGGCCATCAGTTCACGGATGGGCGTGAACAGGCCGGTGTAGGTGGCCGGGTTGCTGCGCGGCGTGCGGCCAATGGGGCTCTGGTCGACGTTGATGACCTTGTCGAAATACTCGATGCCCTCAATGGCCTCGTGCGCCGCCGGCTCC
This sequence comes from Simplicispira sp. GW247-4R2A, assembly GCF_059424465.1. NCBI lineage: Bacteria > Pseudomonadati > Pseudomonadota > Betaproteobacteria > Burkholderiales > Comamonadaceae > Simplicispira > Simplicispira sp. GW247-4R2A. Next base: position 110,232 of record NZ_JBWKZM010000013.1, on the reverse strand, counting down.
TCGTGTGCGCGGTAGAGCTGGTGGGCTACGGCGGCGTACAGCGTGTCGTTCACCAGCGTGCTTTTGCCCGAGCCAGAAACGCCCGTTACGCAGGTGAACAGGCCAACTGGGAAATCGACGCTCACGTCTTTGAGGTTGTGGCCGCTCGCCCCGACCACGCGCAGCGCCTGCACGGCGCCCTGGCGGGCCACATGCTCGGCAAGGCGTGCAGCGCGGCGCTCGCCGGCTTCTGTGATGGGAAAGCGCGACTTGCCCTTGGGCGCGGCAGGGGCCTCCTGCTTGACCACCGGCAGCCAGGGCGTGCGCCGCGCCGGGACGGCGATGCTGCGCGTGCCCGCCAGGTACTGGCCGGTGAGCGAATCGGGGTTGGCGCGCACCTCGTCGTAGGTGCCCTGGGCCATCACGCGGCCACCGTGCACGCCGGCGCCGGGGCCCATGTCCACCACCTGGTCGGCGGCGCGCATCATGTCTTCGTCGTGCTCGACGACGATCACGCTGTTGCCGATGTCGCGCAAGTGTTTGAGCGTGGCGATCAGCCGGTCGTTGTCGCGCTGGTGCAGGCCGATGCTGGGCTCGTCGAGCACGTACATCACGCCCGTCAGGCCCGAGCCGATCTGGCTGGCCAGGCGGATGCGCTGCGCTTCGCCGCCCGAGAGCGTCTCGGCACTGCGGTCCAGGCTCAGGTAGTTCAGGCCCACGTCGTTCAGAAACTGCAGGCGGGTGGCGATTTCGCGCACCACTTTGTCGGCAATGTCGGCCTTGGAACCACTGAGCCGCAGAGCGGCAAACCAGGCGTGGGCAGTGGACAGCGTGGCGTGGCTCACCTCCCAGATGGCGCGGGCCTGCTCGCCTTCGCCGATTTTCACGAAGCGTGCCTCGCGGCGCAGGCGTGTGCCGTGGCAGTCGGGACAGGGCTGCGACTGGCGGTAGCGGGCCAGGTCCTCGCGCACCGCGCTGGAATCGGTCTCGCGGTAGCGCCGCGTCATATTGGGCAGGATGCCTTCGAAGGGGTGCTCGCGCAGCACCGGCTTGCCCTTGGATGCGCCACTGTCAACAAGGTAGCGAAACGCAATCTGCTCGTCACCCGAACCGTGCAGCACCACCTGCTGCACCTGGGGCGGCAAGGTCTCGAACGGCGTGTCCACGTCAAAGTGGTAGTGCTCGCCCAGGCTTTGCAGCATGGCGAAGTAGTAGGCGTTGCGCCGGTCCCAGCCCTTGATGGCGCCGCTTGCCAGGCTGAGCGTGGGAAAGGCCACTACGCGCGCCGGGTCGAACACCTCGCTGTGGCCCAGGCCGTCGCAGGTGGGGCAGGCCCCCATGGGCGAGTTGAAGGAAAACAGGCGCGGTTCCAGCTCGGGCAGCGAATAGCTGCACACCGGGCAGGAGAATTTCGCGCTGAACGCGTGCTCGCCTTCACCGTCCGTGTTGCTGTCCATCTCCAGCGCCAGCACGCGGCCGTTGGCCTCGCCTGCGCTGGCGCCCACGCGCAGCGCCGCTTCGATGCTCTCGGCCAGGCGCTGCTGGGCGTCCGGGCGCACCTTGAGGCGGTCGATGACGACGTCGATGTCGTGCTTCTCGGTCTTTTTCAGCTGTGGCAGGTTTTCGGCCTCCAGCACTTGGCCATCGACGCGAAAGCGCACATAGCCCAGCGCCTGCATCTGCGCGAACAGCTCGGTGAATTCCCCCTTCTTCTCGCGCGCCACGGGCGCGAGCAGCATCAAGCGCGTATCAAGCGGCAGCGCCAGCACGGCATCGACCATTTGGCTCACCGTCTGCGATTGCAGTGGCAGGCCATGCTCGGGGCAGTACGGCGTGCCGGCGCGGGCGTACAGCAGGCGCAGGTAATCGTGAATCTCGGTCACCGTGCCCACCGTGGAGCGCGGGTTGTGGCTGGTGGCCTTCTGCTCGATGGCAATGGCGGGGGAGAGGCCCTCGATCAAATCGACATCGGGCTTGTCCAGTCGCCCGAGAAACTGCCGCGCATAGGCCGAGAGGCTCTCCACATAGCGCCGCTGGCCCTCGGCGTACAGCGTGTCGAACGCCAGGCTCGACTTGCCGGAGCCCGACAGCCCGGTGATGACCACCAACTGGTTGCGCGGCAGGTCGAGGTCGATGTTCTTGAGGTTGTGCGTGCGCGCGCCGCGGATGCTGATGCGCTGCTGGGCCCGCAGCACGCTGGCGAGCGGCCGGCCTTCGTCGGCAGGGCCACCGGGCGCGGGCGCAGGGATAGAAAGGGGAAGGGAAAGGTTCACATTGGGCGCGCGGCGTGGGTGCGCGCGAAGGCTGAAAAACCTTTCATGATAAAGAAAGGACTGCGGCATGGGTACCTGGACGCCCGTTTGCGTCTACGGCCAGCCACTGCACCGCTGTCAGGGTTTGCCCCACGCTCGCTGGACGATTGGCGCACAATGCACGTTTTTTCAGCCTTCGCCGGCCCTTTCAGGCTGGCCTGCACCGCGTGTCCGAGTCCATCGCTTCTGCTCGCCCCATCCCCTCTTCGATTCCCGATCCCGCCCACCGCATGACCGCGCTGGAGCGACGCTCCAGCGTCAGCCTGGCGCTGATCTTCGCGCTGCGCATGCTGGGCCTCTTCCTGGTGCTGCCGGTGTTTGCGCTTGAAGCGCGCAAGTACCCCGGTGGCGACGACCCGGCGCTGGTCGGCCTGGCCATGGGTATTTATGGTCTGACGCAGGCCTTTTTGCAGCTCCCGCTGGGCCTGGCGTCTGACCGGCTGGGGCGCAAGCGTGTCATCGTGGCGGGCCTGCTGGTCTTTGCTGCTGGCAGCTTGGTGGCGGCGCTGGCCGGCTCCATCACGGGCCTTTTGGTAGGCCGTGCGCTGCAGGGCGCGGGCGCCGTGTCGGCGGCGGTGACCGCCCTGCTCGCCGACCAGACGCGCGACGGCGTGCGCACCAAGGCCATGGCGCTGGTGGGTGGCAGCATCGGCCTCATGTTTGCCGTGGCGCTGGTGGCGGCGCCGGCGTTGGCGGCCCACATTGGCTTGTCGGGGCTGTTTGGCCTGACCTGTGCGCTGGCACTGGGCGGCGTTGCCGTGGTGCTGTGGTGGGTACCGGCCGAGCCCGCCCAGCATGCCAATGCGCCGCGCGGGCGGCTGCTGGACGTCTGGAAGCATGCCGACTTGCTGCGCCTGAACCTGAGCGTGTTCGTGCTGCACAGCGTGCAATTGGCCATGTGGGTCGCCGTGCCGGCCATGCTGGTGCAGGCGGGCCTGCCCAAGGCGGCGCACTGGCACATTTATTTGCCGGCGGTGGTGCTCTCGTTTGTTGCCATGGGCGGATTGTTTGCACTCGAGCGGCGCGGTCACTTGCGCGCGGCCTTGCTGGCGGCGATTGCCATGGTGCTGGTGGTGCAGGTGGGCCTGGGCCTGCTTGCGGCCACCGAGACCGCGCCGACGCTGTGGGTGCTGGGGGCGGTGCTGTTTGTGTTTTTCTGTGGCTTTAATGCGCTGGAGGCCAGCCAGCCCAGCCTGGTCTCGCGCATGGCGCCGGCGTCGCTGCGCGGTGCGGCGCTGGGCACTTACAACACCCTGCAGTCGCTCGGCCTGTTTGCCGGCGGCGCCTTGGGCGGTGCACTGGTCAAGTGGGCCGGCGTGCCGACGCTGTTTGGTGTGACCAGCGTACTGTGTGTGCTGTGGCTGGCGCTGAGTTGGGGCTTGCGGCCGGTGGGGCGCAGCAGCGGCGGGCACTGAGACGCCCGCTGCGGGTGAAGGACTCAGTGCGGCGGCGCATCGGCAGCCGGCGCAGAGGGGTCTGGCGCTGCCGGTGCCTTCAGCACCGCCACCATGTGGGCCGCCAGCGTTTCGTACAGTGGCTTGGCGATCAGGCGCGAGATCAGGCTGGACAACATGGCGGCGGCCATGAGGCTCAGCACCAGAGCGTGGCCGTCGATCATCTCCATCACGATGATGAAGGCCGTCAGTGGTGCTTGCGTGACCGCCGCGAGGAATGCCGCCATGCCCATGGCAATGAGTGCTGGCGCAATGTCGGCGCCCATCAACAGCGAAACGTTGTGCCCTACGCCGGCACCAATCGACAGCGAAGGCGCAAAAATACCGCCCGGTACGCCGCACCAGGCGGTCAGCCAGGTGGCAATGAACTTGAGCGTGACATAGAACGCCGGAACGTCGGCGTGCCCGGCGAGCATGTGCTGCACTGCCTCGGAGCCGGCGCCAAATGTGGCGCCGCTGGTGGCCAGCCCCATCAACGCGATCATCAGGCCGCCCGCCGCTGCAAACCGCACCGGAAAGCGCGCGCGCAGCACGTTCAGGCGTTCCGGTGCTCCGGTCAGGGAGGTTGCCATCACCTTGGCAAACAGGCCGCCCAGTGCTCCGCAGACGAGCACCACCATCAGGCCGGGGGCCAGCGCGCTCCAATCCAGTGGTGGCACCACGATGACGCCGTAGTAGCTGTGGTTGCCATAGAAAGAGACGCCCATCAGACCGGCCAGCACGATGCCGGTGATGATCAGGCCGCTGCTGCGCGATTCGAGCTTGCGCGAGAGTTCCTCAATGGCGAATAGCACGCCAGCCAGCGGCGCATTGAAGGCTGCGGCGATCCCGGCAGCGCCCCCGGCTACCAGAAGAGCATGGTCGCTGATGCCCGAATGCGGCCCTAGCCAGCGCCTTGCATGGCGCATGACGCCGGCGGCGATTTGCACCGAAGGCCCTTCTTTGCCGACTGACATGCCGGCCAGGAATCCGGCACTTCCCAGCACCAGCTTGGCCAGCGTGAGGCGCAGCGACACGAAAATGGAACGCTCGGCTTCGGCAACTGCCGGGTCTAGTGCAGCGATCACCTGCGGTATGCCCGAACCCGCCGTGGTGGGCGCAAAACGGCGTGTCGCCCAGACAATCGCCGCCGACCAGGTGGGAATCCACACCAGCACGGCCCATCCACCCTGCCAGTGGTACACCCGCTGGAAATACGCGAAGGCCTGGTTGGTCAAAAAGGTAAATGCCACGACGCTCAGGCCAGCGATAACGGCGTAGGCGAGTACCACGGTGCGGTCCAGCCACAGCCGGCCGCTGGAGAACTCGCGGCGCAGGTTTTGCAGAATGTCGGGCTGATGGTGGTGCATGGTAGAGAGTGGCGGCGATCCTGCCAACGGGCTACACGCTGCCTTTGACTTTGATTGTGGCACGCATGCCCTCGCCGGACGGCTTGCGGCACAATGTCGGGCCCTACCAGCGCTGGCCGCAGCGCATGTTTCCACCTCCCCAATTCCTGCAGGTCCCACCATGGCATCCGTGAACAAAGTCATCATCGTCGGCAACCTGGGCCGCGATCCCGAAATGCGCACCTTTCCCAGTGGCGACCAGGTGGCCAATGTCACCGTGGCCACCACCGACAAGTGGAAAGACAAGCAGAGTGGTGAGATGCGCGAAGCCACCGAATGGCACCGCGTGGTGTTCAATGGTCGTCTGGCGGAGATTGCCGGCCAGTACCTGCGCAAAGGCTCGCAGGTCTATGTGGAAGGGAGTCTGCGCACGCGCAAATGGACCGACCAGGCTGGTGTGGAAAAGTACAGCACCGAAATCCGCGCTGACCAGATGCAGATGCTGGGAAGCCGCCAAGGCATGGGCGGACAAGGCGGCGGTGGCCAGCAAGGTGGTGGCTACGACGATGGCGGTTACGGCGGCGAGCCGGGCGGTGGCTTTGACCAGGCCCCCCGCCGCGCCGCGCCTCCGGCCCAGCGTCCTGCAGCGCCTGCACCTCGTCCTGCCCCCCCAGCACCAGCCCCAGCGCCGCGTGCGGCCTCGGGGTTTGACGATATGGATGACGATATTCCGTTTTGAGACCGGGCAAAGCCAATTCTTGTGGATTGAAGCCAGCCTCCCTACTGGGGAAAGCGGGGTTCAGCTAGACCCGATTGCCGATGGCGATGCCCCTGGCGTTTTCAGTTCCCGCAACCGGCGGTAGAGTGAACGCTCGCTGATCCCCAGTTGGGAAGCCAGTTCGGCTCGACTGCCGTGGTGGCGTGCCAGGGCTTGGCGCAGTGCGTTGTCGTGCAGGGGCTGCGTCGGCACCGGCATTCTTGCTGGCGCGCAATCGGCTGGCGCCAGCGCCTTGGGCGAGCGCAGGCCCGTGTCCAGCGCGAGCTGCACATGCTCGATCTCGATGCAGTTGCCATCACACAGCAGCGTGGTGCGCTCCAGGAGGTTGCGCAGTTCGCGCACATTGCCGGGAAAGGGCTGGCGCTCCAACAGCGCAAGGGCGGCCGGGCTGACGGAAAACTGCCGCGGTGCGGCCACCCGCGCGAGCAGTGCCGGAACCAGCAGCGCGATGTCGCCCGTGCGCTCGCGCAGCGGCGGCAGTGCAATGGGGAAGGTGCTGAGCCGGTAGTACAGGTCTTCGCGGAACCGCCGCTCGTCGACCATGGCGCCCAGATCGCGGTGCGTGGCCGAGACCACGCGGATGTCGGCATGCCGCAGCTCGGTACTGCCTACGCGGCGGTAGGTGCCGGTCTCCAGCAGGCGCAGGAGCTTGACCTGCATGGCCAGCGGGATGTCGCCCACTTCATCGATCAACAGCGTGCCGCCGTTGGCTGCTTCGACCAGCCCGTCGCGGGCATGGGTCGCGCCTGTGAAAGCACCACGTTCGTGGCCAAACAATTCGGATTCGAATAGCGTCTCGGGAAGACTTGCGCAGTCCACGGCGACCAGGGCATGTCCGGCGCGGTTGCTCGCCTCATGCACGGCACGCGCCACCAGCTCCTTGCCGGTACCCGATTCGCCCAGCAGCAGTACGTTGGCGCTGGAGGGCGCGACACGCGCCACCAGTGCCAGCATGCGTTGGAACGCCCCGGAGCGGCCTATCAACGCAGCCGCTTCTGGCTGCGCCCCGGCCATTCGCAGCGACTCCATCTTCTCGACGAAGAAGCCCGGCCCGCCTTGCGGCCCGGGCAGAGGCGATAGCTCGATGTTGACATACGCCTCGCCGCGTGGCGTATGGTGCAGGTGCAAGACGCGTTCGCGCTGGCCCGAGTGCAGGGACTGCGCGAGGGGGCACGATTCGCCTGCCTGGTCGCAAGGCACGGCGAAATGGTGGGACACCTCATGGCAGGTCCGGCCCACCACGCTGCCCTGTGCGCTGAACTGCCGACGGTAGGCGGCGTTGGCCGCAAGAATGCGGTACTGTGTGTCCAGCAGGATATGCGGCTCTGGAAGGCCTTCGAGGAACGCGGTGAGTTCGGGCAAGGGGTGCATGGCAGCGGTTCCGGTCGTACTGCCATATGGCAGCGTGTGCAGCTGCCATTTTCTGCCAGTTTGGCAGTTGCGCCTGCGAAGAGGCGGACGCAGATGCTTGCGCAAGGTTTTAGATCTTTGATTTTCAAAGGGTTTTTTGTGCCAGAAGATTGGCACGAATCTTGTTTCCATTGTGTCCTTGCACCCCTACCGCACCATGCAATTTCACGACCGATCCCTGATCCGCAAATTGGCCGTTGTGCTGGTGGTCAAGGTGCTTGTGCTGACCGGCCTGTGGTGGGGGTTCGTGCGCGAACAGCGTTTGCCGGTTGATGCGCAGGATGTCGCCGCGCAGTTGCTGGGGGCGCCGCCCAGCCCAATTTCAAAATCCGTTCAGGAGTAGCCCCGTGATCTCAGAACAACTGGTGGATCTGTCCCGGCTGCAATTTGCCGCCACGGCTCTGTACCACTTCCTTTTCGTGCCGCTGACGATTGGCATGGTGTGGCTGCTGGTCATCATGGAGAGCGTCTATGTCATGACCGGTAACGTGATCTGGAAGGACATGACGCGTTTCTGGGGCAAGTTGTTCGGCATCAACTTTGCGCTGGGGGTGACCACCGGCATCACGCTCGAATTCCAGTTTGGCACCAACTGGGCCTACTACTCGCACTATGTGGGCGACATCTTCGGCGCCCCCTTGGCCATTGAAGGGCTGATGGCCTTCTTCCTCGAATCGACCATGATCGGCCTGTTCTTCTTTGGCTGGGATCGGCTCTCGCGCACGCAGCACCTGATGGTGACCGTGCTGATGGCGGTGGGTACCAATCTGTCGGCGCTGTGGATCCTGATCGCCAATGGCTGGATGCAGAACCCGGTGGGCGCTGAGTTCAGCTACCAGACCATGCGCATGGAGATGACCGACTTCTGGGCCGTGCTGTTCAACCCCGTTGCGCAGGCCAAGTTCGTGCACACCGTCTCGGCGGGCTATGTGACGGGGGCGATGTTCGTGCTGTCCATCTCGTCCTGGTACCTGCTCAGGGGCCGCGACATCGAATTTGCCAAGCGCAGCTTTCGCGTGGCGGCGGCGTTTGGCCTGGCCAGCGTGTGCTCGGTGATTGTGCTGGGCGACGAGTCGGGCTACACGGTGGGCGAGGCCCAGCAGACCAAGATGGCGGCGCTTGAAGCCATGTGGGAAACCAAGCCCGCACCAGCAGGCCTGACGCTGGTGGCCGGTATCGACGAAGCGGCGCAGAAGAACGACTGGGAAATCGAAATCCCCTGGGTGATGGGCCTGATCGGCACGCGTTCGACGACCCAGCAGATTCCAGGTATCCACGACATCAAGGCGAAGAACCGCGAGCGTATCGAGCGTGGCATCCACGCCGTGGCAGCCCTGGAAGCGTTGCGCAAGAACTCGGGCGATGCGGCGGCCAAGGCCCGCTTCGAGCAAGACAAGGCGGATTTGGGCTTTGGTCTGCTGCTGAAAAAGTATGTCGCCGATGTGCGGGAGGCCACGCCCGAGATCATCCAGAAGGCGGTGGACAGCACGGTGCCGCGCGTGACCCCGATGTTCTGGAGCTTTCGCGTCATGGTGGGGCTGGGCTTTCTGATGCTGGCGCTGTTTGGCCTGGCGTTCTGGAGCACGCTCAGGACGGGCTTCGGCCCGCCGCGCTGGCTGCTGCGCGGGGCGCTGATCATGCTGCCCGCGCCCTGGATTTCCTGCGAGCTAGGCTGGTTCGTCGCCGAATATGGCCGCCAGCCCTGGACGATCTACGGCGTATTGCCGACCCATCTGAGTGTTTCGACCCTGAGTCTGAACAGTCTCTACGGCTCGCTGGCCGGCTTCATCGGCTTCTACACCGTGCTGCTGGTCGTCGAGATGTCTCTCATGGTGAAGTTCGCCCGCATGGGCCCGGGCAGCCTGGGTACCGGCCGCTACCAGCAAGAACCCATCCACGCCTGAGGAGGAAACCATGAACCCGCGCTCCCATCTTCGTTCGCAGCCCTCCGAGAGAGTGCAAGCCGCCCTCGGGATGGCTTGGCAGGAGTCTTGACCATGTTTGACTACGGAACCCTCAAAATCATCTGGTGGCTGCTGGTGGGCGTGCTGCTGGTGGGCTTTGCCATCATGGACGGCCACGACATGGGCGTCGGCACGCTGCTGCCTTTTGTGGGCCGCAGCGATATCGAGCGGCGCACCGTGATCAACACCGTCGGTGCCCACTGGGAGGGCAACCAGGTCTGGTTCGTCACAGCGGGCGGGGCCCTCTTTGCGGCTTGGCCGCTGGTCTATGCCACCGCCTTCAGTGGTTTTTATTGGGCCATGATGGCCGCGTTGTGGGCCCTGTTTTTCCGCCCTGTGGGCTTCACCTACCGCAGCAAGATCCAGAACACCACCTGGCGAAGCACCTGGGATTGGGGCTTGTTCGTTGGCGGCTTCGTTCCTCCGGTGATTTTTGGCGTGGCTTTTGGCAACCTGCTCCAGGGGGTGCCGTTCCAGTTCGATTCCCTGCTGGTCTCCACCTACACCGGGAATTTTTGGCAACTGCTCAACCCGTTTGCCCTGCTCGTGGGCGTGGTCAGCAGCGCCATGCTCACCCTGCAAGGCGGGGCCTATCTGGCGCATCGCACCGAAGGTGTAATCCAGGCACGTGCGGTCAAGGCTGCGGGCGGCGCAGCGCTGGTGATGGTGGCCGGCTTTGTGGCCGCCGGTGTCTGGCTGCAATGGATTCCGGGCTTTCGCATCAGCTCGGTGGTCGATCCGTCCGCCCTGCCCAACCCCCTGGGCAAGACGGTGGTGCTTGAGACGGGCGCCTGGATGGCCAACTACGCCATACAGCCGCTGCTGTGGCTGCTGCCGGCCCTGGGCATCGTGGGCGCCCTGGCTGCGGCCGGGCTGTTGCGGGCGCGCCGCACGCTGACCGCCTTTGTCGCATCGTCGCTGGCGATCGTGGGCGTGATCGGTACGGCGGGCGCCTCGATGTTTCCCTTTGTCATGCCCTCGAGCACCATGCCCGCCGCCAGCCTCACCGTGTGGGACAGCGTTTCCAGCCACCTCACGCTGGGCATCATGTTCTGGGCCACCCTGATCCTCATGCCGCTGATCGTGCTCTACACCTCATGGGCCTACAGCGTGATGCGCGGCAAGGTCACTGCGGCCTACATCCGCGAGAACGAACACGGCGCTTATTGATCCCGGTGCATCACCCTGACGCACAACAAGGAGCCTGAACCATGTGGTATTTCGCCTGGATGCTTGGCATCGGCTTTGCGGTCTTGCTGGCCATTCTCAATGCCCTGTGGGGCGAGAACGAAGAGGCGCGCAGGGCCTCGCTCGGGCGGGACGGGTGATATGGCAGCCCCGACCTCCGAGGAGCCGGCGCTGCCGCCACGCGCTGACCGCCCAAGCACCAGCCGCGTGCACCTGCCCAGCCTGCTGGCTGCGCTGGCCATCATGCTGGTGGGCAGCGTGTACCCGCTGCTGCTGGCCGATGCGCAGGGCAAGGCAGACCACGCCCTGGCCTTGGCACTGTTCTGGGCCATGAGCGCAGGCCTGGTGCGCGGCGTCGGCTTTGTTCCGCGGTGGGCGCTCTGGCGCTGGCTGTTCTCGGGCTGGGCCTGCACCTTTGCGCTGCTGCTCGCCGCTTGGCTGCGCTGGGGCGGCTGAGCCGCTGTTGTACCGCTTGCGCTGTGCATGCCCCGCAGCGGCACGGGTGCCGTGTGCGTGGGGTCACGCTTTGCACAGATGGCCAACCACAGTGTCAACACCGATGCCGGCGTGCACGGCTGCAGCTACGCGGCGCAAACCATGTGACCTATTTGCAAACCCAAGAGAACCCATGAAAGCCTTTCAAGACTATTACCCCGAAAACGTCTCGCACTGCTATGGCTGCGGTAGCCAAAACCAGCACGGCCACCGTATTCGCACCTTCTGGGAGGGCGATGAAACGGTGACCCGCTATACCCCGCAGGCCTGGGAAACCTCGGTGCCGGGCTTTGCCTATGGTGGCCTGATTGCCTCGCTGATCGACTGCCACAGCACCGGCACGGCCGCCGCCGCGATGTACCGCAGCGAGGGCCGCGAGATGAGCTCGCAGCCCGCATTCCGCTTCGTGACCGGCTCGCTGCATGTGGATTTCAAGAAACCTACGCCCATCGTGGAGCTGGAGATCCGCGGACGCGTCAAGGAAATCAAGGGCCGCAAGGTGGTGGTGGAGACGACCGTGAGCGCCAACGGCGTAGTCACCGCACGCGGCGAGGTGGTCGCGGTGCAAATGCCTGAGGATTTCGGCACACCGCGCTGAGCGCGAGGTGCTGGTTCAGGGCGTGTGCACTGTCGCGCTCTGAATCACCCCGCCGCCCAGGCAGACCTCACCGTCGTAGATCACGGCGCTTTGCCCCGGCGTCACAGCCCACTGGGCTTCGGGGAAGCGCAGTGCAAAACCGTCGGGCAGCGCCTCCAGGGTGCAGGCTGCGTCCTGCTGGCGGTAGCGCGTCTTGGCCGTGTAGGCTCCCGGCACGGGGGCGTGGCCTGCGCACCAGCTCACGTCCTGCGCGGCCAGTTGGTGCGACAGCAGCCAAGGGTGGTCGTGTCCCTGCACCACGCGCAAGGTGTTCTTGTCCAGCTCCTTGCGCGCCACGAACCAGGGTGCGTGCTCGCCCGCTCCGCGCTGGGCGCCCTTTTCCTTCACGCCACCAATGCCCAGGCCCTGGCGCTGGCCCAGGGTGTAGAACGAGAGGCCCACATGCTTGCCCAGCGTGCGGCCGCGTTCGTCCTGGATGGGGCCAGGCGCGTGTGCGATGTAGCGGTTGAGAAACTCGCGAAACGGCCGCTCGCCAATGAAACAGATGCCGGTCGAGTCTTTCTTTTTGGCGTTCGGCAGGCCGATGTCGGCGGCAATACGGCGCACGACGGTCTTGCGCAGCTCGCCCACCGGGAACAATGTCTTGGCAAGCTGCGCCTGGGTTAGGCGGTGCAAGAAGTAGCTCTGGTCCTTGGTAGCGTCTACGCCTTTAAGCAGTTCGAACAGGCCGGTGTCGCTGCTCTGGCGCACCCGTGCGTAATGGCCCGTGGCGATTTTCTCGGCGCCCAGGCGCATGGCGTGGTCCAGGAAGGCCTTGAACTTGATCTCGGCGTTGCACAGCACATCGGGGTTGGGCGTGCGGCCGGCCTGGTATTCGCGCAGGAACTCGGCGAACACGCGGTCCTTGTATTCGGCGGCAAAGTTGACGTGCTCGATCTCGATGCCGATCACGTCGGCCACAGCGGCGGCATCGACGAAATCGACGTTGGACGAGCAGTATTCGCTGTCGTCGTCGTCTTCCCAATTCTTCATGAAGATGCCGACCACCTCGTGCCCCATGGATTTGAGCAGCCAGGCGGTGACGGCCGAATCCACCCCGCCCGAGAGGCCGACAACGATGCGCTGGCGCCGGCCAGTCGGTTCAGGCAGCGACATGGTTCAGTACGCTGGCGTCGGTGTGTACCAGTTCGAGCGCGTAGCGCCTGCCGGCCAGGTAGTCGGTGATGCACTGCAGCACCAGCGGGCTGCGGTGGCGCTCCTGCGTGGCACGCAGTTCATCGAGCGTGAGCCACACAGTGCGCACGATGCCGTCGTCGAGCGCTCGCCAGGCGTGGTGCGCGCCCAGCGTGCCGGTGAAGGCAAAGCGCAGGTAGGTGATGTCGTCGCCGGAGCGCGTGCGCGTGAAGCGGTTGAGGTAGATGCCGACCAGGGCCGTGGGCGTGAAGTCGTGCGCGGTTTCTTCCAGCGCCTCGCGCGCGCAGGCGTCCACAGGGGATTCGCCGGGGTCGAGGTGGCCGGCAGGGTTGTTCAGCTTCAGTCCGTCGGCGGTTTCTTCTTCGACCAGCATGAAGCGCCCGTCCTGCTCGATGATGGCAGCGACGGTGACGTTGGGTTTCCAGCGATTGGGCATGGCAGGATTATCCTGAACTGGCTGAACCCGCGTTTTTGACCACCCGCAGCAGGGCTTTCTATACTGACAGCACGCGCCCGCTTGCACGGCGTGGCAGGAGGTGATTTGTGGCCTGGCATACCTGGTTGATCTATCTCGTCGCGGCGGTGGGCCTCTCGCTCACGCCCGGACCCAACAGCCTCCTGGCGCTGACCAATGGCGCCCTGCACGGCCACCGCCGCACGCGCTGGAGCGTGGCGGGCGGCGCCGTGGGCTTTGTGGCGGTGATCGCGCTGTCCATGCTGGGCATTGGTGCGCTGCTCCAGGCGTCCGCCAGCGCGCTGCTGGTGCTCAAGTGGGTCGGTGGCGCGTACCTGGTGTGGCTGGGCATCCAGCTCTGGCGCGCGCCGCCGCTACAGCTCAACCCCAGTGCGGACACACCGTTTCCGCGCCGCAGCCAGTTGTTTCGCCAGGGGCTTTTTGCAGCGGTGTCCAACCCCAAGGCGCTGCTGTTCTACGGCGCCTTTCTGCCCCAGTTTCTTGACCCGGCGCGCAGCCTGTGGCTGCAGTTCGTGGTCATGGCAGGCACGTTTGCGGTGATCGAGTGTGGCGTGGAAGTGCTGCTCGCCCGTATGGCGCACCGCATTCGCCCGGTGCTGGAGCGCTATGGCAAGCGCTTCAACCGCGTCTGTGGCGGTGCCTTTGCGGCCATGGGTGTGGCGCTGCCGATGACGCGTTGATCAATTGAGCGTCCGCAACATGTACACAGCGCCTTGGCCATAAGCGGCGAGACGTCGGCGTTGCTCCAGATCTTGCAACGGGCCAATGGCATAGCCGCGCCGCTCCCAGAAGCCTTGCGAGCCCTGTACCGCCACCAGCGCCGAGCGGGTGAGGCCACGCGCCACCGCGCTGCGCCACAACGGCGCCAGCAGTGCCTGCGCCAGGCCCTGCCCGGAAAATTCAGGCAAGACGGCCATGTCGTGCAGGTACAGCGTGTCGGGCGAATCCGCAGCCTCGAAATCGCCATGCAGCGGTGTCACTTTGCCCTGGGCCGAGCCATAGGCGGCAAGGTAGGCGCAGATGCGGCCTGCCTGCTCGATTACCCATGAGCATTGCGCTGGACTGGCGAGGCGGCGTGCATAAACCGAGGCACTTTCGATATAGCCAGCGCCATAGCAGGCGCGCTGCACCGCCAGCAGGCCGGGCAGGTCTTGCAGGGTGAGAGGGCGGGGGACGGCGGTCATTCTCGGTGGGGTGGCAGGGGTTTGGCGGCTGGCGCGGTAAGCGCTTTCGGGTCTGGCATTGGCTGGAGAATGCTATTAGATAGATAGCTTGCAGCGCTTATCAGGCATGCCATGGAGCATGGTTCTATTCAAAATTCAAACCAATTCGGACGAAGCTCTGCATACCCTGGCCATCGCGCCTACGCGTCAGCGGCCATGGGCAGGCACAGCCGCAGGCGGGCACCGCCCAGGGGCGAGGCCAGGGCCTGCACGCTGCCGCCGTAGGTCTCGGCCAGCGCGCGCACGATGTCCAGGCCCAGGCCGGAGCCGGGCCGCTGCTCGTCGAGCTGTACGCCGCGCTCGAACATGTGCTCGCGCTCTTCCTCGGGAATGCCAGGGCCATCGTCATCGACGGTGAAGCACAGCTGCCCCTGCGACGATTGCACATCGACCACCACGCGTTGGCGCGCCGATTTGCCGGCGTTGTCGATCAGGTTGCCCAGCAGTTCGTACAGGTCCTGCTCCTCGCCGCGAAAGGCCCCGTCCTGCGCCTGGGGCGCGAGTTCAAACGCTAGATGCCGCTCCGTATGCAGGCGCTGCATGGTGCGCAGCAGCGCGCGTAGCGGCGGCAGCACCGGGGTGCGCAGGCCGGTGGCGCGTACGGCGGCGGCGGCGCGCGCACGGGCCAGGTGGTAATCGACCTGGCGGCGTGCGCTGGCCACCTGCTCTTGCACCAGCAGCGCCAGCGGGCTGCGTTCTTGCGCGGCGGCATTGGCCAGGATGGACAGCGGCGTGTGCACGGCATGGGCCAGGTTGCCGGCCTGGGTGCGGGCGCGCTGCACCATGTCGGCGTTCTCGCGCAGCACGTGGTTGAATTCGTTGACCAGCGGCTGCAGCTCTTGGGGAAAGCTGCCTTCGAGCTGCCCGGCGGCGCCGCTGCGCACGGCGGCCAGGCGCGCGCGCAGGAGCTGCAGCGGCCGCAGTGCCAATTGCAATTGCACCGCCACGGCAAGCGCCAGGCCCAGCGCCAGCAGGCCCAGGGCGATGAGCAGCATGCGGGTGAAGCGCTGCAGGGGTTCGGCCAGCAGGGCTTTGTCGCCCGCCACCACCAGGCGCAGCAGTGGCGCATCGTCCTCGGGCAGTTGCAGGGTGCGTGCCACGGCCAGCAAGGCGTGGCCCTGGGCGTCCTGCAGTGGCAGAACGCTGTAGCCGCCAGCCGGGTAGGACGCTGGCGCATCGGGCAAGCGCAGCACCTGGTCCCACAGCGAGCGCGAGCGCGCCACGCCCGCCTGGGGTGCCGCGCCCAGCCGGTCAATCTGCCAGTACAGGCCCGACAAGGGCTGTGCCAGGCGTGGGTCTGCTGCCATGGGGCTGATCGTGACGTGGCCGGGTGGGACCCAATCGACGGAAGCGCTCAAATGGTCGAGCTGCATCACCAACTGCGCCTGCAATTGTTGGGTGACGTGGTCCTGAAACAGGCCGCGCAGGCCCCAGCCCACCAGGACAATGGCCAGCAGCATCCAGGCCAGCGTGCCGGCCAGCAGGCGCAGGCGCAGCGAGCCCGTTCTCACACCGCGTGGCCCACGTCAACCAAGCGGTAGCCCAGGCCCCGCACGGTTTCGATGCTGCCGGCGGGCAGCTTCTTGCGCAGGCGGCCGACGAAGACTTCGATGGTGTTGGAATCGCGGTCGGCGTCTTGCGGGTAGAGGTGCTCGGACAGTTCGGTGCGCGAAAGCACTTCGCCCTTGCGCTGCATGAGCAGCGACAGCAGCTTGAATTCATGGCTGGTCAGTTGCAGGGGCAGGCCGTCCACCAGCACGCGGGCCTGGCGTGTGTCGAGCAAGATGGCCCCGCATTGCCATTGCGCGCTGGTGTGCTCACCCAGTCGCCGCAGCAGGGCCCGCAGGCGCGCCAGCAACTCCTCCATGTGAAAAGGTTTGGCCAGGTAGTCGTCCGCGCCGGCATCCATGCCGGCCACTTTTTCATGCCAGGCGCTGCGCGCCGTGAGGATAAGGACCGGCATGGTGCGCCCCGCCGCACGCCAGCGGCGCAGCACCGACAAGCCATCGAGTGCGGGCAGGCCCAGGTCCAGCACCACGGCGTCGAAATCCTCTACGTCGCCCAGGTAATGGGCGTTGACGCCGTCGCTGGCACTTTCCACCGTGTGCCCTGCGGCCGTGATGGCGCGCACCAGTTGGTCGCACAGCGTGGGTTCATCTTCAACGACGAGGATGCGCATCCCTGTCCTTTCCGTGGTCCTTGCGCTGGATCTCCAGCACCTTGCCATCGACGGCATCGACCTTGAGCTTGACGATGCGGCCATCGTTCTGCAGCAATCGGATTTCGTAGAGGAAGCGGCCGCCGTCCTGCTCGAACTCTACCTTGAGCGCCTGGCCCTGGTAATCGCGTTCGATTTTTTCCAACACGGCCCGCAAAGGCAGCACCCGGCCTTGTTCGAGCGCCTGGCGCGCCAGCTCATGGTCACCATGCTCACGCTCATCGGCGTGCAGCACCGGCCCGGCGCCGAGCAGACACAGGGCCAGGCTGTGCAGCATCAGGCGGCGAAAGGGTTGCGTGGTGCAGGAGGCCATGGGCCGGTTTTTACCCTTGGGGCGATGAACGGAGGATGAATGCGTCTTTCAGCATGCGTTCAAGGTGGGTTCTCCAGAATGCGCTGCATCAACAAGCGAACGGCCACAGCCGCCCACAATGAAATGTACCGACCGGCAGGTGCGGCAAGCATGCAGTCTGCCAACCCCAACCCTCTGCACCAGGAGTATTGCCATGCGCGCCCATCCCCGTTTCCGTTGTGGGCTGCTGGCCCTGGCCCTGGGCCTGGTCGCCCTGCCGACCTTGGCCGATGACGACTGCGATGCGCCGGTCAACCGCTGGCAGTCGCGCGAGGCCGTGCGCCAGATGGCGGCCCAGCAGGGCTGGCAGATTCAGCGACTCAAAATCGACGATGGCTGCTACGAAATTCACGGCACGGACGCCCAAGGCCGCAGCTTCAAGGCCAAGATCGACCCGGAAACCCTGAAGGTGTTGAAGATGAAGCAAGGGGATCGCCAGCGTTCCCACGAGCGCAACCGCGATCGCGATCGCGACCATGCAGCGCCGCAATCGGGTGGCGCTGATGCGCCTTCGCCACTGTTCACCCCTGGTACCGCCCCGCGCGGCCAGATCGAGTAACCACCCACTGGAGCATCACGATGTCCAAACCTCTTTTGACCACCTTGGCCGCCGCCTGTGCGCTGGCCGTTCCCGCCCTGGCGCACAGCCGCCAGGTCACGCTGACCGCCCAGCTCAAAAACTACGGCGGCGACGGTGCCTACCTGGCCGCCTACCTGACCGACGCCAAAGGGGCGTATGCCGGCACGCTGTGGGTGGCTGGCGGCAAGGCCAAGTACTACAAGCACCTGTCCGACTGGAACCGGCTCTCCAGCGGTGACGCCAAGCGCCTGAACGGCGTCACCGGTGCCAGCGTGGGCGCGGGGCGCACGCTCAAGGTGACGGCCAACCTGGCCGATGCCCTGATTGACGCGGGCTATGAAATCCACATCGATGCTGCCGTGGAAGACATGCGCGACAGCCCGTCGGAAATCCGCGTACCGCTGACGACCGGCAACGCCGGCAAGCCACAGGCTGGCAAGCAGTACCTCCAGTCGCTGACCTTCCAACTGCAGTAAAGGGCGTGCGCATGGGTTGGAAAGCCATTCACCGCTGGCTGGGTTTGACGGCGGGTACTCTGGCGCTGGTGCTGGGCCTTAGCGGCGCCCTTCTGGCGTTCGACCCGGTGCAGCAATCGTGGCAGGCACCTGCGGCACCGGGCGACCTGTCGGTAGCGACGCTGGTGGAGCGCGTGGCACGCACCGTCCCGGGCGCAGAAGAAATCCGCCACCTGCCCTCGGGCGCCATCGTGGTGTTCGGCTTTGTCGGCGACCAGGCGCAGGCGCACTACGTGGATGCGGCAGATGGCAAGGTGCTGGGCGCCTGGGAGCCTTCGGCGCTGCCGCGCTGGGTGAAGAACCTGCACCGCTCGCTGCTCCTGGGCGACGCCGGGCGCTGGGGCGCGGCGGGCATTGCGCTGGCCATGGCCTTGATCTGCGTCTCGGCCCTGGTGCTGCTGCTGCGCCGCATGGGCGGCTGGCGGCGCCTGGCCGCGCGGGTGCGGGGCTCGCTGGCGCAGCGCATCCACGTGGTGGCGGGCCGGGTGGTGCTGGCGGTGCTGTGCCTGACCTCCCTCACCGCGCTGACGATGAGCGCCTCGACCCTGGGATTGGTGGCGCTGGATGCCGGGACCGAGCCGGATGTGATTTCTGTCACCACCGGACAGACCGCTCTGCAAGCACTGCCTGGGGCGCAGCTTCCTATGCTGCAAAGCCTCGCTGTGCGAGATTTGCGCAAACTGAATTTCCCGGACGCAGCCGACCCGCAAGACACTTGGACGGTCGCCACCCGTCAGGGCGAAGGCTGGATCGATCGCTATTCAGGGCAGACGCTGGCCTGGCAAGACCTTACCCTGGCGCAGCGCCTCTACGACTGGGCGCTGGTGCTGCACACCGGCGAAGGGGCCTGGCCCTGGGCCGTGGTGCTCGCCCTCGTGGGCGCCAGCGTGCTGCTGTTCTGGTGGTCGGGCGTGGTCATGTGGTGGCAGGCGCGCCGCCAGGCGCCGCACATCACCGACAACAGCCCGCTGGCGCGCGCCGACGTGCTCATTTTCGTCGCCAGCGAAGGCGGCAGCACGTGGGGATTTGCCCAGGCGCTGCAGGATGCGCTGGCCCAGAGCGGCCACCGCGTGCACACCAGCGCTTTGGAGCATTTCCAGACCACGCCCGCCACGCGGCAGGTCTTCGTGCTCGCCGCCACCTATGGCGAGGGCCAGGCCCCGGCACACGCCAAAGACGCGCTGGAGCGCATGGCAAAGCTCAGTGCCAGCGCCGTGCCCGTGACGGTGCTGGGCTTTGGCGACCGCCAGTACCCGGCCTTCTGCGCCTTTGCCGAGGCGCTGGAGAAAACGCTGCGTGCACAGGGTTGGCCCGCGCTGCTGCCGCTCGAATGCATCCACCAGCAATCGGCCCAGCAGTTCGCGCGCTGGGGCGACGCCCTGGCGCGCGCACTGGGTGAGCCCCTGGTGCTCGACTATGTGCCGCGCGTGCCGCCCACCACCGCGCTCACGCTCGTGGCGCGCCAGAACTACCGCGAGCACAGCGACGAACCCACGGCGATCCTGCGCTTTGCCTGGCCCGCGCAGGGCGGGGGGGCACTTCGGGGCCATGGCCTGGCGCACTTTGCGGCGGGCGATCTGGTGGGCATCGTGCCGCCGGGTTCGGCCGTGCCGCGCTTTTACTCGCTGGCGTCGGGCTGGAAGGACGGGTTTCTGGAAATCTGCGTGCGCCTGCTGCCGGGGGGGCTGTGCTCCACGCATTTGCTGGGCTTGCAGAGGGGGGACAGCATTGCCGCCTTCATTCGCTCCAACCCCGGCTTTGCGCTGCCGCGCACGCGCCGGCCCGTGCTATTGATCGGGGCGGGCACGGGGGTGGCGCCCCTGGCTGGCTTCATCCGCCGCAACGACCGGCACACCCCCATGCACCTGTACTTTGGGGGGCGCGACCCGGCGCAGGACTTTTACTTTGGCACCGAGATCGGGCAATGGCTGGGTGAAGGGCGGCTGGCGAGTGTGCAGACGGTGTTCTCGCGCGTGCCCGAGGGCGGCGGTTATGTGCAGGACGCCCTGCGCCGCGACGCCGAGCGCCTGCGCGCACTGCTGGCCCAGGGCGCCCTGGTGCGCGTCTGCGGCAGCCGCGCCATGGCCAAGGGCGTGGCCGAGGCGGTGGATGCCATCCTGGCGCCACTGAAGCTGAGCGTGGCGCAGCTCAAGGCCAAAGAGCGCTATGCCGAAGACGTCTTCTGAGACTGCCGCGCCCTGCACGCGGATTGCGCTGCACGGCCCGACCATGGGAACGCGCTGGTCCGCCAGCGTGGACGCCGATGGTGCTGTGAACCAGGAGGCCCTGCGCCAAGACCTGGCCTTTGCGGTGCAGCAGGTGGACACGCAGATGTCGCCCTGGAAGCCGGAGAGCGATCTGGTGCGCCTGAACCGCGCACCCGTGGACACCTGGGTGGACCTGCCGCCTGAAATGCTGGAGGTGCTGGCCTGCGCCATGGACATCCACCGCCAAAGCGCTGGCGCGTTTGACCCCTGCGTCGGCGCGCTGGTCGATGCCTGGGGTTTTGGCGCGGTACGCGACGCGCCTGACGCCGCGGCGATCCAGGCCGCGCGCCAGGCCGTGCCCATCCCGATGCACAAGGGCCTGGAGCTCGACCGCCCCGCAGGCCGCGTCCGCAAGCGCGCCCCCGTGCAGCTCGATCTGTGCGGCATTGCCAAGGGCTATGCGGTGGACCGCATGGCCGCCGTGCTGCAGCAGCATGGCGTGCGCCATGCGCTCGCGGCGCTCGATGGCGAGCTGCGCGCCGTGGGCGGCCAGGCCAGTGGCGTGCCCTGGGCCGTGGCGCTCGAATCTCCTGACGTTGGACGCCGCGCGGCGCGCGGCGTCATCGAGCTCGAAGACCTGGCCGTGGCCACCTCGGGCGACTACCGGCACTACCTGAAAGTCGGCGACGCGCACCTCGCGCACACCATGGACGCACGCCGCGCCGCGCCGGTGAACAACGCCGTCGCCTCGGTCACCGTGCTGGCACGCACCTGCATGGAGGCGGACGCCTGGGCCACCGCCCTGCTGGTGGCCGGCCCGGGCGAAGGCCTTGCCCTGGCGCAGCGCAGGGGGCTGGAAGCCCTGTTTCTGCTGCGCCGCCCCGCAGGCTTGGTGGAGCTGGGGCTGGGGCGGTTCGCCGCCTCCTGATTCCATTTCTAAATCAAACGATTACTTTGTCGGCTTCGCTTGTCGTACGCCTGTACTGTCTGCGCTTCACCTTCGCGTACTCGATTGATTGAGAAACGGAATGAGCGCCGCAGAGATTTGCATGAACGGCAGCACAACAGGCCGTTCAGCAGCGATTCATGGGGGCCGGCGCAGACTGGGTCCACAGTCGCCAAGGACTGGGCACCTACGCAAAGGAGACCACCATGCAACGGACCACACTTCTCGCCTCGATCGCTCTGCTGACCGCCGCCATCAGCCCCCCGCTTCTGGCCGGAGATCACCAACACCACCGGAAACACGACCGCCAGCCGGCCACGGACATGCGCACCACAGACGGGGATGGCCAAGGCATGCAGGCGGTCGTCCACAGCGCCCCCAGCGATGCGCCGGGCTATGGGTGGCGCTATTTCACGGATCCGGCAGCGTCCCGCGCCCTCGCCATCAGTCCGCAAGGGGACTATTACTACAGTTCCGGCACGGGCTTGCGCTGGATCGCCGCGGCACAGCGCTGAGCAGCGCTCAGCGCGCCACGTCGATCACCACGCGCCCGCGCACCTGCCCCGCCAGAATGGCGCCGGCCAATTCGGGCAAGCGGCTCATGGGCTCGACGGTGGTGATGGCGTCCAGATGCTTCAGGTCCAGATCGCGCGCCAAACGCTGCCAGGCCGAGTGGCGCGCTGGCATGGGCGCCATCACCGAATCGACCCCCAGCAGCGCCACGCTGCGCAGGATGTGCGGCAGCACCGTGGCCGGCAGGTCCATGCCGCCAGCCAAGCCGCAGGCGGCAGCCCCCGCGCCGTATTCCATTTGCGCCAGCACATTGGCCAGCGTGGTGCTGCCCACCGAATCCACCGCGCCGGCCCAGGTCTCGCGCTGCAGCGGGCGCACCGGGCCTTGCAGGCTGGCGCGGTCGATGAAGGCGCTGGCACCCAGGCCGCGAAGGTAGTCGTGCGTGTCGGGCCGGCCGGTAGAGGCCGTGACGTGGTAGCCGCGCTTGGCCAGCAGGCTGACCGCCACCGATCCCACGCCGCCGGCGGCGCCCGTCACCAGCACCTGACCCTTGCCAGGTTGGGCGTGGCCCCAGCGCTCGAGCATATCCACGCACAGCGCGGCGGTGTAGCCGGCCGTGCCGATGGCCATGGCCTGCAGCGGCGTAAAGGCGTCCGGCAGGCGCACCAGCCATTCGGCCTTGACGCGTTGGAAGCGCGTGAACCCACCCCAGTGCGTCTCGGACAGGCCAAAGCCGTTGAGCACCACCCGGTCGCCCGCCTTCCACAGAGGCGAACGCGACTCGACCACCGTGCCCGCCAGGTCGATGCCGCCCACCATGGGCAGGCTGCGCGCGACCTTGTTGCGGTTGCCGGACAGCGCCAGACCGTCCTTGTAGTTCAGGGCCGAGTACTGCACCTCGACCAGCACGTCGTCATCGGGCAGGTCGGCCAGGGTGAGTTGCTGGAAAACGCTGCGCGCCTTGCCCTCGTGCTCTTCGATGACCAGGGCGGTAAAAGTGTCGGACATGGGAAGCCTCTGCAAAAGAGACCATGCTAACCCTCGCCACGCCCGCTGCGTGCCGCCTGCACGACAGCCACCGCACGCTCGGTCGGGCCGCAGGGTGTGCCTGGCCGCAGTGTGGGATAGTGCGCGGCTACCGCTCGACCTCTGTGCCATGGAAACCCTCTCTGCCCTGCAATCCCTGGGTCTGGAACTGCCCAGCCCCGCCTACATCGTGGGGGCGATCCTGTTTGGCACCATTGGCATGGCGGCCTACTGGCGTGGCAAGCGCTCGCAGCAGCGCAACCTGCGCTGGCTGAGTTGGGGGCTGATGCTGTATCCCTATGCGGTCTCGCAGACCTGGGTGCTGTATGCGGTGGGCGTGGCGCTGTGCGCCGGCGTGTGGTGGGAGTGGGGCGGATAAACCGCTGGTTCGCCTGTTCGCTGGTCTGTTTTTGTTCAGCCGGCCGCCGCCCGCAGCCCCGCGCCGTGCCCGCGGGTGAACGCTTCCTCGAACACCGAATAGCCCGACCAATCGGCGTGGGCAAACGCCAGGCGTGCGGTGGCAGGCGTCGGCAAGGGGCGCTGGCGCTCTCCATTCGATAGCTGCATGCGCTTGTCCACATTGCCCTGCGTGCCAATTTTGCTTAAAGTTTTGAGCCCGCCAGGGCGCGGGATCGCCATGGCGTGGCCGTAGCGCGTGACTTCGACGCGCTCCACGCGCTCGCGCAAATCCGGGTGTGGGCCGCAGAGCCCGGCTACAGCCGCCTCGGCCCAGTGCTGCCAGGGCGCGCGTGCCAGCTGCGCGCGGGCGCCCGGCACGTCGCCCAGCGCCTCGTAGTAAGTGAGCACGGTGGGCGCGGTGAGCAGCTCGCCCAGGCCGAGCCGCTGGTGGCCGGCGTCCACGTAGCCGAGCCCGCCCGGCGTGGCCTCGGTGTAGAGCACGTTGTCCCAGGCCGGGGCGGCGCCGGGGCGGTCGGTGAGCGGCGCGTTGGTGGCAATGTTGGTCACCACCCAGGGCGCCCAGGCCAATTGCGCGGCGGCGGCGCGCAGGAACTGCGGCGGGTTCTGCACCACGCGCGCCGCGATGAACACCGGCAGCGCCACCACGCACTGGTCGGCCTGCCAGCGCACCACCTGGCCGCTGGCGTGCTCCAGCGCATCGACCTGCACGCCATGGCGCTGCTCGGCGATGCGGAGCACGCTGTGGCCCGTGCGCAGTTGCTGGCCCGGCGCCAGGGGCTCGGCCAGCTTGCGCACCAGGAAGCCATTGCCTTCGGGCCAGGTGAGCAGGCCATCGCTGTCGTCGTCTGCGGCGCCCTCGCCACCCTCGCCCGGCGCCGCAAAGCCGTGCCGGCTGGCGAAGTAGTGGATGCCGGCCCAGGCCGATACGCTGGCGCTGCCGGCGCCGTAGTCGTCGCGGCAGCAGTAGTTGAGGTACCAGCGCAGGTGCGGGTCGTCCAGGCCCTCGCCCCCCAGCCACGTATCAAAAGTAATAGCATCCAGCGCAAGTGCAATGGGCGCTACAGCCTTGTTTTCGCCCCAATCGGAAAAGGTGGGCATGGCAAACGCCGCAGCGCGCGAGAGCGTGCGGATGCGCTGTGCAAACAGCCGGTACTGGGCCAGTGTGCGCGGTGCCACGCCGTCCACCGGCAGCAGGCCGGCGTGCCAGTGGCCCTGCCAGTACAGGCGCTCTTGCGGGCTGTGGCAGAGCGTGAATTCGTCGTAGCGCCAGCGCCCGGCCACGCGCTGGCGCAGGCCGAGTTCTTCGAGCAGGTTTTGCACCTCGGGCGCGCTGTCGCCGGGCACGGGCAGGTAGTGCGCGCCGTGCGGGCAGGCACGCCCGAGCACGCTGCCGGCGCGGCTGTTGCCGCCGGCGCTGTCTTCGAGCTCCAGCAGGGCAAAGTCGTTCACCCCCGCCAGCCGCAGCGCGCGCGCAGCGGCCAGCCCGGCGATGCCGCCGCCGGCAATCAGCACGCGGGTGCGGCGCTGCACAGCCGGCGCCGGCAGGCTGCCGCGCGCCAACAGGTCGCGCAGCGCATGGCCGCGCGCCATGTCAATGCCGGCAAAGCCGCCGACGAGTGGCGCAGGCGCCTGCGAGCAGCCGGGCGACAGCACGGCCGTGGCCGCAGTGGCGGCAGCGGTGAGAAACGTGCGGCGTTGCATGGCGGCTCAATGCGTAGCGACTACGCCCCACTCGCGCTCGTAGGTGTTCACCAGCACCTGGTTCGACAAGCGGTTCACCTCGGCCGGCACGCGCGCCATGTCGAGCGGAAAGTCGAACATCAGCGGCACCGTGGGGATGGACAAAAACCGCATGCCGGGCGGCAGCGTGGTGGGCATGCGCCAGGGCCGGTGGCTGGCCAGCGTAAAGCCCCATTCGCCAAAACTGGGCACATGCACGTGGTACGGCGTGGCGATGAGGCCGACCGATTCCACCGTCTGCACCACCGTCCAGAAACTCTGCCGCGCCACCAGCGGCGAGGTGGTCTGGATGACGGCGTAGCCGCTGGCCGACAGGTGCTTTTCCAGCAGCGCATAAAAGCTGTTGGTGTAGAGCTTGCCGATGGCGAAGTTGGTCGGGTCGGGGAAATCCACCACCATCACGTCGAAGAAACTGTCGGCCCCCACGCTCCCCGCTGCGCGTGGTTCGCTGCCCCCCGAGGGGGTGCGATTCGCCTTGGGGCGGCCCGGCGGCGAATCCACACCCTGCTGCAGCCACTGAAAAGCATCTTCGTTGACGATATGCACGCGCGGGTCCGACAGCGAATGGTGGTTCAACCCGGCCAGCGTGGGGTTGTCGGTGAAGAGCTTCGTCATCGCCGGGTCCAGCTCGACCAGCGTGACCGATTCCACCGACGGGTATTTAAGGATCTCACGCACCGCCATGCCGTCGCCCCCGCCCAGCACCACCACGCGTTTGGGTGCGCCCTGCGCGGACATGGCCGGGTGCACCAGGGCCTCGTGGTAGCGGTACTCGTCGTGCTCGGCGAACTGCAAATTGCCGTTCAGAAACAGCCGGTGGCCCAGCTTGCCGTTGGTCACCACGATGCGCTGGTAGGGTGACTGCACGGCAAAGACAATGCGGTCCTGGTAGAACTTGTCCTCGGCAAAGTGCGTGATCTGCTCGGACCCCCACAGGCCCGCGGCCAGCAGTGCGATCACGCCGGCGCAGGCCAGGGCATGCGTGCGAAAGCGCCGCAGTTCCCAGCGAAACAGCCACAGCGCCCACACCGCCACCAGCGCGTTGAGCAGGCCAAACAGCAGGCCGGTGCGAATCAGCCCCAAATGGGGTACCAGAAAAATAGGGAACGCCAGCGACACCGCCAGCGCGCCCAGGTAGTCGAAGGTCAGCACCTGCGAGACCAGATCCTTGAGCGCCACGTTGCGCTTCAGGATGCGCATGACCAGCGGAATCTCCAGCCCGACGAGCATCCCCACCACCAGCACCAGGCCGTAGAGCAGGAAGTGGAATGACCCCGGTGTGTACGCATTCGCCAGGAACAGCGCCGCTGGCAGCGAGCCGCCCACCAGCGCCACCATCAACTCAATGCGCAGGAAATGCGCCGGCAACTGGCGCTCGAAATAGCGCGACAGCCACGAGCCCACGCCCATGGCGAACATATAGGTGCCGATGATGGTCGAAAACTGCAGCACCGAGTCGCCCAGCAGGTACGACGCGAGCGCCCCCGCTGCCAGCTCGTAGAGCAGCCCGCAGGCCGCGACGATGAAGACGCTGGCGAGAAGGGCGATGTCGATCGGGCGGGGGCTGCGGGCCGTGGGCCTCTGCGCGGCGGATGTGCTGGCCTGTGTCATGGCACAGGGAAGCCGCCGACAGCGTCAGAGAATTGTTGCACTACAGTTTTCATAGCTTTATATCGCCTGTTTATAAGCGCAAACGGTCTATGGGTTGAAAAATATGGCGATGCAGAACGCCGCGCCCTACCTGCGCCACCGGTTGCTGCGGAAGTAACCCAGCCGGCGCAGCAGGCTGTAGGAGATGTGGATTTTTCCGGGCTCCAGCGGCGCGTCCGGGGTGGAGCGCACCCAGAGCGATTTGGAGTAGCCCAGCAGCTGGCCCGAGTACACGCTGCGGTGGCCGACCACGATGTAAGCCGTGACGCAGGCAGTGGCGAAGTACGGCCCGGCGGAGTTGCCGAACAGCTCGAAGCCCATCAGCACGGCGGCGATGGGCGTGTTGGACGCGGCGGCCACCACGGCCACCATGCCCACGGCGGCGCCCAGCGCTGGGTTGACGCCCAGCAGATGGGCAAAGGCGCTGCCCGCCATGGCGCCAATGACGAACTGCGGGGTGACGATGCCGCCGTAAAACCCCGAGCCCAGCGTGATGGCGACCAGCAGCGACTTCCACAGAAAGCCCCAGAAGGCGATGTCCTTGCCCTGCAGCGCATCGTTCATTAGCGGCAGGCTCAGGCCCAGGTAGTCGGTGGGAATCACCAGAATCAGCGCCGCCAGCACCAGCCCGCCGATCAACGGCATAAGGGGCTGCCAGATGTGAAAGCGCCGTTGCAGCGCGATGAACCCGTAGCGGGTGCGGTTCAGCAACTCAATAAACAACCAGGACACCAGCCCGCAGAGGATGCCGATGAGCGTGATGCGGATTGCCAGAAAGGAAGAGAAATCCGACGAGGTGACGACCGGGAAGTAGTCGTACGCCATGCCCCAATACTTCCCCACCTCGAACGCCGTGATGGCGGCGATTACGGCCGGGAAGATGAAGTCGTGGCGCACGCGCCCGATGACCAGCATTTCAATGCCGTAGATGGCGCCGGCCAGCGGTGTGCCGAACACGGCGGCAAAGCCGGCGCTCACGCCGCAGGCGACCAGGCGTTTTTGCATCTCGGGGTCGAGCCGCATCCGCTGGCCAAACCACGAGGCCAGCGTGCCGCCGATGTGCGAGCACGGCCCCTCCTTGCCGGCTGAGCCGCCGAGCGCCAGCGTGATCAGCGCCGCCAGGGGCTTGATGAGGATCGTCTTGTGCGACATGGCGCCCGAGCGCAGGTGGATGGCGCTGATGACCGAATCGCGCGCGTAGCTGCCGGGCTCCCGGTAGCCGTAGTGCAGGAGCAGCCCGTTCAAGATGCCCGCCAGCGGCAGCAGCGCCATCTGTGTCCACAGCGAGACGTGGGCGGTGTGCTCCGAGAGGAAAAAAAGCGCCTGCAGAAAGAAGCTGACCCCGGTTCCCACGATCGCCCCGGTGATGCTGGCCAGGAGAAGCCACCGCAAGATGGTGGCCAGCATGATGGCGGGTTCGATGTAATTGACGCGCATGGAGAAGAGGGCCGATCTGTCGTTTGGCAAGAGGCCGTATTTTCTCCCGCGTGGGCGCGGGCACCGTTCAATCGCCCGGTGTCGGCCCAGGCCAGGCCGCAACGGGCCTGCGGGCGGCGCAGGCGCTCATTCGGTTTCTCAATCAATCGAGTACGCGAAGGCGAAGCCGACAAAGTAATCGTTTGATTGAGAAATGGAATCAGTGGATCGCAGCGGCCACGATGATGCTGATGCCCAGGCACATGGCCGCCACCACCATGCCCAGTGCGCGGTTCTGCTTTTCGACGATTTCGCGCCACAGGTCGTAGGGCGTGATCTTGTCGACGATGACGAAGCACAGCCAGAAGATGACGACGCCAATCAGCGCGTAGAGGATGGAGCCAAGGATGGCTGCGGGCCGAAGCCATTCGATTGCGGGCATGGTGTGATCTCCTTCGCTGGGGTTGTTCGATTTCTAAATCAAACGATTACTTTGTCGGCTTCGCTTCGCCAGTACGCCTGTACTGTCTGCGCTTCGCCTTCGCGTACTCGATTGATTGAGAAACCGAATTATTTGTGTCCGCCGCCGGTGGAAAAGCCGCCGTACGAGCCGCCTGAGCTGCGATAGCCGCCGCCGCTGGGTGAACCCGAGCAGTTCGACATCAGCACGAGCAGGATGATGACCACGATGGCGATGATGAACAGCGTACCGCAGCCTATGCTTTTGGCCGCCACGAACGGGCCGGGGTCGTCTCGCTTGAGCAGATCGGCCTTGTCCTTGAGGCCAAAGGCTTCTGCCACCGTATCGCTTGCCAGTTTGTCGCCGGCCGACCAGGTCACTTCGCTGGGCGTTTTTTCCAGCGACAACAGGCCTTTGCTGCTGGCGAAATCGCGGTTGCTGGTGCGCTGGCCGCGCTCGACTTTCCAATAGAACTCGCCCAGCACGTAGGTGGTTTCGGCCTCGTAGGCCGACTGCAATTGGTAGGTGGTGCCCAGGTAACTGGCGCTACGGCCGTTTTGCACCATCTGCGGGGCGCCGGTGGTCGGGCTGACCAGGCTCCAGCCGTCGCTGCTGTCCACCAGAAAAGAGAAACCGCGCTTCTGGTTGTAGAGCAGGTACTCGCTCCAGCCGAACTGTTCATCATCGCCCGGCTCCTGCCCCATGCGGTGCTGAAAGCCCACCACCTGCCAGTGCACGCCTTGCAACTGGCCCTTGGCGCCCAGCGGGATGATGGGGCGCACGGGCTCGTCCTGCTCGGCAAAGCTGAGCTCGGCGCCGACGCCGCTGTCCAGCGAAATGAGGCTTTTGCACGAGGGGCAGGTGATGCTCTTGCTGGTGCTCAGTTGCACCTGCACCGGCGAGCCGCAATGGGGGCAGTTGAACTGGCGCCCTTTTTCCTCCTTGACCGATTCGTCCTTGAGGCCCTGGAGCTTCAGGTCGTCGAGCAGCACGGCGCGGCCCCGGTCCACCGCGGGCGGCTGGCGGCTGGTGTCGATGGAGAGCACCTCGCCGTCGCTGCTGCGCAGCTCGATCAGGTCGAACAGTTGGCCGAGCGGCGGCAACTTGGGCAGCTCGCCCTCGGCGGCGATGAGCTGCGCCTGGCCGGTGTAGGCGACGCTGTAGGCCTTGCCATCGAGGCTGACGCTGGCGCCCGGGCGCAGCGCGGCCACGTCGGGCAGCGCCTGCTGCACGCTGGCGGAGCGGGTGAAGACATAGGCGCCGTTGTCTTCCGAGAGGGTGGCCAGCTCGCCGTCTTGCAGGAAGGCGGTCCACTCGGTCCAGACGCCGGCGGCGCTCTTGTACTGCAGCCGGCCGATCAGCGTGAAGGGCTGCTCTTTGCCATCGAGCACGATGCGCCCGCTGGCCATGAGCTGCAGCGGGCTGTGGTCGTCGAACAGCTCGGCCATCTTGCCGATGCGGGACAGCACCTCGCCATTGCGCACCACCGTGCTCTGGCAATACGGGCAGACGGCGTAGCTTGACTGCGCGCTCTTGAACTCCACCGGCGCGCCGCAGCCAGGGCAGGGCGCGCGGTAGGCGCGCTGGGTGGGCGGTGTGGGTTCGGTGGCCATCCGCGATAAATTTCAGGTGTTTTTGGCCTCTAGCGCATATGCAGTATGCGCTAGCAGCTATTTAATAAATAGCAATCAGACCAATTTCTTCAACAGCTCGGCCTTCTTGCTGTCGAATTCTTCCTGCGTCAGGATGCCCTTGGACTTGAGTTCGCCGAGCTTTTCCAGCGTCGCCATCACGTCTTCGGGCTTGACGCCCACTGCGGGTGCTTCTGCCGCAGCGGCCGCGTGCGGCTGGGGCGCATTGCCGCTGCCCTGCAGGCCGGCAGCAAGGTTCTGCGCCATCACCTGGCCGAGCGCCACGCCGGCGCCCAGGCCCATGGCGTCGCCGGCAATGCCGCCGCCACCGCTGCCGGCTCCCTCGGCAAACTTGGGGATGGCTTGCGCCGTCTGGTACTGCATGAACTTGCCCATGTCGTTGCCGACCATGCCCATGCCGATTTTCTGGTCCAGGATTTTTTGCAGCTCTTCGGGGAGCGAGAGGTTCTGCACCGTCAGGCTCTCGAGCTTGAGACCGAGCCTTTCAAAGGCGGGCGTCAGCTCCTTGGTCAGTGCGTCGGCAAACATGACCTGGTTGGCGGCCAGGTCCAGGAACGGCACGCCGCTGGCGGCAATGGCGTTGCTGATGTTTTGCAGCACCAGGCCGCGCAACTGCCCTTCGAGGTCGCCCACCGGGTAGACCGCGCGGGTGCCCGAGATTTCGGTATAGAACGCCTTGGGGTCGGCGATGCGGTAGGCGTAGTTGCCAAACGCGCGCAGCCGCACCGCGCCAAAATCCTTGTCGCGGATGGTGATGGGTTGGGGCGTGCCCCATTTCTGGTCGATCTGCTGGCGCGTGCTGAAGAAGTAGACGTCGCTCTTGAAGGGCGACTGGAACAATTTGTCCCAGTTCTTCAGGTTGGTCAGCAGCGGCAGCGTCTGCGTGGTCAGCTTGTGCGTGCCAGCGCCAAACACGTCGGCCACCTGGCCTTCGTTGACGAAAACCGCCATTTGCGATTCGCGCACCACCAGCACGCCGCCGTTCTGGATCTCCATGTCCCGCATCGGAAAGCGCCAGGCCAGCGTGCCGTCGCCGTCCTCGGTCCATTCGATGACATCGATGAACTGTTTCTTGATGAAATCCATAAGGGCCATGTGCTGCTCCCGTGGGTGGGCAAAAAGGGTGGCGGCCATGATAGCAACGGGGGTGGGGTTTTGGCGCTTTTTCGCTGCCCCATCCCAAGAGAGCGTGACGGAAGGCGCAGAAACGCGCCGCCAAGCGCGCAGCCGCTGCGTTGGATCGCTGGTCAATAGCGCGCTTGGCGCCCGCGGGAAGGGCTGGTCAGGCCTGAACGTCGAGGAGTGCGCCCATCACCGCGTCTGCGGTGCGCAGGGTCTGTACGTTGGCCATGAAATCCTGTTTGGCGGCGAGCTGGTCCACGACTTCTTGCTCCAGCGAGACACCTTCCGCATTGGCGCGCTGAACGCTGGCATCGACGCCGCCCTCGGGAGCGGCCTGTTGCACGACACGCTGGGCGCGGTAGCCGGGCGTGTTCATGTTGGCCACGTTGCCGGCCGAGGCGTCCAGCCGCATCCGGGCGGCGGAAAGACCGGAGGAGGCAATGGCGTTGAGGCTGGACATGGGGAAACTCCTTGAACCGTGGCGGGTCTGGCGATTGTCCGCCGCTGCTGCGAAGTCGGCAAGCGCCCCGCCGCTGTGCGCTATGCCTGAGGGCCGTGGGCGTCGCGCAGGCACTGCGCAAACGCTTGTGCGGCGCGCGCGGGCGGGGGCGAGCGGCGCAGCACGCTGACGAACTCGCAGCGGTAGAAAAACAGCTCGGGCCGAATCGCGCGCATGTGCCCACGCCGCTCAAAGGCTTCCGCGTAGTGGTCGGGCAGAAAGCCCAGGTAGCGGCCCGAGAGAATCAGCGTGGCAATCGACTCCTGGTCAAACCCCGTCGCCTTGCGCGGCAGGCGCTCGCGGTGGCCGAGCTCCATGTTGGGCGAGTGGTAGCCCAGGCCGGCAAAGGGCCAGGTGCGCAGGGCGTCCCAATCCAGCGCGGCGTGGTCGGCGGCAAACAGCGGGTGGCTGGCGCCCGCGTAGAGCCGCATGTCTTCGCCAAACAGTGTTTCGTAGACCAGGCTTTGCGAGCTGCGGTGCGTGGGCAGGATGCCCACCTGAAAGCGCCCATCCATCAGCCCGCGTTCGATGGCAGGCATGCCGCCCACATGCAGGTTCAGCGCCACCTCGGGGGCGCGGTCAGCGAACAAGGCAATGGCCGTATCGATATGCGCCTGCGGGTTGCTGGCGGTCTTGTCGAACACCGCCACGTCGAGCTGCCCGCCCATGCGGTGGTGGATGTCGTCGATGCTGCTTCGAAACGCGTCCACGCCAGCGAGCAGGCGCAGCGTTTCGTCGTACACCCGCTGGCCTTCCAGCGTCAGCGCAAAGCCGGCCCGGCCGCGCCGGCACAGCCCCAAACCGAGGCGGGTTTCCAGATCTTTCAGGTGGCGGCTGACCGTGCTGGTGCCGATGTTGAGTTCGAGCTCGGCTGCGGCGAGCCCACCGCACTCGACCACGCTCTTGAACAGCCGCAGCAAGCGCAGGTCCATATCGGCCAATTGCCCCAGCATGGCGCGGGGCCGCGCCGAAGAGGCGGGGGGAATTACTTGCATAAATCTTCAAGTAAACAGTGACATTTGTTGATTTGAGAGATTAACACCCGCGAGAACAATGGCGCATCGTTCCGTCCTTCTGGAGACCGCCATGAGTTTTGTGCCTATCGACCAGGCCCTTGAAGCCGCACCGCGCATGGACGCCGCCTGGCTCGACGCGCACTGGATGCCGTTTACCGCCAACCGCAACTTCAAAGCCGCACCGCGCATGGTGGCCAGTGCCAGCGGGGCCTACTACACCGACACCGACGGCCGCAAGATTTTTGACGGCCTCTCCGGCCTGTGGTGCACCGGCCTGGGCCACGGCCGGCGTGAAATCGCCGAGGCCGTGGGCAAGGCGGCGCTGAACCTGGACTATGCCCCGGCCTTCCAGTTCGGCCACCCGGCCTCGTTCGCGCTGGCCAACAAGATCAAGGAACTCACGCCCGCAGGCCTCGACTACGTCTTCTTCACCGGCTCGGGCTCGGAATCAGCCGACACCTCGCTGAAAATGGCCCGCGCCTACTGGCGCGCCAAGGGCCAGGGCACCAAGACACGTCTCATCGGCCGCGAAAAGGGCTACCACGGCGTGAACTTTGGTGGCATTTCGGTGGGGGGTATCGGTGGCAACCGCAAGACGTTTGGCCAGGGCATCGAGGCGGACCACCTGCCGCACACCCAGCCACCTGCCGGCACCTTCCAGAAAGGCATGGCGGAGGAAGGTGGCCGTGCACTGGCGGACAAACTGCTCGACGTGATTGCCCTGCACGACGCGAGCAATATCGCTGCCGTCATCGTCGAGCCCTTCTCGGGTTCGGCTGGCGTGGTGATACCGCCCAAGGGCTACCTGGAGCGCATCCGCGAGATCTGCACGCAGAACAATATCCTGCTGATCTTTGATGAAGTCATCACCGCCTTTGGCCGCTGCGGCACCTGGACAGGGTCCGAGGCTTTTGGCGTCACGCCCGATATCCTCAACTTCGCCAAACAGGTGACCAACGGTGCCCAGCCTATGGGCGGCGTGGTGGCCAGCAAGGACATCTACGACACCTTCATGGCGCAGGGCGGCGCGGAATACCTGGTCGAGTTCCCCCACGGCTACACCTATTCGGCGCACCCGGTGGCCTGCGCTGCCGGCCTCGCCGCCCTCGAAATCCTGCAAAAGGAAGACATGCCCGGCCGTGTGAAAGCCTTGCTGCCGCACTTCGAGCAGGCAGTCCACAGCCTCAAAGGCGCCAAGCATGTGGCCGACATCCGCAACTACGGCCTGGCGGCGGGCTTCACCATCGCCGCGCTGCCGGGTGAGCCGGCGCGCCGCCCGTACGAGATTGCCATGGCGTGCTGGAAGAAAGGCTTCTACGTGCGCTACGGCGGCGACACCATCCAGCTGGCGCCGCCGTTCATCAGCGAGAAGGCCGAGATCGAGCGCCTGGTGAATGCGCTGGGGGATGCGCTGGCCGAGACGGCCTGAGGCTTGTCTCGCGGGCTATTTGCTATCATATAAATAGCTGATGGCGCTTATTCAATAAGCGCTGAGGGCTAATTTTGTTTGAAACTTTGGCTGTGCTGCCGCAGCCCTTGCGGACGTGGGGACGGAGCTGACGCTGCGCCAGCGCGGATTGCGCGCAAGCGTGCTTCGCTTCACGGCAACGATCGGGGCAGGCGAGTGCGCAAAACGCGCAGCCTACAATTGCTTTGCGCTCATGCGAGCGGCTGCGTCAAGCCAGTGACGGAACCCGGCGCGCGGCTGCTCGCCACCGCCGGAGTTCCTATGTCTGAAGCCCCCAAAGTCCCCCCTGTCGACAAGCGCGCGCTGCTGCGCAAGGCTGCTCTCGAATACCACGAGTTTCCCAAGCCCGGCAAGATTGCCATCGCTTCCACCAAGCAGATGGTCAACCAGCTTGATCTGTCGCTGGCCTATTCGCCCGGCGTGGCTGCGCCCTGCGAAGAGATCGTCAGAGATCCGGCCACGGCCTTCCGGTATACCAGCCGCGGCAACCTGGTCGGTGTGGTCACCAACGGCACAGCCGTCCTTGGCCTGGGCGACATTGGACCGCTGGCCAGCAAACCTGTGATGGAGGGCAAGGCCGTCCTGTTCAAGAAGTTCTCGGGCATCGATGTTTTCGACATCGAGATCAACGAAAAAGACCCGGAAAAACTGGTTGAGATCATCGCTGCGCTGGAGCCGACCTTTGGCGGCATCAACCTCGAAGATATCAAGGCGCCCGACTGCTTCTACGTCGAGCGCAAGCTGCGTGAGCGCATGAACATTCCCGTGTTCCATGACGATCAGCACGGCACGGCGATTGTCGTCGGCGCCGCCATCCTCAATGGCCTCAAGGTGGCGGGCAAGCGCGCCGAGGACGTCAAGCTTGTGACCTCGGGCGCAGGCGCTGCGGCGCTGGCCTGCCTTGGTCTGCTCGTCAAGCTGGGTGTGCGCCGCGAGAACATCTGGGTGACCGATCTGGCCGGGTTGGTCTATGAGGGCCGCACCGAGCTGATGGACGAAGACAAGCGCCAGTACGCCCAGCCCACCGATCTGCGCACGCTCAGCCAGGCGATTGCCGGCGCCGACGTGTTCCTGGGCCTCTCGGCCGGCGGCGTGCTCAAGCAGGACATGGTGCGCGCCATGGCGCCGCGCCCGCTGGTCTTTGCGCTCGCCAATCCCAACCCGGAGATCGCGCCCGAAGATGTCAAGGCGGTACGCGACGACGCGATTATTGCCACCGGCCGTACGGACTACCCCAACCAGGTCAACAACGTCCTGTGCTTCCCCTACATCTTTCGCGGGGCGCTTGATTCGGGTGCCACCACCATCACGATGGAGATGGAAATCGCCGCCGTGCACGCCATCGTCGAGCTGGCGCAGGCCGAGCAGAGTGAAGTGGTGGCAGCGGCCTACGTCGGCGAACCGCTCGCCTTTGGGCCCGAGTACCTGATTCCCAAGCCTTTTGACCCACGGCTGATGATGAAGATCGCGCCGGCCGTAGCGCAAGCCGCCTTTGACTCCGGTGTGGCACTGCGCCCGATTGCCGACATGGACGCCTACCGCGACCATCTGCAGACCTTTGTGTATGCCTCGGGCACGACAATGAAGCCGATCTTCGCGTCTGCCAAGGCGGCCATTGCCAAACGGGTGGCCTATTCTGAAGGTGAGGAGGAGCGCGTGCTGCGCGCGGCACAGATCGTCGTGGACGAGCATATTGCGCGCCCGACCCTCATCGGCCGCCCGAAGGTCATTGCCCAGCGCATCGAAACCTTCGGCCTGCGCCTCTCGGAAGGGCGTGACTATGACGTCGTCAACGTCGAGCAGGACCACCGCTACCACGACTTCTGGCAGACCTACCACCGCATGACCGAGCGCAAGGGCGTGACGGTGCCGATTGCCAAGATCGAACTGCGCCGGCGCCTGACCCTGATCGGCAGCATGCTGCTGCACAAAGGCGAAGTGGACGGCCTGATCTGCGGCACCTGGGGCCACACAGCCCACCACCTGAACTACATTGACCAGGTGATTGGCAAGCGCGCGGGCGTTGCCACCTACGCCTGCATGAACGGCTTGCTGCTGCCCGACCGCCAGATTTTCCTGGTCGATACGCACGTCAACTACGACCCCACGGCGGCCCAGCTGGCCGAAATTTCCGTGATGGCAGCAGAGGAAATGCTGCGTTTTGGCATCAAACCGAAGGCGGCGCTGCTGTCGCACTCGAACTTTGGCAGCAGCAACCAGCCCAGCGCCGTGAAAATGCGCGAGACACTCGACCTCCTGCGTTTGCAAGCGCCTTGGCTCGAAGTGGACGGTGAAATGCATGGCGACGTGGCCTTGAACGGTGCCAGCCGCGCCGCACTCATGCCGCACGGCAGCCTGGTGGGCGACGCCAACTTGCTGATCCTGCCCAATATCGATGCCGCCAATATCTCCTACAACCTGCTCAAGACGGCGGCAGGCGGCAACATCGCCATCGGCCCGGTGCTGCTGGGGGCGGCCCAGCCGGTGCACATTCTCACCGCCAGCGCCACCGTGCGCCGCATCGTCAATATGACCGCACTGACAGTGGTGGATGCCAACGTCCAGCGCTGACCGTCTGCGCACTTAGACTGGCGCGCCATTGCGCCGCAAGCGCTTTTAAAAGCCCAGGCATTTGCCCATATTTTGGGCAAATGCTTGCATTTGTGTGGGGATTCCGTCACACTAGCGCCTTGAAATTTCGGGTTAACCCGTAGTTTCTGAAAGGTGTGGTGTTGATGTTTGCTGCTGCTGCGACCTGGACGCGCAAAACCGGTTTTTCTTTTGTTTTGGGTGCCACGCTCGCATTGACGTCGCTGGGCCTGCAGGCGCGGGAAATCGCCAGTGACGGCACCGCTTCCGTCATTGCGCTGGCCGACCTGCCTGCGCAGGGGCGACAGATGCATGCATTGATTCTGGCGGGCGGGCCGTTTCCCAGCGGCAAGGACGGCATTGTCTTTGGCAATCGGGAGCGTTTGCTGCCAGCGTCCAAGCGCGGGTATTACCGCGAATACACCGTCAGAACTCCTGGCGCGCACAACCGCGGCGCGCGGCGCATCGTCTGTGGCGGGCCGCCGCGAGTTCCCGAGGCTTGCTATTACACAAGCGATCACTATGCCAGTTTTCGCCGAATTGTGGATTGAGCCCTGCAGGTGCGTGAACTTCGCGCATTTGCAGACCCTCCAACGACCGATTTTTTGGACTTGATAGAAAGAGAAGCGAAGATGGACACGCCACTTCGTAAAGACCAGGATGTTCCCTTGCGCGGCATTCGCGCCAACATCGTGCAATCCATCCGCGCATTTCGCGTGCAGGATTTGCAGGATGCGGCCACCGCCCTCGGACACCACTTCCTTTACGCCAACCTCGCCCACGCACAATCCAAGCAGGATGTGCTGGATCTGATTGCCCAGCAATTCACCCTGCCGACGCATTTCGGCAAGAACTTCGATGCGCTGTCCGATTGCCTGACCGATCCGCTGCACAAGTCGGGGCCGCAACCGGGCTTCATTGTGGTGCTTGAGCAAATCCCTGCCACGGCCAAGTTCGACAAAGAAGCGCGCGAGCAGTTGATCGACGTGTTCCGCGACGCCGCCGATTTCTGGGGGGAGCGAAAAATCCCGTTCCGCTGCTTCTATTCTTTTCTGTAGCCCGTTCTGCAACCATCAGCCAGGCAGAACGGGCAAGCGGGGCTAGTGATGCGCCCAGGGCGGTGCAAGGGATTGAGGTGCCTGTCGAGGACGGGGCCGAGAAATTGCCGACCGACAAGTTGGTGGACATCTCGCCATTGGCACTGCGCATGAGCAGCCCTTTCAACTCGGGCTATTGGCTGAACGCTGCCTGAACATGGTTGCCATGGTCCGCCGGCGCTGCAGCGCAGTGCCGGCGGATTTCCATTTTTGCGGTTCACGGGGGCGCGATGTCCAAAGACAAGACGGTGTTCGTGTGCGCGGACTGTGGTGGCACCAGCCCCCGGTGGCTGGGCAAATGCCCGCAATGCGGTGCCTGGAACACGCTTAACGAG
Source organism: Simplicispira sp. GW247-4R2A (assembly GCF_059424465.1). Taxonomy (NCBI): domain Bacteria; kingdom Pseudomonadati; phylum Pseudomonadota; class Betaproteobacteria; order Burkholderiales; family Comamonadaceae; genus Simplicispira; species Simplicispira sp. GW247-4R2A. The sequence continues at coordinate 72,013 of NZ_JBWKZM010000013.1, read as the reverse complement.
ACCTTGGCCGAGACACAGGGTGCCCGCAACCGCTATGCCAGCGCGTCGCGTCCGGCCATGAATGCGGCGCAGGCGGTCACGCCGATCGCGTCGATGGAGGCGAGCGACTTCGAGCGCACCCCGACGGGCCTGGACGAACTCGACCGCGTTCTGGGGGGTGGCATGGTCGAGGGGGCGGTGGTCCTGATCGGCGGCGACCCAGGTATCGGCAAATCGACACTGCTGTTGCAGGCGTTGGACGCCTTGCAGCGATCAGGCCTGTCCACGCTGTACGTCACCGGCGAAGAAAGTGGCGCGCAGGTGGCCTTGCGTTCGCGCAGATTGGGCTTGGACCAGAGCATGGTCAATGTGCTGGCCGAGACGCAGCTTGAAAAGACCATCGCCACCATCGAGCAAACGCAGCCGGCCATCGCAGTCATTGATTCGATCCAGACCATGTATTCCGAGGCGCTCAGCTCGGCGCCGGGTTCGGTGGCCCAGGTGCGCGAATGCGCAGCGCACCTGACGCGCCTGGCCAAAGCAACTGGGGTGGCGATTGTCCTGGTCGGCCACGTGACCAAAGAGGGCGCGCTGGCCGGCCCACGGGTGCTGGAGCACATGGTCGATACGGTGCTGTACTTCGAGGGCGACACGCACTCGAGCTTTCGCCTGGTGCGCGCCATCAAGAACCGCTTTGGCGCCGTCAATGAGATTGGCGTTTTCGCCATGACCGAACGCGGCCTCAAAGGCGTGGCCAACCCCAGCGCCATCTTCCTCAGCCAGCACAGCGAGCCCGTGCCGGGCAGTTGCGTACTGGTTACGCTGGAGGGTACGCGCCCGCTGCTGGTGGAAATCCAGGCCCTGGTCGACGGCGGCGGCCCCAGCCCGCGCCGGCTCTCGGTGGGGCTCGATCGCGACCGTCTCGCCATGCTGCTCGCCGTGCTGCATCGCCATGCCGGCGTGGCCTGCGCCGACCAGGACGTATTCGTCAACGCCGTGGGCGGCGTGCGCATCAGCGAGCCTGCGGCGGATCTCGCCGTCATGCTGGCCATCACCTCGAGCCTGCGCGGTCGCGCCATGCCCAAGGGGTTCATGGCGTTCGGCGAAGTCGGCCTGGCCGGAGAGGTGCGCCCGGCGCCGCGCGGCCAGGAGCGCCTGCGCGAGGCGGCCAAGCTCGGGTTCTCGGTGGCCATCGTGCCCAAGGCGAACGCCCCCAAAAAACCTATTGAAGGGCTCACCATCCACGCAGTGGAGCGTGTTGAGCAAGCTATGGATGTCGTGCGCCAATTGCAATAAAGCATGGCGGACGTGCACTTCTTGGCACTGACAGTTACCACGAATGCTGCAAGGCGGTGGGCACGGCGCCGTAAAATCCCCGGATTCGCGAACTTAGCAGATGCAAAGGACACCCATGAGCCCCGTAGTTCCCTCGATAGCCGACCGTGACGGCAAGATCTGGATGGACGGCCAGATGGTCGATTGGCGCGACGCCAAAATCCATGTGCTCACGCACACCTTGCACTATGGCTGCGGGGCGTTCGAGGGCGTTCGCGCCTACAAGACCGCTGCGGGCACCGCGATTTTCCGGCTCGAAGAGCACACCGATCGCCTGTTCAACAGTGCCAAGATCCTGCGCATGAAGATGCCGTTCACCAAGGACGAAGTGAATGAGGCGCAAAAAGCGGTGGTGCGCGAGAACAAGCTGGAATCGTGCTACTTGCGCCCCCTCACTTGGATCGGCTCGCAGAAGCTGGGCGTCTCACCCAAGGGCAACCAGATTCACCTCATGGTCGCCGCCTGGGCTTGGGGCGCTTACTTGGGCGAAGAAGGCATGCAGCGCGGCATCCGCGTCAAGACCAGCAGCTATTCGCGCCACCACGTCAACATCACCATGACGCAGGCCAAGGCGGTGAGCAACTACACCAATTCCATCCTCGCCAACATGGAGGCGCTGGACGATGGCTACGACGAGGCGCTGTTGCTCGACAGCTCTGGCTTCGTCTCCGAGGGCTCGGGGGAAAACATCTTCGTCGTCAAGAATGGCGTTATCTACACGCCTGACCTCTCGGCCGGTGCGCTCAATGGCATCACGCGCAATACCGTGCTGCACATTGCCAAGGACTTGGGGCTCGACGTGGTGCAAAAGCGCATTACGCGCGATGAGGTTTACATCAGCGATGAGGCCTTCTTTACGGGAACTGCCGCCGAGGTGACGCCTATCCGCGAGCTCGACCGCATCGAGCTCGGCGCGGGCTGCCGCGGCCCTGTCACTGAAAAAATCCAGTCGGCCTTTTTCGACATCGTGAACGGTCGCAACCCCCAATACGCCCATTGGCTCAGCAAGGTGTGATGCCATGAAGCAAGACGTTGTGGAACTGCTCGCAAAAGACCTGAATCCGGAAGGGGGCGTGTTCTGCCCGAACCCCAAGGCCGGTATGGCGCTGTGGAACAACCACCCGAGGGTGTACCTGGACGTGGCGCACGCAGGCGCAGCCAAGTGCCCCTACTGTGGTACGGAGTACCGGCTCAAGGAAGGGGAAGTGCTGAAAGCAGGGCATTGACGGCGCCTTGCCGCTTGCCGCGCCTGCGTATCTGCTGTCAGCCGGGGCAAAGCGGGCCATTGCGTCTCTGATTTCAACGAGTCCGATAGATTTGAATCCCTCTTTTGCGGCTGCGCAGCGCGCCTCCTGGCCGGAACAACTCTCAAGCGTGGCGGCATTTGCAGTGCCCGGCCTTGCCTTGTGGTTGCCGTCTGGTTATTCCTATGGCGCGGTCTTGCTGTTGGTCGGCGCGCTGCTTACCTTGCACCGCTGGCCGCGACAGCCACGCGACGCATTCACTTGGTGGTTCGCGGCGAGCATGCTGGCCATGGCAGTTTTGTGGGCCGCTCAGGCCGACCCCGCCGAGCATTTCGGTCGCGCTGATCGTCCGGCGAAATACGTGCTTGGCGCTGTGTGCCTGTTTTTCGTCACCGCTTACCCACCCAAGCCCAGAGCGCTGCTGGCAGGGCTGGTGGTGGGGAGTCTGGGCGCTGGTGCCATTGCTGTCTGGCAAATATACGGCCTGCATGCGGAGCGCGCATGGGGCCACACCAATGCCATCCAATATGGCAACCTGGCGCTGTGCCTGGCGGCCCTCCTGGCGCTCTACGCGGGTGCGGTCTGGGCGCAACTGGGGTGGCGCGCGCGCGTCTTGTGCGTCCTGGGCGTGGCCGCCGGGTTGGACGCTTCGATGCTGTCGCAGTCCCGGGGGGGCTGGCTGGCTTTGCTGCTGGCCATCCCCTTGTTGCTGGGATGGCTGATGGCGCATCGGCGCCAGCTGTTCAAGAGGGTCGCTCTGGGTGTCATCGCCATGGTGTTGCTGCTGTCCATCATCAACAGCAGCGTATTGGTCCAGCGCTGGGACCGCATGGAGCACGAGGTGCAGGTCTACGACCAGCGCGATGACGCCGCCACTTCCGTTGGGCAGCGGCTTGAGCATTGGCGCTTTGCCTGGGACATTGCGCGCGAGCGCCCGTGGCTGGGCTGGGGCTTTGCCGGCTACATGGCGGAAAAGGCGAAACGCGTCGGTGCGGGGCTCTACCAGCCGTCCATCGTGGAATACAAGTTCGTCCACAACGAGCTGCTTGACCAGTGGGTCAAACTGGGCGTCACAGGACCGGCCGTGCTGCTCCTGTTCTACCTCTTGCCTCTCGCCATGTTTCTCCCGCTTGCATCGCGCATGCAGGGCTACCGGCGGGATGCGGCGCTGGGTGCACATGCGCTTGCGCTGCGTCTGTGTGGCACCTGTATCCCCGTTCTCTATATCGGCTTTGGTCTGACGCAGGTTTTCCTGGCGCACAACAGCGGCATCATGTTCTATCTGTTCATGTTGATGCTGCTGTGGGCGGCGCTGCGGTCGGTGGAGCGCCAGCTTGCAAACCTGCCACTTGCGCAGGCCTTGCCGGTGGTGCCTGCACCATGAGCGGCGTGGGTGCGCATCCGCCGCGCGTGCTGCATTTCGTCACGGGGGGCTTTTCCGGCGCCACGCAGGTGGCCCTGGATCTGGTGCGCGCGCACCGTGCCAGTGGGCGGTTTGAGCCCTTGCTGGTGTTGCGGCGCAAGCGCCAGACCGACCCGGCACGCATTGCCGCCTTGCGCGCCGAAGGCCTGGCGGTACAGGTGGTGCCGGGCTGGTCGCACGGAGCCACCATCTGCCAGTTGGTTCGGCAGTGCCGGCGCTTTCGGCCCGATGTGCTGGTCGCGCACGGTTTCAGCGAACATCTGTGGGGCCGCTACGCCGGGCTGCTGGCGCGCGTGCCGATCCTTGTGCAGGTGGAGCACAACTCGCGCGAGCGGTATTCGTGGTGGCGCAATGCGCAGATGCTCTGGCTGGCACGCCACACGCAGGCCATCGTAGGCGTCTCGGAAGGCGTGCGTGGCGCATTGTTGGCGCGCGGCGTGGATCCGGCCAAGACCTTGGCGATTCCCAATGGCGTGCGGCTTGGGCCCTACGCCGCTGCTGCCGATCACCCTTTTGCAGCGCGCAAGCCCGACATCGTCATGGTGGCCAGGTTTGCCAGGCAAAAAGACCACGCCTGCCTGCTGCATGCGCTGGCTTTGCTGCGCGGACGCGGACTGACGCCGCAGCTGTTGCTTGCGGGTGGCGGTAAGGCGTCTGCGCTCCGGCAGGCCGAGCGTCTCTGCGACGAACTCAAGCTGCAGGATCAGGTGCAATTTCTTGGGCGCTGCGACGACGTGCCGGCTTTGCTCATGGCGCGCCAGGTGTGCGTGCTGTCCACGCACTACGAGGGCATGCCGCTGTCGCTCATCGAGGGAATGGCCGCCGCGTGCGCGGTGGTCGGCAGCGCCGTCCCTGGCGTCCGCGAAGTGATCCAGCACGAACGCAACGGCCTGCTGGTTCCTGAAGCCGACCCGTCCGCCATGGCCGACGCGCTTGAATGCCTTCTGACGCAGCCGCAGCATGCTGCCGCTCTGGCCGCACAAGCCAGGGCCGATGCCCTGGAGCACTATGGACTGCCCAGGATGCTCGATCGCTATGAAGCGCTTTTTCTGCGCTTGCTGGAGTCGACAACCCACGCGGAGGCAAGGGCATGAGCGGGGTGGATGCGCCGCGTCCGACGCCTTGGCTCAGCGTATTGGTCCCTGCCTACAATGCGGCGGCCTATTTGGGCGAATGCGTCGATTCGGTGCTGACGCAGGGCGTAGCGGGCGTCGAAGTGGTGGTGGTGGACGATTGTTCCAACGATGGGTCCGCGCAGGTTCTGGTGCAACTGGCGGAACGCTGGCCCGATGCCCTGCATGTGCGCCGCCATGGCCACAACCGGGGCTTGAGCGCGGCGCGCAACACCCTTCTGGAAGCCGCGCGTGGAGAATACCTGTGGTTTCTGGATGCCGACGACAAGCTGCTTGCAGGGTCACTGGCCGAGCTGGACCGAATCGTGCACAGCGCGTCGCCCGACCTCGTGCTGTGCGATTTCGAAGTCCTGCGTGCCTGCCGCAAGCCCAAGCACTGGCTGCGTGGGGAGCACCACCGCAAGTCGTTCCTGGGCCCTTCCGGGCGGCTGCTGAACGACCCGGCTGAGCTGCTCAGCGGTATGTTGCTCGCCGGGCAACTGCATGCCTGGTCGAAGATCTCGCGGCGCAGTCTGTGGCATCCGGGCCTGCGCTTTCCTCCCGGACAGTACTTCGAAGACATGGCCACCATGACGCTGCTGGCCCTGCAGGCACGCACCAGCTACTACGCGCCGCATCCCTGGGTGGCCTACCGTCAGCATGAGCACAGCATCCTGGCCAATGCCAGCTGGCAAAAGGCGCAAGACCAGTCGCGGGCGCTGGTGCCGCTGCGGGAAACCTTGCGTGCGCACGCCTGTGGCGAGTCTGCGCAGGTGCGCCTCGCCCTGGCCCACCAAAGCGCGCGCAATTTCATGGGCGCCATGCGCTTTCTGCATGCGCAGGCACCCAGCGAGCCTTCGGGCAAATCGGTCTCTATGCTGGCTGATGAATTGCGCCAGAACTTCCGCGATTCCTCGCCACTCACGCCCAAAGAGCTTGCGCGCGCTTACCTGCAGCGCGGTTGGTTCTTGCGGCGCCACAAGTTCTTGCGCTGGTACGGAGCGTTTCGCGTATGAACCCCGCCGCCCTGCCTTGGCGCGATGAAGCCGAGTTGTGGCTGGCGCGCTGGCTGATGCGCTACTACCGCTGGTTTGGCCGGGCGGCCGAAAACGCCCCTGTGGCGCCTGCGCAGGGGTACCGCTTTGGCAAAGATACCCCGCGACGCGCGTCCGGCGAGCAGGCTGCCGCTGCGATTCCGCCCATCGTGTGGGCGTACTGGAGCGGCGGGGCACCCCCACCGCTCATCGCGCGCTGTTTTGCCAACTGGCGGCGCTTTAATCCAGGTTTTAGCATCCGCATTCTGGACGACGGCAATGTGCGCGACCATGTGGGTGATTTGCCTGAGGCGCTTGCCCATGCCAGCGCCACGCTGCGTGCCGACTGGATTCGACTGGAACTGCTGCGGCGCCACGGCGGTATCTGGCTCGATGCCAGCACCGTGCTCACCGCATCGCTGGCCTGGGTGCTGCAGGCGCAGCAGGCTGGGGGCGATCTGGTGGGCTACTACCTGGCCCGCTACACCACCGACGCGGCGTTTCCGGTGGTGGAAAACTGGTTCCTGGCGGCGCCGCCCGGCAGTGCGTTGATCGAAGACCTGCAGCAAGAATTCACGGGTGTCGTACTGCCGCTTGGAGGCCCCGGCTACGTCCGGCACCTGCAGCAGCGCGGCGAGTACGACGCGCTGCGCCAGGGCATTGATCTGCCGAATTACCTGAGCATGCACCTGGCCTTGCAGCGCGTGCTGCGCAGTGGCAAAGCGTACCGACTGCTGCTCTGGCGCGCCGAAGACGGGCCTTTCCTTTACCATGCGCTGGGCCAGTGGGGGCGCACGGCGCTGAAAATCCGCCTGCTGTTTCGCCGCGCCGCCACTGCGCCGCCACCCTTGATCAAGCTGCGCAAGCCTGACCGCAAGCGCCTGGACCTGTACCTGGAGCGCAAGCTGTACCTGCCCGAAAGCACCGTTGGGCGCTACCTCTGCGCGTCCCTATCGCCATGAGCCGCCGCCGCAAGACACGTATCGAAAAGTGGTTCTCGTTCAACCGCTACCGCCGGCGCTTTGGCGCACGCGCGCTGGCGGGCGATCTGCTGGGCGACGATCTTGAAGCGCTCAAGCACCATCTGGTGCCCGGCGACGTGGCCGAATACGCCTATGGCTCGCTGCCCGACTTGCAAGCCCACCTGCAGCGCCTGCGGCAGGAATTTGTCGGCCGCCCGCAATTGCTGTACCACCACGCGGCGTTGATCGTGCTGATCCGCCGCGAGTCCGAGGTGGCGCGGAACTTCGCGCGCTTCAAGCACCTGTGGTTGGCCGAGCGGGCCTTTCTCACCGAGCACCTGGACCTGCGCTGGCTGGTGGCTGCCTGCGACACCTTGATCGATCACCATCCGGACCTGGCGCTGCGCGCCGCTCTGATGAACGGCGTGCTGCTGGTCAACACCGTGAAATTGCAGGAAACCGAGCGCTTTCTCCAGGCACAAAGTGGCGCCACCGACGACCCTCAGGCCCTCGCCGCGCTGCAGTCGCGCCGCATCGGCCTGTGCGATGGGCTGTCGGCCTTTGTCGCGGGCACGGACGACACTCTGCGCAACATGCGCTGGCGGCTGGAGAGCATTTGCGCCGTGCACCCGTTGGCTGGCATCGTCATGGTCATCTTTGAACGGCTGCAGCAGCCGGCCAATGACAATGTGTTTTCGCGTTTTCGCCAACGCCACACGCGCGATCGCACGCGGTGGTGGTGACGGGGGCGTTCAAACAGGCCCAGGCGCCCGCTGCGCCAGTGGCAAGCGCAGCACGAAGCAGGCTCCCCCGCCCGCGTGGTCTTCACAGTGGACGCTGCCGTGGTGGCGCCCGACAATTGAGCGCACCAGCGCCAGCCCGAGCCCCACGCCGCCGGCACGCTCGCTCGCACCCGGCAGGCGGTAGAAGGGCTCAAAGATGCGTTCGCGCTGCGCCGGCGGCACGCCCGGCCCGCGGTCGCACACCCGCACTTCGGCCCAGCCCTGGCGGCTCGCAATGCTCAGGGTGATCGGCCCCTGGCTGTAGCGGTGTGCGTTTTCCAGGAGGTTGCGCAGCGCGCGGCGCAGCAGCTTGGCGACGCCGCGCACCTCGATGTCGGCTGCCCCTGCCTCCAGGTCTGCGTCCACGCGGGAGCATTCCTCCGCAGCCAGCCCGACCAGGTCTACCGCTTCGACATCGCCCACGTCGGCCTCGTGCGCGTCCAATCGGCTGGCGAGCAGGATTTCTTCGACCAGCTGGTCCAGTTCAGCGACGTTGCGCTCGATCTCGCGCCGGAACTGCGCCGAGGGCTGGTTGCCGTCCATCAGTTCGAGGCCCATGCGGATGCGGGTCAGCGGCGATCGCAATTCGTGCGAGGCATTGGCCAGCAAGGACTTGTGCGATTGCACCAAGGCCTCGATCCGCTCTGCAGCGGCGTTGAATTGGCGCGAGAGGTCTGCCACCTCGTCGTGGCCCTGCACCGGGACGCGGGCCGCGAGGTCGCCAGCGCCAAAGCGCTGTACGCCGCGCTGCAGGATGTCGAGCCGCAGCAAGAGCCTGCGGATGATGGGGAAGACGCCAAGGGCCACCGCAATGCCCACCACGCCCAGCATCCACAGAAAGCCAAAGGGTGGCCTGGTCCAGAAAGCGGCTTCGCGTCCGCGCGGCCCCCGCTCGTCCCGTGGACGCGGCTGGCGCGGTGCCACCAGCAAGGTGTAGGAAGCGCCGGAATCGAGTTCGACCTTGAATTCAATGCCTTCGCCGGGGACCCGCTGCGCCACGCCGCTGCCCAGAATGTCGCCCTGCCCATTGATGACCCGCACTTCGCGCTGCGTTTGCACCCTTTGCACTTCATTCTGTTCGGCTGCAATGCGCCAGGCCCAGCCAACGGCCAGCGTCAGCACGGCCACGCCGCCCACGACGGCCAGCCAGATGCGCAGGTAAAGGCGGCGGGAAAACAGCGACAGCATGAACCGGTCAGTCTTGCTGTTTTGCGAACACGTAGCCCACGCCGCGCACGGTGAGAATGCGGCGCGGGTTCTTCGCATCGTCCTCGATGGCGGCGCGAATGCGGCCCATGTGCACGTCGATGGAGCGGTCGAAGGCTTCAAGCTCGCGGCCGCGCACGGCCTCCATGATCTGGTCGCGCGTCAGCACCCGGCCGGCGCGTTCGGCCATGGCGACCAGCAGGTCGAACTGGTAGGACGTGAGCTCGCAGGGCTGGCCCGCCACCGTGACGGTGCGGGCATCGCGATCGATCTCAAGCGCGCCAAAGCGCAGGGCCTGCGCCTGCGGTGCGCCGCCTTCGGTGCGGCGGCGCAGCACGGCGCGGATGCGCGCCAGCAGCTCGCGCGGCTCGAAGGGCTTGGGCAGGTAGTCGTCGGCACCCAGTTCCAGGCCGATGATGCGGTCCATGGGGTCGCCCTTGGCCGTCAGCATGAGCACCGGCACGCGCGCGGCGGGGCCCTGCATGCCGCGGATGTTGCGGCAGACGTCGAGCCCATCCATGTCGGGCAGCATCAGGTCCAGGATGACGAGGTCGGGCAACGCCGTGCTGCTGCCCACCTCCTGCAGCCTGGCCAGGCCGCTCTGCCCGTCGCCACAGTGCGCCACCTGCATGCCCGATTGCCCGAGGTACTCCACCACCATCTGCGCGAGGCGGCTGTCGTCTTCAATCATCAGCAACTGGGTGGTCATGGCAATTCCGGGGTTGGGATGAGCATGGTGGTGGCCCCGCATCTCGCGGGCTTGAAGCAGGCGTAAAGCCGAGGTAAATACGTTCTCAGAGAAGTGCTATACATGTTGTAGCTGTATTCTCTTGTCTGTCATGCGGAAACGGCATTTTTCTGCCTTGAAGCGAATGCCACCAGGATGAGCACGGGAAGACCCAGCAGTGCGGTAGCCAGGAAGAAGTTCGTGTAACCGTAGGCGTCAACGAAGCGGCCGGAAAACCCGGCGATCCATTTCGGCAGCAGCAGCATCACGGAGCTCAGCAGCGCGTACTGCGTGGCCGAATACTGCACATTCGTCAGGCCCGAGAGGTAGGCGATGAACGCCGCCGACGCAATGCCGCCCGAGAGGTTGTCCGCCGAAATGACGAGCACCAGGCCCGTCAGGTCGTGTCCACGCGTGCCCAGCCAGGCAAACAGCAGGTTGCTGGCGGCCGAGAGCACAGCGCCCAGCATCAGCACCCGCATCACCCCCATGCGCAGCGCCAACGCGCCGCCCAGGAACGCGCCGGCGAGCGTCATCAGCACGCCGAACACTTTGGTGACGGCGGCGACCTCGTCCTTGGTGTAGCCCATGTCCACGTAAAACGGGTTGGCCATGATGCCCATCACCACATCGCTGATGCGGTAGATGGCGATCAGCGACAGGATCAGCACGGCCTGCCAGCCGTAGCGGCTGAGGAAGTCGGCAAACGGGTCGATGAGCGCGCCGCGCAGCCACTCGCCGAGGTTGCGCGATGGCGGCAGCGGGCGCGGCGCCGGCTCGCGCGAGAGCAGTACCGTGACGGTGCCCACCAGCATCGAGGCGGCCATCACCAGGTAGGCCGTCTTCCAGGCGCCCTGCTGGTAGCCGGCCACGCCCGCCAGCTCGGCGCGCGCGGCCACCCACAGCACACCGGCGCCGGCCCAGATCATGGCCAGGCGGTAGCCCGTCTGGTAGGTGGCGGCCAGCGCCGCCTGGCGCTCGGTGTCGGCCGATTCGATGCGAAAGGCGTCCAGCGCAATGTCCTGCGTGGCCGAGCCAAAGGCCACGGCCAGGGCGCACCACACCATGGGGGTCAGGGCGATGCGTGGGTCGCTCCCCGCCATGCCCGCCAGGCCGGCGATCACCATCGCCTGCGACAGCAGCAGCCAGCTGCGCCGCCGCCCGAGCGCGCGCGTCAGCAGCGGCAGCGGCAGCCGGTCCACCAGCGGCGCCCAGACCCACTTGAATGCGTAAGCCAGCCCCACCCAGCTCAGGTACCCGATCGTGGTGCGGTCCACGCCCGCCTCGCGCAGCCAGAAGCTGAGCGTGCCCAGCACCAGCAGCAGGGGCAGCCCGGCCGAAAACCCCAGCGTGAGCATGCGCAGGCTCGCCGGCTCCAGGTAAATGAGCCAGGCCTCGCGCCAGCTGCGGCGGCTCACGGGGGCGGGGGAAGTCGCTGGGGGCATGTTCGGGAACCCAAAGTGTTCGGAGGATTATCCGCATGCCCGCGCCGCTACCATGCGTCCATGGCCCATGCCCCGGTTCTCGTGCCCCTGCTTTCCGTGCGCCAGTACAGCGGCGAACACGCGGCGCACGCGCACGACCACGCCCAGGTGCTCTACGCGCTGCGCGGGCGCATGGAGCTGGAGGTGAACGGCCGCGCCGCGTTTGTCGACACTGCGTGCGGCCTGGTGGTGCCGGCCGGTACGCGGCACGGTTTTCTGGCGCTGCCGGGTGCGCGCCTGCTGGTCATCGATGCGCCTGCGCAGCCTGGCGTTGAGCGTATCAGGCGCTTTGCCGTGGCACCTGCGCAGCTGGGCTGGAGCGCGAGCGACGATGCGGCCGCGCGGCTCCAGCAGATTTTGCAGGCCCGGCGCGTGCTGGCGCGCCGCCCCATCCGGCCCGAGCAGGTGGCACGGACCGTGGGGGCAGCCCTGCACGAGCCCTGGCCCACCGCCCGCATGGCGGCGCTGTGCGCCTTGAGCACGCAGCGCTTTCACGCCCGCTGGCGCGAGCTGACAGGCCAGACGCCCCAGGCCTGGCTGCGCGCGCTGCGGCTGGACGCGGCGCAGCGCCTGCTGGCGCGCGGCCAGTCACTGGAAGCCACCGCGCTGCAACTGGGCTACGCCAGCGCCAGCGCCCTGGGTTTTGCCCTGCGGCGCGAACGGGGTCTGGGCGCCCGCGGGCTGCGCCGGCCGCCAGATTGCTCCTGATTCGAGAGCTTCTAGCGCTCTACAGGAAAGCGCTGCAGCCGTTTTTTACCAAAATTCATGGGCCATGCACTTCGCGCGTTGCTCGACATTTGCGCGGGCCGGGCGCGGCACCATCGCAGGCATGACGACTTCCCATTCCACCCGTGGCATCGCCATGGTGCTGCTCGCCGCCATGCTCTGGGGCACCACCGGCACGGCGCAAAGCCTGGCCCCCGCGGGGCTGTCCCCTTACTGGGTGGGCGCGCTACGCCTGGCGGTGGCCAGTGGGTTTTTTGCCTTGCTGGCAGCGCCGGCCCTGTGGTGGCGCGCCAGTGCGGCTAGGCTGCCGTGGCGCCCCGTGCTGCTGGCAGGCGCGTGCGTGGCGGCGTACAACCTGAGCTTCTTTGCCGGCGTGAAGGCCAGCGGCGTGGCCCTGGGCACCGCCATTGCCATCGGCAGCGGGCCGATCTGGGCGGGGCTGATGCAGACGCTGGCGCAGCGCCGCTGGCCTGCGCCGGTGTGGTGGGCCGGCACGTTGCTGGGCGTGGCCGGCGGTGCGGCCATGGCGCTCAACGGGCACGCGTCGGTCAGTGCGCCGCTGGCGGGTATCGCGCTGTGTCTGCTGGCGGGGCTGGCGTACGCGGCGTATGCGCTGCTCAACAAACCGCTGGTGGCGCAGTCGGGCGCGGCCAGCGCCAACTTGGCGGTGTTTGGTACGGCGGCCTTGCTGTCGCTGCCGGTGGCAAGCGTACTGGGAGGGCCTTTGAGAGCGCCGGGGGCCACCTGGGCCATCGTGGCCTATCTGGGCCTGGTCGCGACCGGGGTGGCCTACCTGCTGTTCAGCCACGCCCTGCGCCATATCAGCGGCGCCACGGCGGTGACCCTGGCGCTGGCCGAGCCGGTGACGGCGTTTGCGCTGGCCATTGCGGTGGTAGGCGAAGCGCCTTCGGCCATGGCGTTCTGGGGGTTGGCAGGCGTGCTGGCGGGGCTGCTGCTGGTGATCTGGGCCGAACTGCGCACGCAGGCCAGTCGCCGCCGCGCTGCGGAGGGTGGCAAGGGCGCTCTGCCGGCAGACGGAGAAGGAAGCGTCTGATGGGCAGCAAGCCGATCAAGGCTTTCTGCATGCCGGGGGCAAGCTTGCTTTTTGCGCCGGCATCCTCGACCAGCTCCAATGGAGCGACAACCAGGTGGCCGTGGCGGCTGAGGCATGAAAATCTTAAGAAAAAAGATGTTTCACGCTTATTTGGCGGGCGCTATAAGCTATCAATAAGATAGTGAAAATGTCTTAGGTGCCCTGCACGTAAGGGTTGCTGCGCCGCTCGCGCCCGAAGCTGCTCTGCGGCCCGTGGCCGGGGATGAACACCGTCTGGTCGCCCATGGGCCAGAGGCGTTGGGTGATGCTGTCGATCAGCTGCTGGTGGTTGCCCTGGGGGAAATCGGTGCGGCCTATGCTGCCGGCAAACAGCACGTCGCCAACAAAGGCGCGGTCAATTTGCGGCGCATGGAACACCACGTGTCCAGGCGTGTGGCCGGGGCAGTGGCGAACGTTCAATGTCTCGTTGCCGATTTGCACCGTGTCGCCATCGTGCAACCAGCGCGTCGGCGCGAAGGGCCTGGCGGGTGGAAAACCGAACATGGCACTTTGCTGCGGCAGCGCGTCGATCCAGAACTGGTCGGCGGGGTGCGGGCCGATGATGGGCAATTGCAACTGCTCAGCCAGCTCACCGGTAGCGCCCGCATGGTCGATATGGGCGTGCGTGAGCCAGATCGCCTTGAGGCGCACGCCCAGATGCTGCACTTCGGCCAGCAGCGTGTCGATGTCACCGCCCGGATCAATGATGGCGGCGTCCTTGGTGGCGTCGCACCAGACGATGGAGCAGTTCTGCTGGAACGGCGTAACGGGAACGGTGAGGTACTGGAGCATGGGTGGTGGTGAGATGGCCCCCCACAAGGGGCCGCCAGGGGGGCGGCTGGCGGGAGCGTGATTCGCCCGAGAATAGCCGCATCGTTTCGGGGCCGGGCACAAACGGTATTTTGCAAGTGCACTCTGCAGCGCGTGCCTCGCGCGAGCGGATCGCCCTCTCGTCTTGCCTTATATCAATTTAGGTACAAGAGAAACCCCATTGGTTATGAGGTTTGCAGGACAATGGCGACCATTGCCCGCCAGTCTATCTAGGACTTTTCTACGCGGGCCGCAATCGGGACCATCCCTTCGCGCCATCTTTTTCTGACTCTGCCTGCATCCCACCATGAGTGCTTTCCACGAAGAACGCGTGCTCTCGGTTCACCATTGGACCGACCGCCTTTTCAGTTTCACCACCACGCGCGACCCCGCCCTGCGGTTTTCCAACGGCCACTTCACCATGATCGGCCTCATGGTGAACAACAAGCCGCTGCTGCGCGCCTACAGCATTGTCAGCGCCAACTACGAGGAGCACCTCGAATTCCTCAGCATCAAGGTGCAGGACGGCCCGCTGACCTCGCGCCTGCAGCACATCCAGGTGGGCGACAACATCATCGTTGGCAAGAAACCCACCGGCACGCTGCTGATCGACTACCTGCTGCCCGCCAAGCGCCTGTACCTGTTTTCCACCGGCACGGGCCTAGCGCCCTTCATGAGCGTGATCCGCGACCCGGAGACGTACGAGCGCTTCGAGCAGGTCATCCTGATCCACGGCGTGCGCCAGGTGGCCGAGCTGGCCTACCACGACTACCTCACCAAGGAACTGCCGGCGCATGAGATCCTGGGCGAGATGGTGAGCAAGCAGCTTTTGTACTACCCCACGGTGACGCGCGAGCCGTTTCGCAACCAGGGCCGCATTCCCGACCTGATCACCTCGGGCAAGCTCGCCGCCGACCTGGGCCTGCCGCCACTCAATCCGCTGGAAGACCGCGCCATGCTGTGCGGCAGCCCGGAGATGCTGGCCTCCATCAAGGCGCTGCTGGAAAAGCTCGATTTCGAGGAAGGCAACACCACCAAGCCGGGCGACTTCGTGGTGGAACGGGCTTTCGTCGAGAAGTAAACACGGCCTGTTTGCGCAGGCCGTGTGGTTGCTCTTGTATTGGTAGCTTATAGCGCTTTACCCATAAGCGCTAGAGTCACTTTTTTATCAAATTTTCCGTGCGGAACCGCGTACTCCGAAGTGCCCCAGGAGGCAGCCGGTTCACCCACGACCCCGTAGCCTGAAGCGCTGCTGGCGCCCGACCTTCTTTCTCCGCGCGGAGGTTTTCGGGCATGGGCGTCAAACGGCGGTTCGACCTGCAAGGGTACGCTGCATGCCCCGTGCGGCGCCTGCAGCGCGCAGGGCGCGCCCGCATGAAAAGAATGCTGTCAGAAAGGCCCCGGCGAGGCGGGCCCCGCATGGGGTTGAAGCGCTCATTCACACGCCTTGTGGCAGGCACTGACAGTAAGATCCGTTGTTTACTCAGGGGGGGTTATGGACATCACATTTCGCTGCGACCCGGCGCTTTTTGATGTATTGCCTCGGCCAATACCGGGTTCAGCAGCGTTGCCAGAATGGCTGCGAAAAATGGCGCCCCGAATGACGTCAGACGTTCATCAAAGAAGTATTCGGACGGTTAAACAATGCCCGCCATTCGTGGATGCCATGATGCACGGGTTTCTCATTCTGCTGCCATGCGATGTCATCGTTGGTGCTGGCCAATTCACATGGAACTGGGAATTGCCGGCGCTGGGCATGAAGCACCACCCCCGCGCGCCCATCAGTTTTCACGTGCCGGAACAAATCGCGGGAACACCCTTTGCCCATGAGAATGCGTCCATTATTAAATTCAATAGTTTTTGGACGGTTGAACTGGATCCCAACTGGTCGCTGATGGCGGTGCACCCCATTAATCGCGCGGATTTGCCTTTCCGTTTGATAACCGGGGTGGTGGATTCAGATCGCTTCCATGACGTTGGCATTAATTTTCCGGCCGTATGGTCTGACAAAAATTTTAGCGGGGTATTGCCCAAAGGCACTCCGATTGCGCAGTGCTATCCGGTCCCACGGGAAGCCCCCACCCTGGTTTTTGAAGCAATGTCGGATGACAAAATGCGCCGCTACGACGATCTTGCTTCCAAAATCATGGCCGCCCCAGGCGTGTACCGGCAACAGCACCGCAGCAAGCGCGTTACGCCGTAAGCGGGCGCTCACTGTGCAGTAGCGCAGCGCGAAGATCGTCCAAGTCCAGCCACATCCGCCCGGTTTTTTCTGCTGCCAGCGCATGTGCAATGCGGCCAAAGGTGTCGCCTTGCAATCGGTAGGCACGGCCATAAACCAGAAAAGCCTCGTCCATTTGGCCATTGGCCTGTAGCACGATTCCCAAGTTGACAAGCGCATCGGCCCGGGTCGGGCACAGTACCAAGAGGCGGTTCAAGGCTGCGATGGCGCCATTGAGATCCTGCATATCCTGGCACACCAGTGCCAGGTTGAACCATGCATCCAATGATTCAGGGGCAAGGTGAACGCAACGTTCAAGGGCATTCAACGCTGGCAGCAATTGGCCGCTTTGGTAGTGTGCAATTCCCAATGCCAGGCAAATATCCGGCCGATCCGGCTGCAATAGGTAAGCCCGCGTGTAATGTGCAGCGGCTAGGTCCGTGGCGCCCACGCTGCGAGCAGCGTCACCCGCGACCATCAGCGTGGGAACATGGTTGGGCCGAAGCGCCAGACTCTCCTGCGCATAGTCACCCGCTTCTTTCGGGTGCCCCCGCTGCATACTCAGAACGGCAAGCAGCTGGTGAACGGCAGGCTGTGCCGGGTAGGCTGCTTCCACCCGCCTGCACAAATCCCACGCGTGCTCCATGTCCCCCGCATTTGCGCAAGCAATCACCGCGCCCAAGTCGTTTTCAAAAGACATGCCAGCCACTCCAGGAGGTTGCATTGTGCCCATCGCTTCACGCCTTCGCCAGGGCGTGAGCAGGCTCAAAGGATGTCCTGCATCACGCTGCGCGAGCACCGCGCCGAGCGGTACATGGTCGCGCATGGCGCCTGCACGGATCAGTCAGCGGCCAGCACAGGCGGTGCGGGTGGCGTCGGGGTTTGGCCCATGCCGCCACTGCAAAGCACGGAGCATGTCAGGCGCGTCAGACTGGCGCCCTGATGATGCTATTGTCATGATAGCTGTAAGCGCTTAACGGATAAGCACTAGAGCCCTATTTGACTACAAATTCGGACCGAGCAAGCGGCGCAGCTCGGCCTCGTCCATGCCGCGCCGCGCCGCCATGTCCTGCACCTGGTCTTCGCCAATGCGCCCCACGCTGAAATACTGGCTCTCGGGGTGGCCGATGTAGAAGCCGCTCACGCTGGCTGCCGGGTGCATGGCCATGCTGTCGGTCAGTTCCATACCGATCTCTTCGGCCTGCAGCACGCGGAACAGCTCGCGCTTGGCGCTGTGGTCCGGGCAGGCCGGGTAGCCGGGGGCGGGGCGGATGCCTTGGTACTTTTCGGCGATCAGCGCGTCGTTCGACAGCTGCTCATCCTTCGCGTAACCCCACAGGTCGGTGCGCACGCGGTGGTGCAGGCATTCGGCAAAGGCCTCGGCCAGGCGGTCGGCCAGGCTTTTGAACAGGATGGCGGAGTAGTCGTCGAAGTCCGCAAGGAATTCCTGCGCCTTTTTCTCCACGCCCAGGCCGGCGGTGACGGCAAACATGCCGGCATAGTCGGCAATGCCGCTGTCCTTGGGGGCGACGAAATCGGCCAGGCAGCGGCTGGGGCGCATGATTTTTTCGCCGTTCGGGCCGTCAACGGCCAGCTTCTCGGTCTGCTGGCGCAAGCCGTACCAGGTGGTCAGCACCTGGCTTCGGCTCTCGTCGGTATAGAACTCGATGTCGTCGCCGACGCTGTTGGCGGGGTACAGCGCCATGACGCCATTGGCCTGCAACCAACGGCCGTCGATGATTTTCTTCAGCAGCGCCTGGCCGTCGGCGAACACGCGGGTCGCCTCTTCGCCGACGATCTCGTCCTTCAGGATGGCGGGGTACTTGCCGGCCAGGTCCCAGGTCTGGAAGAACGGGCCCCAGTCCATGTAGGGCACCAGCTCGTTCAGGTCGAAATTCTTGAACACGCGCCGGCCCAGCGCACGCGGTGGCGTGGGCGTGAACGCGGTCCAGTCGATGGCGGTGCGGTTGGCACGCGCCTGCGCCAGCGTCCACATCGGCGTCTGCTTCTTGTTGGCGTGCTGGGTGCGCACGTGGTCGTAATCGGCTCGCACTTCCTGCAGGAAGGCCTCGGCGCCCTCGCCGAGCAGGCTTTGCGCCACGCCCACGCTGCGCGACGCATCGGGCACATAGACCACCGGGCCGTCGTAGTGCGGCGCAATTTTCACGGCGGTGTGCACGCGCGAGCAGGTGGCGCCGCCGATGAGCAGCGGGATCTTCTTGACGCGGAAGTGGTCGTCCTTGTGCATCTCGGCGGCCACGTACTGCATTTCTTCCAGGCTGGGGGTGATCAGGCCCGAGAGGCCCACGATGTCGGCCCCCTCGGCCTTGGCGCGCGCCAGAATCTCATGGCAGGGCACCATCACGCCCATGTTGATGACCTCGAAGTTGTTGCACTGCAGGACGACGGTGACGATGTTCTTGCCGATGTCGTGCACGTCGCCCTTGACGGTGGCAATGACGATCTTGCCCTTGGTGCGCACATCGCGCCCGGCGAGTTCGTCCTGGCGCTTTTCCTCCTCGATGTAGGGAATCAGGTGCGCCACGGCGAGCTTCATGACGCGTGCCGACTTCACCACCTGGGGCAGGAACATCTTGCCGGCGCCGAACAGGTCGCCGACGATGGACATGCCGTCCATCAGTGGCCCTTCGATCACGTGCAGCGGGCGCCCGCCCTTGGCCAGGATCTCCTGGTAGGCCTCTTCGGTGTCTTCGACGATGAAGTCGGTGAAGCCGTGCACCAGCGCGTGGGAGAGGCGCTCGCCCACCGGCTTGGGCGCTTCGGGTGTGCCGCGCCATTCGAGTTTTTTGCTCTCGTCCTTGGCGCCGCTTTTCGCCGTTTCGGCCACTTCGAGCAGGCGTTCGGCGGCGTCGGGGCGGCGGTTGAGGATGACGTCCTCCACGCGCTCGCGCAAGGTGGGTTCGAGGTCGTCGTACACGCCCACCATGCCGGCGTTGACGATGCCCATGTCCATGCCGGCCTTGATGGCGTGGTACAGAAACACGGTATGGATGGCCTCGCGCACCGGGTCGTTGCCACGGAAGCTGAACGACACGTTCGATACACCGCCCGACACCTTGGCGCCGGGCAGGTGCTGCTTGATCCAGCGCGTCGCCTCAATGAACTCGACCGCGTAGTTGTTGTGCTCTTCAATGCCGGTGGCCACGGCAAAGATGTTGGGGTCGAAAATGATGTCCTCGGGCGGGAAGCCCACCTCATCGACCAGGATGCGGTAAGCCCGCTCGCAGATGCCGATTTTGCGCGCGTAGGTATCGGCTTGTCCTTGCTCGTCAAACGCCATCACCACGGCCGCGGCGCCGTAGCGGCGCACCAGCGTGGCCTGCCGCTTGAAGGCCTCCACGCCTTCCTTCATGGAAATCGAGTTGACGATGGGCTTGCCCTGGATGCAGCGCAGCCCCGCCTCGATCACCTCCCACTTGGAGCTGTCCACCATGATGGGCAGGCGGGCAATGTCGGGCTCGGACGCAATCAGGTTCAGGAAGCGCACCATGGCCGCCTTGCTGTCGAGCATGGCCTCGTCCATGTTGATGTCGATGACCTGGGCGCCGTTCTCCACCTGCTGGCGCGCCACGGCCAGGGCATCCTCGAACTGGCCGTTCAGGATGAGGCGCGCGAAGGCCTTGGAGCCGGTAATGTTGGTGCGCTCGCCCACGTTGACGAAGAGCGAGGCGGCGTCGATGGAAACGGGCTCAAGGCCCGAAAGGCGCATCGGAGGCACGGAGACGGAAGCAGTCGGCGGGGAAGAGATTTCAGGCATGCGGCTCACCAAGGCAGTTCACGGGAAACAGACTGGTGAGCGCCGTTCGGGGCCTGTTTGCGCCCCACCCAAGCCTGACGCACGGGAGCGCCAGAAGGCTCCCGGCGCTGCAGCGCTCCTTGAGAGGGCATGATTTTAGACCGCGTTGCCTCGCGCCTGCAAAGCCGTGGCGCGCTTGCCGAGGCAGGTGCGCCAGCGGATGGCGCGCCGCAGACGCTCGTGTCACACATGTCGAGGTAGACCTTGGGGCGTGCAGGCGGTGATTTTCCGGCTTGGTACATCGCCGTGCATCACCACCGGTACCCGCTTTCTCCGTTGCCGCCTTCCCGATTCTGGTGCGATGCGCCGCCGGGCCAACGGCATCGAATGGCTGGGGGGTTCCCACGGGCCACAGGACAGCGCCATGTCAGCGGGAGGCACGAAAATAACCGGTTGACCCCATTTCCCTTTAAGGAACCCAGCGCATGAGCACGAAGCAACCGACCATCATTTACACGCTGACCGACGAAGCTCCAGCGCTCGCCACGGCGGCCTTTTTGCCCATCGTGCGCGCCTTTGCCGCGCCGGCTGGCATTCACGTGGAGACCAGCGATATTTCGGTGGCCAGCCGCATCCTCAGCCAGTTCCCCGAGTACCTGACCGAAGCCCAGCGCGTGCCCGACAACCTGGCAATGCTGGGCAAGCTCACGCTTTCGCCCGACGCCAACATCATCAAGCTGCCCAACGTCAGCGCATCGGTATCGCAACTGGGCGCCGCCATCAAGGAGCTGCAGGGTAAGGGTTACGCCATTCCCGACTACCCCGAGAACCCGACGACGGATGAAGAGAAGGACATTCGCGCCCGCTACAACAAGTGCATTGGCAGCGCCGTGAACCCGGTGCTGCGCGAGGGCAACTCGGACCGGCGTGCCCCAAGGGCGGTGAAGGAATACGCCCGCAAGCACCCGCACAGCATGGCCGAGTGGAGCCAGGCATCGCGCTCGCATGTCTCGCACATGCACCACGGCGACTTCTACGCTGGTGAAAAATCGCTCACGATTGGCAAGGCCTGCGACGTGAAGATGGAGCTGGTCGGCAAAAGTGGGAAGACGGTGGTGCTCAAGCCCAAGCTGTCGCTCAAAGATGGCGAGATCATCGACAGCATGTTCATGAGCAAGAAAGCCCTGCTCGCCTTCTACGAAAAAGAGATTGAAGACGCCTACAAAACCGGCGTGATGTTCTCGCTGCACGTCAAAGCGACCATGATGAAGGTGTCGCACCCCATCGTGTTCGGCCACTGCGTGCGCATCTTCTACAAAGACGCGTTCGAGAAGCACGCCGAACTGTTCGACGAACTGGGCGTGAACGTCAACAACGGCATGGTCGACCTGTACAACAAGATCAGCACGCTGCCGCAAAGCCAGCAGGACGAGATCAAACGCGATCTGCACGCCTGCCACGCGCACCGCCCCGAGCTGGCCATGGTCGATTCGGCCAAGGGCATCACCAACTTCCATTCGCCCAACGACATCATCGTGGACGCCTCCATGCCCGCCATGATCCGCAACGGCGGCCAGATGTGGGGCGCCGACGGCCGCCTGAAGGACGTCAAGGCCGTGATGCCCGAAAGCACCTTTGCCCGCATCTACCAGGAGATCATCAACTTCTGCAAATGGCACGGCAACTTCGACCCGAAAACCATGGGCACCGTGCCCAACGTGGGCCTGATGGCCCAGCAGGCCGAGGAATACGGCTCGCACGACAAGACCTTTGAAGTACCCGAAGACGGCGTGGCCAATATCGTCGACCTGGCGACTGGCGAAGTGCTGCTCAGCCAGAACGTGGAAGCCGGCGATATCTGGCGCATGTGCCAAGTCAAAGATGCCCCGATTCGCGACTGGGTCAAGCTGGCCGTGACGCGTGCCCGCAATTCCGGCATGCCGGCGGTGTTCTGGCTCGACCCGTACCGCCCGCACGAGGCCGAGATCATCAAGAAAGTGCGCCAGTATTTGAAGGACCACGACACCACCGGCCTCGATATCCAAATCATGAGCCAGGTGCGCGCCATGCGCTTCACGCTGGAGCGCGTGATTCGCGGGCTGGACACCATCAGCGTCACCGGCAACATCCTGCGCGACTATCTGACCGACTTGTTCCCCATCATGGAACTGGGCACCAGCGCCAAGATGCTGTCTGTCGTGCCCCTGATGGCCGGCGGCGGCATGTACGAGACGGGAGCTGGCGGCTCGGCCCCCAAGCATGTGCAGCAACTAGTGGAAGAAAACCACCTGCGCTGGGATTCGCTGGGCGAGTTTCTGGCACTGGCCGTGAGCCTGGAAGACCTTGGTCTGAAAACTGGCAACGCGCAAGCCACGCTGCTGTCGAAAACGCTGGACACCGCCACGGGCAAACTGCTCGACAACAACAAGAACCCTTCACCCAAAACCGGCCAGCTCGACAACCGCGGCAGCCAGTTCTACCTGGCGCTGTACTGGGCGCAAGAATTGGCCGCGCAGACCGAAGACAAGGCCCTGGCGGCCAAGTTCGCGGTGCTGGCCAAAACACTGGCTGAGAACGAGCAGAAGATCGTCGCCGAGATGGCCGAGGTGCAGGGCAAGCCGGCGGATATTGGCGGGTATTACTTGATGAATGTGAAAAAGACGGAGGCGGTGATGCGGCCTAGCGGGACGTTGAATGCGGCGCTGGAGGCTGTGGGGGGCTGATAGCGGTTGTCCTTGGGCGGTTGTGTCCTTGGGCGCTTGCCCAAGGATGCACCTGACGGCAGGCCTGGCGGCGGGCCTGTCGGTGCGCTGCCTACAGAACCGCCCGCTCAGCGATCGTGGGCGCTATCTCCATCCAGCGGAACGATGCGTTCGTTGGTGGAAACCACCTGCCCCTTCGCATCAAAATCAACGTCAAAAAGGGTGTCGACGGTGCCAAGCACGCGGTACGTAAAGGTGGGGCCGGGCTGGTTGCGGTATTTGATGGACTGTGTCGGATGGCCCAATGCGTCGCGGACCTCTGCCATGCTCATGCCGGGGGTGACCAAAGCCTCTTGGCTCTGGCTGATCCAAAAACCACTCGCTGCTTGCGCCAGGGCAGCGCAGAGTGCAAGGCCTGCCGCCACCATCAGGCGCGAAGTGGGGGTGATGTAGGGACGTGCCATGATGTCCTGCTTTCTCAAAGGGCCAAGCTTCAGCGTGCATGCAGATTCGCCTGCATTGAACGCAGCACATTTGGCTGGGTAAGTGCGTCTTGCCAAGCGCCTGCTCAAGCGGCCGAGGCCGGCAGGCCAAACACCCGGTCGAAACACCAGTTGAAGACAAAGGTGTAGCAGAGGAAAAACACCACCAGCCCCAGGTCCATCACCAGCGCCTGCCACAGGCTGACGCCAAACCACCAGGCAAATAGCGGCACCAGAAACAGCACCAATCCGCCCTCGAAACCGATGGCATGCGCCACGCGCCGCGCCAAGCTGCGGCCACGCACGCTCTGGCGCGCTTCCCAGCGTTCGAACAGGGTGTTGAACACCAGGTTCCACAGCACGGCAACGGCTGAGGATGCGGCCGAGATGACGGCGGAATGCGCGGCGCCCTGGCCTGTTGCTGCGGCCAGACCCCATGTGGCGACGGCGATGGCGATGATCTCGTAGATGGTGACATACACCACTCGGCGGCGCAGGCCGTGGAGGCCGGGAATCAAGGCAGTGAAAGACATACGGCGATTCTTGCAGGCTTTCGCCTGTCCGACCGGACGCCAGACTATGCGCGGCGTGCATAAACTTGTAACTGCGCTGCCTTGGACATCGGCATTTCACAGGCCTATGCTTCGCGCTTCGACTGATCCCACAAGGAAATCTTCATGCAACAAGCGTCTGGCTCAGGCACATTGCCCAGCCATCCCCTGCCCTCGTATTTGCAGGCCGACCACCTCGGCCCCTGGGGCAATTACCTCAAACAGGTGGACCGCGTCACGCCCTACCTGGGCTCGCTGTCGCGCTGGGTAGAAACCTTGAAGCGCCCCAAGCGCATCCTGATCGTGGATGTTCCCATCGAACTGGACAACGGCACCATTGCCCACTTCGAGGGCTACCGCGTGCAGCACAACCTCTCGCGCGGGCCCGGCAAGGGCGGCGTGCGTTTTCACCAGGAGGTGACGCTGTCGGAAGTGATGGCGCTGTCGGCCTGGATGTCGGTCAAGACGGCCGCCGTCAACGTGCCGTATGGCGGTGCCAAGGGCGGTATCCGCGTGAATCCCAAGACCCTCTCGCGCGGCGAACTCGAACGCCTGACGCGCCGCTACACCAGCGAGATCGGCCTGATCATCGGCCCGACCAAGGACATCCCCGCACCCGATGTGAACACCAATGAGCAGATCATGGCGTGGATGATGGACACCTACTCCATGAACACGGGCGAAGCCGCTACGGGCGTGGTCACCGGCAAGCCCGTGGACTTGGGCGGCTCGCTGGGCCGGCGCGAAGCCACGGGCCGCGGGGTGTTCACCGTGGGCCTGGAAGCGGCGCACCACACGGGCCTGAAAATCGACGGCGCCCGCGTGGCCGTGCAGGGCTTTGGCAATGTGGGCGGCACCGCGGCCAAGTTGTTCTGCGACGTGAGCGCCCGCCTCGTCGCGGTGCAAGACCACACAGGCACCATCGCCCATGAGGGCGGCATGGATGCTGTCGCACTGCTCGCGCATGTGGCCAGCACGGGCGGCGTGGCCGGATTCCCCGGCGCCGAAAAACTAGCGGACGAAGACTTCTGGGGCGTGCCCTGCGAAATCCTGATTCCCGCCGCGCTCGAGAGCCAGATCACCGCAGAGAACGCCCCCAAGATCCACGCCAAGCTGATCATCGAAGGCGCCAACGGCCCCACCACCCCCGAGGCCGACGACATCCTGCACGACAACGGCGTGCTGGTGCTGCCCGACGTGATCGCCAACGCTGGCGGCGTGACGGTGAGCTATTTCGAGTGGGTGCAGGATTTCTCCAGTTTTTTCTGGACGGAAGACGAAATCAATGCCCGCCTGGTGCGCATCATGAAAGAGGCGTTTGCCGGCATCTGGCAGACGGCGCAAGAGCACAAGGTCAGCCTGCGCACTGCCACCTTCATCGTCGCCTGCACGCGCATGCTCCATGCCCGCGAGATGCGCGGCCTGTACCCATGAAGCGATCAGCGTTGAAAATTTGAGTTTTTTTGCCCTCTAGGGCAACACCAATGGGCGCATGCAGCTATGTTTTTCATAGTTGCATGCGTTTTTTCATGGCGGCATGGGGCATAGGCCCCAAGCGTGCAACGCAGTGTTCGCGGCATAGGCACGGGTTCTGCGCTACAAAGTCGCCATGCCAAGCACTGCCCCCACCCTCATCACCCCGCGCGCCGCCGACCTGGGTCATGGCCTGACCGTGCGGCGTTTGCTGCCCGCAGCGGCCCGGCGCAGCGTGGGCCCCTTCGTCTTCTTCGACCACGCCGGCCCGGTCACGCTGGCCGCCAAAGACACGCGCGCTGCCGATGTGCGGCCCCACCCGCACATCGGCCTGGCCACGGTGAGCTATTTGCTCAGCGGCGAAATCGTCCACCGCGACAGCCTGGGCACGCACACGCGCATCCAGCCCGGCGCCGTGAACTGGATGACGGCCGGGCGCGGCATCACCCATTCCGAGCGCTTCGAGCACCCGGCGTCGTTTGCCGGTGGCGGGCTGGAGCTGCTGCAGTCCTGGGTGGCGCTCCCCGAAGAACTGGAAGAATGCGAACCCGCGTTCGCCCACACGCCTGCCGACGCGCTGCCGGTGCGGGACGATGGCGGCGTGTGGCTGCGCGTGATTGCCGGAACGGTCTACGGTTTGGGCAGCCCGGTGCAAACGCTATCGCCCTTGTTCTATGTGCACGCCGAGCTGCAGGCCGGGGCGGCGCTGACCTTGCCAGACGGCTACAGCGAGCGTGCTGCCTATGTGGCACGCGGAGAAATCGCGTACGAAGGCACGCGCTACACCGCCGGCCAGATGCTGGTGTTCGCGCAGGGCGCCACCGGCGCCCTCACCGCGCCCGCGTCCGCTACGGTCATGCTGCTGGGCGGCGAGCCACTGGGGCCGCGCCATCTGTTCTGGAACTTCGTCTCGTCGCGCAAGGAGCGCATCGAGCAGGCCAAGGCCGATTGGGCGGCCGGGCGCTTTGTACTGCCGCCCGATGACCACGATGAATGGATACCGCTGCCTCCGACACCGGCGCACGGCTAGGGTCGCTGCAACTCAGGCCGGCTGCGGCTCGCGGTAGAAGGGCCGCAGGCGCGGTGCATCCTGGGCCACACCGGCGGCAATTGCCGTGATATGGTCCGGCGTCGTGCCGCAGCAGCCGCCCACAATGTTCACCAGGCCCTCGGCGGCGAACTCGTGCACCAGGCGGCTGGTCACGTCGGGTGTCTCGTCGAAGCCGGTGTCGCTCATGGGGTTGGGCAGGCCGGCGTTGGGGTAGCAGCTGATGAACGTATCCGGCGCGGCCTTGGCCAGCTCCTGGATGTAGGGGCGCATCAGCGCGGCGCCCAGCGCGCAGTTCAGGCCCACGGCCAGCGGCTGGGCGTGGCGCACGCTGTGCCAGAAGGCCGTCACCGTCTGGCCCGAGAGGATACGGCCCGAAGCGTCGGTCACCGTGCCGCTGATGATGATGGGCAGGCGTTCACCGGTTTTCTCGAACACCTCGTCGATGGCGAACAGCGCCGCCTTGGCGTTGAGCGTGTCGAAAATCGTTTCCACCAGAATCACGTCGGCCCCGCCTTCGATCAGCGCTTCCGTCTGCTCGAAGTAGGCCGCGCGCAACTGCTCGAAGGTGATGTTGCGGGCGCCGGGGTCGTTTACATCGGGGCTGATGCTGGCGGTCTTGGGCGTGGGGCCAAGGGCTCCGGCGACAAAGCGCGGATGATCGGGCGTACTGAATTTGTCGCAGGCGGCACGCGCCAGCCTGGCCGAGGCGAGGTTCATTTCGCGCGCCAGGTCGGCCATGCCGTAGTCCTCCTGCGCAATCGTCGTCGCGCCGAAGGTGTTGGTCTCGATCAAATCGGCGCCAGCGGCCAGATAGCGCTCGTGGATGTCGCGAATCACGTCGGGCCGCGTGAGGCTGAGCAGTTCGTTGTTGCCCTTCACGTCGCGCGGAAAATCCTTGAAGCGCTCGCCCACGCTGCCCGGCCCGCTATAGCCCTCGCCCCGGTACTGCGCCTCGCCCAGCTTGAAGCGCTGGATCATGGTGCCCATGGCGCCGTCGAGGATGGCGATGCGCTTTTCAAGAAGAGCGGGGAGCTGCTGGGCGCGGGTGTAGGGGGCGGTTTGCATGGGTGCGATTGTAGAAAACCGCACGCCGCGCGCGAGCGCAGGGGTTTTGCGAAGAAACAGAATGGAAGAAGGGGAATGCTTGGCCGGGATCAATCCCGCACCGGGCTTGGGTGCCGGGTCTGGGAAGCTGCCGACAAGGCCAGCAGCCTTGCATCCAGATCAATGCGCACCTCCGAGAGCAGTTCCAGCGCTTCGTCTTGCAGTTTGCCGGGAGCGGGATGCGAGCGCAAGGCGTTGTCTCGCCGCTGCATCAACGCCTGCAACTGCGGCGCGCAGAGCCGAACGACCGACTCGATGACCGCATCGACCTCGGAATACCCGGAGTCGAGCGCCATCGAGGAGAGCAGTTCCAGTGTCAGGTTTGCTCCCAGCATCAAATCGCCCGTGACCCAACTGTTCACCGTGAACAGCGAAATGGGCAAACCCTTGGCGTTGAACCCGATGGCGAGCAGGTGCCGTGTCTGCGGCTTGGCGGCTGGGTTGCCACACAACTCGGCAAACGCCCGTTCCGACCCTGACTGCAGTCGCCGGCCCCAGAGGGGCTTTCGGGCGAACAGGTGGATGTGCCCATGCTCTGCCGCGCCCGGCCGGTCTTCAGGGCTGTGCGAGTGGTAGAACCATTGGTAGCCGCTGGCCCGGTCGACAGCATCGTCTTGCGGGTAGTGGGCCCACTGCCTTGGTGCCTGGCCCGCCAGCAACCGGCCCAGCAGGTGCTCGCCGCGCGCCGCCATGCCCGCGTAGGCCTCCAGCAAGCGCAGCCCTGCTGCCGGCAAAAAGGCGCCCGACTTGGTTGGGCGCGGCGAGGCTTTCTGCATCAAGTTCAGCTCTTGGGCGCGCACTTGGGGCCGCACTTCGGAGCGCATTTAGGAGCGCACTTGCTGGCGCCGCACTTGGCAGCCTTCTTCACGGGGTACTTTTTTACGTGGCATTTCGCCGCCCCTTTGGCACCACATTTCGCCATGGCGCTGGGTGCGCATTTGGCTTGACCGGAGGTGTCCTGGGCTGCTGCGGGCAGTGCCAGTGTTGCAGCGGTCAATACGGCCAGCGAGGCCAGCGTCAGTTGGGTTTTCATACGGTTCTCCTGAATAGATGCGTGGTTGAGGACGTTCCTCCCCGGTTAAGAGAAGGCATCGTGGCCTTTGGGTTCGCGGAAAGAGAAAAAAGCCGGGCCTGCTGCAGGCAAAGCGATGTACCCAGCAACAAACCGTGCAAAAAATGTGGCTGGCCGCGAATCGTTTGGGCCGCCCACGGCCTCTTAATACGTGTTCACGGTCAACAGGAGGCGTCCCACGAAATCCAACCCGTTCGCTTGGCGCACGCTCATTGCCACAGGGCTCGCTTTGGCGGCCACCCTGGGGTTTGCCGGCCCCGATCCGGCGGCATCTACCATTCGCCCACCCGGCTACCAGCCTTTAAAGGGCCACGCCAAGGCTGGGATGGCGCTGTTCAACGACACGAAACTCTCCACGAACGGGATGTCCTGCGCGTCCTGCCATGCCAACCATGCGGCCTTTGGAGCAAGTTTTGCCCAACCGTACCCCCACACGGTAGCCATGGCCCGTGACCAGCTTGGCCGCAAAAGTGTGTACCTGGACGAGATGGTGCAAGCCTGCATGGTCATGCCCATGGCCGCCAGGCCGCTGCCCTGGAATTCCCAGGCGCTGGCCGATCTAACGGCCTACACCGCCGGGTTGCAAAAAACCTTCAAACCGGCGCATTAACTACCCACCCTCCAGGAGAACTCCATGAAACGATCCCAACCTCTTGTGGCCGCACTTGCTTTCTGCGCGGCAATGGCATCGGCCGCCGAACCCATGCCCTTCACCCAGCAAGCATTCGACCAGTTGGCCCACGATGGCAAGCCGGTGGTGGTCGATGTCTCGGCGACCTGGTGCCCGACCTGCAAGGCCCAGAAGCCCATCGTTGAGCGACTCTCCAAGCAAGCTGCTTACCAGGATGTGGCGATCCTGGCGGTGGACTTTGACGCTGACAAGGCTGTGCTCAAGCAATTCAAGGTCGCCATGCAAAGCACCTTGATCGCGTTCAAGGGCGGCCATGAAACAGGGCGCTCGGTCGGCGACACCACGCCTGCCGGCCTCGAAGCCCTCTTCAAGAAGGCGGCCCAGTAATGGCATTCGGGCTCGGCTCTTATGGCTTTGGCCTGCTGGCCGGGCTGCTGTCCACGCTGTCGCCTTGTGTGCTGCCGATCTTGCCGATTGTGTTGGCCTCCGCCACAGCGGCGCATCCCCGTGCGCCGCTCGCCCTCGCAGGCGGTCTGGCCCTCTCGTATGCCGCCATCGGCACACTGATCGCGTGGACGGGCTCGGCCATCGGCCTTGACACTTCCGCCTTTCGATCTGTCGGTGCCGCCCTCTTGGGGCTGCTCGGGCTCGTATTGATGTCCACCAGCCTGCAGCGGCGCTTTGCTTCGGCCACTTCCGGGATGGGCAATGGTGGCAACCACTTCATCTCCCGGCTCAACCTCAATGGCCTCAGCGGGCAGTTCATCATCGGCCTGGCATTGGGGGTGGTCTGGAGCCCTTGCGTAGGCCCGACACTCGGCGCCGCCATCGTGCTGGCCAGCCAGGGATCGCAGCTGCCGCAGGTCGCCTTGCTCATGGGCCTCTTTGGTCTCGGCGCGGCCATGCCGGTCATCGGCCTGGCCTCTCTCTCGCGTGCCGCCATGATGAAAGTGCGCGGCAAGCTGATGCAGGCAGGTAAAACCGGAAAAATCGTTCTGGGGGCCTTCATGGTGGCCATCGCCTTGCTGATCCTTACCGGAGCCGATAGGCCGCTGGAAGCCTGGCTGGTCGATCTGTCGCCGGCTTGGCTCACGGCATTGACCACGCGTTTTTGATGCGGCCTCCTGCCAGCCGAGACTGCGGCGGACACGCGGAGAGATTTTCTTCGGTCGCTTTCGAACCGTTTTGCCTGTTTAGCGCCTCTTATGAACAGGTTCTTGGGAACGGTGCCCTCGAACCTGAAACCGCCAAAGGAGATTGCAATGTTCTACGTGAAAAATGTCCCCCATTGGGAGCGCGGCCTGCGTTTGATCGTGGGGGTGATGGCCCTCGCTTTCGCCGCCATGAACTGGGGCGCGTCCGGCTGGGCCGTAGGCGCTGGCACCATCGGTGCCATGCTTGCCATGACCGGCCTGGTGGGGTTTTGCCCGATGTGCGCCATGGTTGGCCGCAAGCTCGACAAGAGGCCCTGAACCATGGCAGACGGTGTGGTGGAGCGGAACAACCTCATCCTGGCAGCCCAAACGGGCGATCCGGTTGCGATTTCGCGCCTGCTGGTGGTCTGTCAGGCGGACGCCCGCCGCTACGCCCGCCGGCATTGTCAAGTGAGCGACGTGGACGATGCCGTTCAGGAGTCGCTGCTGATCATCTTCCACAAGGTCAAGGGCCTCAAGGTTGCGGCCGCGTTTTCTTCGTGGCTGTTCACCGTCATCAAGCACGAATGCCGCAAGCTTGAACGCATGATGTTCAAGCACGATCCGCTGGAAGACGGTGTAGCGGAACAGCAGTTGGCGAGCCGCAGCGACGACGCTTTGCGAATCGACCTGGCGAACGCCCTTGAATCCTTGCCCGCCCATTACCTCGAAGTGGTCTTGTTGCGGGACTTTGAAGAGTTGTCGATCGCGGAAATCGCCGAGCGCCTTGGTGAGCAATCGGGTGCGGTCAAGAGCCGGCTGCACCGCGCCCGAGAACTCGTCCGGGAATACCTGCTCCATTCGGACAACTGAGCCGCCCGGGCACCAGACCTCACCTGGCGGCGCGTCCCGTAAAACCCAGCACCGCCTCCAGCATGCGCCGCACATGCGGCTGCACCTGCGCGGCGCGCTCGGGCAGGTAGGCAAACGGCAGCGCCTCCTGCATATAGCTGCACTGCGTCATCTCCAACTGCACGGCATGGATGCCCCGCGTCGGATCGCCGCAATGGCGCGTGATGTGGCCGCCCTTGAATCGGCCATTGAGCACGGCGGTATAGCCGGGCGCGCTCTGCGCGATGCGCAGCAGTTCCTGCGCCAGCGCCGGGGCGCAACTGGCGCCGTCGGCGGTGCCGAGGTTGAAGTCGGGCAGCTTGCCTTGAAAGAAGCGCGGCAGCACCGAGCGGATCGAGTGCGCGTCCCACAGCATGGCCACGCCGTGCGCCGCGCGGATGCGGTCGAGTTCGGCGCGCAGCTGCGCGTGGTAGGGCGCCCATATCGCTTCGCGGCGTGCGGCGATTTCGGCGGCATCGGGCAGGTCGCCGCGCACATAGAGCGGGGTTTCGTCGAAGGTATCCACCGGACACAGGCCGGTGACGTTCTGGCCGGGGTAGAGGCTGGCGCCGTCCGGCGGGCGGTTCAGGTCGATGACGTAGCGCGAATGCGTGGCGGCCAGGAGGGAAGCGCCCATGTCCTTGGCAAAGGCGTACAGGCGCTCCAGGTGCCAGTCGGTGTCGGGCACCGCGCGCGCCTCGGGAGCCAAGCGGTCCGCGAGCGGTGGCGGCAGGTACACGCCGCCGTGCGGGATGGAAATGAGCAGCGGCGCGCTGCCTTGGTGAAAGCTGAAGGGCGGTGGGGCGCCGGGGGTGTCGGTCATGGCGGGCTCCGGTAGTCAGGCGGCGGCTAACAGGGCCTGGCGCGTGGCAACGAAGGCGCGCGCGGCCGCGTCGTGCAGGGGGTGCCGGCCGGCCACCACGCGGGGCATGCCGCCCACCCACAGGCTGTGCAGTGCGCTGCCGCGCTGGCTGGCGAACACATGGGCGGCGAGCATGCGGTCGGCGTCGAGCCCGGCCAGGGCGACGTGCTGCGCGTCCAGCGCCAGCATATCGGCCTGCTGGCCGACGGCCAAGCCCGCCACCGGGCGCCCGGCCGCCTGCGCGCCGCCCCGCACCGCCTGCAGCATCGTAGCGGTGGCCACCTGGGCATGCGCGCGGCTGGCCAGCACGTTGCGCTGGCGCAGGTGCAGGCGCTGGCCGTATTCGAGCAGCATCAGCTCCTCGGCGGCGTTGACGCAGGCGTGGCTGTCCGAGCCCAGGCCCCAGGCGCCGCCTTGCCGCAGCCACCGCGGCATATCGAAAAGGCCGTCGCCCAAATTGGCCTCGGTGCTGGGACACAGGCCCGCCACGGCGCCGGTGCGCGCGGCGGCGGCGTATTCGGCAGGCGTCATGTGCGTGGCGTGCACCAGGCACCAGCGCGCGTCTACGGGCACGTGGTCCAGCAGCCACTGCACCGGGCGCTGGCCGCTCCAGGCGATGCAGTCCTCGACCTCTTGCGTCTGCTCGGCGATGTGGAGGTGGATGGGCGCGTGCGCATCCAGCGCGGTGATGCCGGCGACCGCCTCGCGCAGGCTCTCCGGCGGCACGGCGCGCAAGGAATGTGGAGCCAAGCCCAAAACAGCCCCTTGCGCATGTGTGGCGGGCGCAAGCTGCTTCAATAAAGAGAGCATATTGCCGGTGCTGCGCAGGAATCGGGCCTGGTCGGCGCGCGGGGCCTGGCCGCCAAAGCCGCTGCTCTGGTAGAGCACGGGCAGCAGTGTCATGCCGATGCCCGCCGTGCGCGCGGCGCGCAGCAGCGCCAGGGAGAGCGCGGTGTCGTCGGCATAGGGCTTTCCGCCCTGGCCGTGGTGCAGGTAGTGGAACTCGCACACCGAGGTGTAGCCGGCCTCCAGCATTTCCACGTACAGCCAGGTGGCAATCGCCTCCAGGCTCTCGGGCGTGATGTGGGCGGCAAAGCGGTACATGAGCCGGCGCCAGCTCCAGAAGCTGTCCTGGCCACCCTCGGGATGGGGGGCGCGGTACTCGGTGAGCCCGGCAAAGGCGCGCTGGAAGGCGTGCGAATGCAGGTTGGGCATGCCGGGCAGCAGTGGGCCGGGCGCCACGGGCACGCCGGCGGGCGGGGCGGCGCCCACGCTGACCTGGGTGATGCGCCCGCTGGCGTCCCACTGCAGCAGCACCTGGCGCGCCCAGCCGCTGGGCAGCAGGGCATCGTTTGCAAAGAGGTGGCCACCAGCGGCGGGTTTAGACGCCATGGCGCGCTCCTTGTGGGGCAACGCTCGCCGCGCCCAGCACCACCTGCCCCTGGCGCACGATGGTGCGCGCGGGTTGGTGACCGAACCAGTAAGCCAGTTCGGCTGCTTCGGCAAAGGGCCAGAGCACGAAGTTGGCTGGGCGGCCGGCGGCCAGCAGGCCATGCGTGTCCTGCAGGCCCAGCGCGCGCGCTGCGTGCGTGGTGATGCCCATCAGCGCCTCGGGCACCGTCAGGCGGAACAGCGTGCAGGCCATGTTGGCCATGAGCAGCAGGCTCAGGCAGGGCGAGGTGCCGGGGTTGTGGTCGGTGGACACGGCCATGGGCACGCCTGCGGCGCGCAGTTGCGCAATGGGCGGCAAGTGCGTATCGCGCAGCGTGTAGTAAGCGCCGGGCAGCAGCACGGCGACGGTGCCAGCGGCTTTCATGGCGGCGATGCCTTCGGCAGATAGATGCTCGATATGGTCGCACGACAGCGCGCCGTAGCGCGCCGCCAGCGTGGCACCGCCCATGTCCGAGAGCTGCTCGGCGTGCAGCTTGACGGGCAGGCCCAGCGCCTGGGCGGCGCGAAACACCTGCTCGGTCTCGGCCAGCGTGAAGGCGATGCGTTCGCAGAACACATCGACCGCGTCGACCAGCCCTTCGGCGGCCAGCGCGGGCAGCATCTCATGGCACACCCGATCGATGTAGTCCTGGCTGCCACCGGGCTGGCCGGCGTATTCGGGCGGCAGCGCGTGCGCGCCGAGGAAGGTGGTGCGCACCGTCACGCCATACGCTTCGCCCAGCCGCCGGGCGACGCGCAGCTGCTTGCGTTCGTGCGCCAGCGCCAGGCCGTAGCCGGACTTGATCTCGATGGCGCACACGCCCTCGGCCAGCAGCGCCTGCAGGCGCGGCTCGGCCAGGGCAAAGAGTTCGTCTTCCGACGCCTCGCGCGTCGCGCGCACGGACGAGGCGATGCCGCCTCCGGCCATGGCCACTTCCTCGTACGTGGCGCCAGCCAGGCGCATGGCGAACTCATGGGCCCGCTGGCCGCCGTAGACGAGATGGGTGTGGCAGTCCACCAGGCCGGGCATGGCCAGGGCGCCGCCGCCGTCCCACTGCGGCAGCGCGGCGTAGGCGGCGGGGACGGCGCCCGTGGGGCCCGCCCAGCGCAGCAGGCCGCCTTGCACCACCAGCGCGGCCAGTTCCCCGGCGGGCAGCTCCCTATCGCAGGCGGTGAGTTCGGGTATCGGGCGCAGGTTGCGCCAGACACCGTCGGCGGAGGTGGCATTGGGTTTCATACGGAGCTTTTGATATTATTTTTATAGCTACTCGCGCTTACTGCATAAGCGCTAAAGGCTATTTTTATATATATTTTTGCCTCGCTGCGGCCGCGCCCACGTTTCCGGCAATGGGGTCAGCGCACGGGTTTCGCTGCGCGAAAGCGTGGTTCGACCCCATGGCCTGCCTCGCTGGGCGCGCATCGGGCTCCAATCGCACGTGCAGGAGTACGTGGTCCGGCCCGCTGGCATCCGGCGCGGCGCGCCAGCCGCAATCCCCATCGGCCCACCACAGGCCGGTATGCGGCGCCAGCTCCAGCGACTCGCCCGGCGCAGCGGGCGCCACGGTCCAGCGGCCCTGGACCGCCAGCAACAGGCCGGCTGGCCGTGCCGGCAACACCGCCGGACCGCGCAGCACCTGCACCGCACCCTGCCAGCGGCCCCGGCGCGTCATCAGGTTGAAGTCGGTGGACGTGCCGCCCAGCAAGTCGCACTCCATGCCGCCATCGCCTGCAAAGGCAAAGGGTTGCAGCGGCTGGTCCAAACGGTGGTCGATGCCGGTGCCCGGCTGGCGCAGGTGCACGCCATCGCCCGTGAGCAGCGTGATGATCCGGTCCACCCCGGCAAAGCGCGAGAACGGTCCGCTCTGTGCAATCGTGGCCACGCTCACCCGCCAATCGAACTGCTCCATGTCGGCGCCGGCCGGCCAGCAGGCGAGTTCGCGGGTGGCGCCGCCGCCGTTTTTCCACGGCGTGGGGGCGATGGTGGTCAGGTCAAAGCGCTGCATGGCCGGGTTCCTTCACCATGGGGAGCTTCAGCCCCTGCCGCTTCGCCGTCTCCACCGCCAGTTCGTAGCCGGCGTCCGCATGGCGCATCACGCCGCTGCCGCAGTCGTTGACCAGCACGCGCGCCAGGCGCTCGGCTGCCGCATCGGTACCGTCGGCGACGATGACCATGCCCGCGTGCTGCGAATAGCCCATGCCCACGCCGCCGCCGTGGTGCAGGCTGACCCAGGTGGCGCCGCCTGCGGTGTTGAGCAGGGCGTTGAGCAGCGGCCAGTCGCTCACCGCATCCGTGCCGTCGCGCATACCCTCGGTCTCGCGGTTGGGGCTGGCGACCGAGCCGGTGTCGAGGTGGTCGCGGCCGATCACGATGGGGGCCTTGAGCTCACCGCTTTTCACCATCTCGTTGAAGGCCAGGCCCGCCTTGTCGCGCTCGCCCAGACCCAGCCAGCAGATTCGGGCCGGCAGGCCCTGGAAGGCGATGCGTTCGCGCGCCATGTCGAGCCAGCGGTGCAGCGGCTTGTTGTGCGGGAACAGTTCCTTGAGCTTGGCGTCGGTCTTGTCGATGTCCTCCGGGTCGCCCGAGAGCGCCACCCAGCGAAACGGCCCCTTGCCTTCGCAGAACAGCGGCCGGATATAGGCGGGCACGAAGCCGGGGAAGTCAAAGGCGTTTTTCACGCCGGCATCGAACGCCACCTGGCGGATGTTGTTGCCGTAGTCCACGGTGGGAATGCCCATGGCCTGGAAGTCCAGCATGGCCTGCACGTGCACGGCGCAGGATTGGGAGGCCGCTTTGGTCAGCGCGGCGTGCTGTGCAGGGTCTTTTTGCGCGGCGCGCCACTCTGCCACGCTCCAGCCGCTGGGCAGGTAGCCGTTGATGAGGTCGTGCGCCGAGGTCTGGTCGGTCACCAAATCGGGGCGCATGCCGCCCGCCTGGGCGCGGCGCACCAGTTCGGGAACGGTGTCGGCGGCATTGCCCAGCAGGGCAATGGAGACAGCCTCCTTGGCCGCCGTGTACTGCGCGATGAGTTCCAGCGCGTGGTCGATGTCACGCGCCTGCTTGTCCACATAGCGGGTGCGCAGGCGAAAGTCGATGCTGCTTTGCTGGCATTCGATGGTCAGCGAGCAGGCGCCGGCCAGCGTGGCGGCCAGCGGCTGCGCGCCGCCCATGCCGCCCAGGCCGGCGGTGAGAATCCACTTGCCGGCCAGGTTGTTGTCGTAATGCTGTCGGCCCGCCTCGACAAAGGTCTCGAAGGTGCCCTGCACGATGCCCTGGCTGCCGATGTAGATCCAGCTACCGGCCGTCATCTGGCCGTACATGAACAGGCCCTTGCGGTCGAGTTCATTGAAATGCTCCCAGTTCGCCCACTTGGGCACCAGGTTGGAGTTGGCGATCAGCACGCGCGGCGCGTTCTCGTGCGTCTTGAACACGCCCACGGGCTTGCCCGACTGCACCAGCAGGGTTTCGTCGCTGTTGAGGTCTTTGAGCGAGGCGAGGATCTGGTCAAAGCACTCCCAGTTGCGCGCGGCGCGGCCAATGCCGCCGTAGACCACGAGATCCTGCGGGCGCTCTGCCACCTCGGGGTCCAGGTTGTTCTGGATCATGCGGTAGGCGGCTTCGATGAGCCAGTTTTTGCAATGCAACTGGGTGCCGCGCGGCGCGCGGAGCACGCGGCTGGCGTCAAAGCGGGGGGCGTTGGACGTTGCGGAGAGGATGGCGTCGTTGGCGTTCATGGGGGGCTCCTTGGGGTATTGGGTTCAGGCGTGGCTGGGCAGGCAGTGCAGCAACGGTGCAGGCCAGGTGGACTGCTGCGCCCATTCGCGCATGGACTCGATGTCGGGTGCGAGGAAACGGTCCTGCTCCAGGTAGGCCACACGCTCGCGGATCGCGGCGAACTGGGCTTCGATGAGGGGTGAACTCTTGAGCGAGCGATCAAATTCCATGCCTTGTGCGGCCGCCATGGCCTCGATGCCGACTACCACGGCCGTATTGCGCACCATGTCGGCGAGGCGGCGCGCGCCATAGGTGGCCATGGACACATGGTCTTCCTGGTTGGCCGAGGTGGGTAGGCTGGTCACGCTGCTGGGGTTGGCCAGGCATTGGTTTTCGGCCGCCAGGGCAGCGGCGGTGACCTGGGCAATCATGAAACCGGAGTTGACGCCGCTCTCCAGGATGAGGAAGGCCGGCAGGCCCGAGAGGCCCGGGTCCAGCAGCAAGGACAGGCGCCGCTCGGAGATCGCGCCGATTTCGGCCACGGCCAGCGCAATGATGTCGGCCACGAAGGCCACCGGCTCGGCGTGGAAATTGCCGCCGGAGATCACATCGCCATTGCTGAACACCAACGGGTTGTCGGACGCCGCATTCGCTTCAATGGTCAGCACGCGTGCGGCGTGGTGCAGGTTGTCCAGGCACGCGCCCATCACCTGCGGCACGCAGCGGATCGAATACGGGTCCTGCACGCGGCCGCAGTGCGGGTGCGAGGGGTCGATGGCGCTGCCGTCCAGCAGCGCACGCACGGCAGCGGCCACGGCGATCTGCCCGGCCTGGCCGCGCGCTTCGTGGATGCGCGCGTCAAACGGCTTGACCGACCCCTTGATGGCTTCCAGCGACAGGCAGCCTGCCACCAGCGCGGCGGCGAACACATCTTCCGCCCCAAACAGCCCCGCCAGCGCGAGCGCGGTGGACACCTGCGTGCCATTGAGCAGCGCCAGCCCTTCCTTGGGGCCGAGCACGAAGGGCTCCAAGCCCACGGCCGCCATGGCGGCCTTGCCGGAAACGATCTTGCCATTGAGCTTGGCCTGGCCCTCGCCAATCAGCACGCAGGCCAGGTGCGCCAGCGGCGCCAGGTCGCCCGAGGCACCCACCGAGCCCTTGGCGGGGATGACGGGCAACACATTGGCGTTGGCCAGCGCCAGCAACGCCTCGGCGATTTCAGGGCGTATGCCCGAATGCCCGCGCGCCAGACTGATGGCCTTGGTCGCCAGGATGAGGCGCACCACAGCATCGGGCAGGGCATCGCCCGTGCCCACGCTGTGCGAGAGCACCAGGTTGCGCTGCAGCTCGGCCAGGCGCTCGTGGGCGATCTTCGTGCTGGCGAGCTTGCCAAAACCGGTGTTGATGCCGTAGACCACCAGGTCTTCGTCGACGATGCGCTGCACCGTGGTGTGCGCCGCCTGCATGCCCGCGCGCGCCGCTGGGTCCAGGCGCAGAGGCAGCGGCGCGGCATGGATACGGCGCAGCTCGGCCAGCGTGACTTTGCCGGGGTGCAAGGTGAGGGTGTTGGTAGCGGGCATGGCAATCATCCTGTCTATACAAGTAACCGTCAAAAAAATAGGGGTGTGGCCTATGCGGCCACGGGGTTGCCGTCGGTGCGAAAGCGGCTGCCCAGGCGGTAGCGTGAGGCCGGGTGCAGGCAGTGCACCACGGTGACGGGAACGCCGCGCGACCAGGTGCGCCGCGTGAGCAGCAGGCAAGGCTCGGTGGCGGGCATTTCGAGCAAAGCGGCCTGTTCAGGGCTGGGCAGCACGGCGTCGACCATGTGCTCCATCTGGTCGAAGGGCACGTTGCGCACCAGGTATTCAGAGGGGGGCGTCGCTTCAAAGTCCTGGGCGATGAAGCCCGGCGCCAGCCGAGGGTTGACATGCCGGTCTTCAAGCTGCACCGGGACACCGTTTTCGCGGTGCAGGCACAGGGTGTGAAACACGGGCGTGCCCTTGCGCACGTCCAGCGCCGTCGCCACCGCCCGCGTGGCGCCGGTGCGCTCTACGGTCAGCACATCGCAGCGGTAGGCGTGCCCACGCTGGCGGATTTCGCTGGCCAGATTGGCAATCTGCAGCAGGGTGGATTGGGGCTTGTCTTCGGCCACAAAGCTGCCCACGCCGGCGATGCGAACGATGCGGCCTTCGGCCACCAGATCGCGCAGGGCGCGGTTGACCGTCATGCGCGAAATGCCGAACTGCGCCACCAGTTCATGCTCGGAAGGCAGCCGGTCGCCGGCCCGCCAAACACCTTGCTGCACTTTGCGCACGATGAAATCCTTGACCTGCTCGTACAGCGCCAGCGTGGGCGCGGCAGCAGGCGCGCTGGTCTGGCTGCGGACGGTGGTGGAGGCGCGGGGCGAGCGGGCGAGGGTCATGGCGGCGTTTGCTTGTCTATACAGGTTAGTCGAATCTGGATCTGGCTGTCAACCCTCGGAATCCCCGGCAGGGTGGCGCTACGCCCTAGTGTCGTGAGTTGAAAGTTCGTTTCAGAAAGCTGCCGAGAATCGCCGCCTTGCCTGACGACGATTTCGACAGCGTTACTTTTTCAACCTACTTCCAACTCACGACACTTTGCACCGGCAGCACCACCCGCACCGCCAGCCCTGGCCCGGCATTGCGCAGCTCCAGCCGCCCGCCGTGCGCCTGCGCCACCAGGCGGCACAGATACAACCCCAGCCCCACGCCGCCGGTGGCGCGCTGGCGGGCGCTGTCGGGGCGGTAGAAGGCCTGGGCCAACTGCGCCAGGTGTTCGGGCGGCACGCCGGGGCCGTGGTCGCG
The DNA here is from genome assembly GCF_059424465.1 of Simplicispira sp. GW247-4R2A. Classification (NCBI taxonomy): domain Bacteria; kingdom Pseudomonadati; phylum Pseudomonadota; class Betaproteobacteria; order Burkholderiales; family Comamonadaceae; genus Simplicispira; species Simplicispira sp. GW247-4R2A. The sequence continues at coordinate 32,198 of NZ_JBWKZM010000013.1, read as the reverse complement.
CACTTCGATTTCCAGCTCCGTGCCTTGCACACGCAGGTGCAGCTCGGGTGGCAGCGTGGCGCTGTCGCCAGGGTTCTGGCCGAAATGGTGGCTGTGGCGCAAGGCGTTGTCCAGCAGGTTGCGCAGCAGCAGGCGCATGCGGGCGCGGTCAAGGGCCAACACCGGAAGCGCCGACGGTGCCTGCATGCGGATGGCTGCCGCTCCGGCATGGCGGTTGCCCAGTTCGGTAACCACCTCATGGGCCAGGTCCACCAGGTCCACCGGCTCGCGGTGCAACGCGGCATGGCTGCCGGCCAGGCGCTCGCTTTCCAGCAGGTCGGTGATAAGGCGTGCCATCTCGCCCAGATCGCGCAGCAGGGCCTGGCGCGGGGCGTCGGCGCCTGTGGCGTCGGGCAGCAGCTCGGCGTTCAGGCGGGCGCGCGTCAGCGGGCTGCGCAGTTCGTGGCTCATGGCCAGCAGCAGTGCGCGCTTGGCGTCGAGCATCTGGTGGATGTCGCTGCCCATGGTGTTGATGGTGGCAGCCAGTTGGCCCAGTTCGTCGGGCTTGTTCGCGCAGCGCACCGGGATGGGCTGTTCGAAGCGGCCCGCGCCAAAGCGCTCGGCGCCGGCACGGATCTCGTCGAGCGGGCGCAGCAGGCGGCGCACATACAGGTAAGCCAGCGCGGTGAGCAGCAGCAGCGCGGCGAGTGTGATCCAGGCGATGCGCGGGCGCTGCTGCCAAATCTGCATGTTCAGGCCAAACTCCAGCCGGTGGCCGTCCGGGGTGGTGCGCACCAGCAGGTTTTCGCCATCGCCACCATGGCGCAGGGCCGGCTCGCGCGCCCAGCCGGGCGGCGGCAGGCCTTGGCCGGCCGCGCCGGGCTGCGAGTCCCAGTTCACCTGTGGTCCCGAGATGCGCAGCGTGATCGGCAGGCGCGCGGTGATGGCCTGGGCGCGCGCGATGCTGGGCGGGCTGCCCACTTCGCGCGCCAGGTGGTCCACGTAGTCGATCAGCAGCGGGCGGGCCGCCTCGCGCCAGCCGACCGCCACGGCCTTTTGCACGCCGCCGATGAAGGTGACGGCCATGGCCAGCGCCAGCGCCACAAACACCAGTACCAGGTGCAGGCGCAGCGACCGATGCACGGCCTGGCGTGCCCGGCGGTGCCAGGGCGCCCGGCCCGCATGCCGCCGCGCGTGCCGCCCTGTCTCCCGCCGCCTCATGTCGGCAGCCGGCGCAGGGCCAGCGTGTAACCGGCGTTGCGCAGCGTTTTGATGGCGTCCAGCGGCTCGAGCTTCTTGCGCAAGCGGCTGACCACGATGTCGACCGCGCGGGTGTACAGCTCGGCCTCGTGGCCGCGCAACTGGTTGAGGATGTCGTCGCGGCTCAGCACCCGCCCGGCACTCTGTGCGAGCAGGTGCAGCAGGTCGAATTCGGTGCCGGTCAGCTCCACCTCGCGGCCCAGGCATTGCACGCTGCGGCGCGCGGGGTCAAGGCGCAGGCCCTCGAATTCCAGCACGCCTTGTGCCTCTTGTGCATCGCCCGGTCCGGCCGGCTTCATGCGGCGCAGCACGGTTTGCAGGCGGGCGACGAGTTCGCGCGGCTCAAAGGGCTTGGGCAAATAGTCGTCGGCGCCGAGTTCGAGGCCGACCACGCGGTCCATCACCTCGCCGCGCGCGGTGAGCATGATGAGAGGGATGTCGCTGGTCCGCCGAATGCTGCGGCACAGCTCGAAGCCGTCCATCTCGGGCAGCATCACGTCGAGGATGGCGGCGTCAAAGCCCCCTTGACCCGGACCTTCCAGCAGCGCCAGGCCTTCGCTTGGCCGCAGCGCCTGCACCAGTTTCAGCTCGTAGCGCTGGAAGTAGGTGGCCAGCGGCGGGCCGAGCTGTTCGTCGTCGTCGATGAGCAGGATGCGGTGCATGGTGCGTGAATTCTCGCTTCATCGTGGAACCATTCCATTCCCAGATCAAGCGTAAAGCCGGTGGTGGCGCAGGATCAGGCTGCGCAGGCGCCGCTGGCTTTGTGCAGCCAGCGTGTCGAAGCAATCCGCCGCCGACAGCAGCGCCGGCAGCGTGCGTGCCGCCTGTTCGGGCTGGTGCGCCGCCAGCCCCAGCGCATGCACGCGGTCAAAGCGCGGCCCCCAGACGAGGGCCAGCAACTCCGCATGCGGCTGGGGCACCCCATTGAACAAGGCGGGGCCGACTTCGCGCAGGCCCTGCGTCAGGCGCTGCAGGCTGGTGTGATGCGCAGGCATGGCGTTGCCTCAGCCCCGGTGGCGCATCCAGCCGCGGCGCTTGCTCATCATGTCGCGCACCTGGGCTTGCTGCTCGGGCTTCAGACTGTCGTAGAAGTCGCCCATGGCGGCAATCACCTCGGGGCTGCCGGCCTGCACGGCGCGCACCTTGACGTCCACCAGCGCCTGCGCGCCCGCGCGGTCAAATGTGGCCCCTGTCACCAGGGCTTGAAGGGCCTCGCGCGGGTTGGTGGCATCGCCCATGAAGGCCTTGCGCTGGGCCTGCAGCGTGTCGGCCAGGTGTTCGAGCTTTTGCTTTTGCGCGGCGTCCAGTTCGAGCTTGCTGCCAACACGCTCAAGCGCCTTGCCGCGCATCTCGGTGAGGCTTTGCTCGTCCATGGGGCCGCGGTGCCAGCCGTGTCCGCTGGAGCAGGCCGACAGGCCGCCCACCAGCAGCGAGGCGCCGAGCATGCCGAACAGGGTTCTCTTGATCCAGGGGTTCATCGCGATGTCCTCTTCAATCAGGGTGTGAATCGAAGGACCGATGGTGCACAGTGGCCGGCCGCGCGTCATCTCGGGGCGGTTTCGGTTTATTTCGCTTTGTATCGGACCCGCACCGTCTGCCGATAATCGGGGGCGCCAGCCGTGCGCTGGGCCTGGGCGCTTGCACTGAATTTTTATATAAAATCGGCCTCTAGCGCTTATCCAGTAAGCACTATCAGCTATCAATCAAAGAGCAAACCGTTTGTCTGCCGCGCATTCCATCCTGAAAGAAGTCTTTGGCTACGAAGCCTTTCGTGGCCCGCAGGAAGCCATCGTTGACCATGTGATTGGTGGCGGCGACGCGCTGGTGCTCATGCCCACGGGCGGCGGCAAAAGCCTGTGCTACCAGGTGCCGGCCATCGTGCGCCAGCAGCAGGGCCGCGGCGTGGCCATCGTCGTCTCGCCGTTGATCGCGCTGATGCACGACCAGGTCGGTGCGCTGCATGAGGCCGGGGTCGATGCCGCCTTCCTCAACTCCAGCCTCGGCTACGACGAAGCGCAAGACGTGGAACTGCGCCTGCAGACCGGCGGCATCACCCTGCTGTACGCCGCGCCCGAGCGCCTGAACACGCCGCGCTTTCTGGGCCTGCTGGACGACCTGTACGCGCAGGGCAAGCTGAGCCTGTTCGCCATCGATGAGGCGCACTGCGTGAGCCAGTGGGGCCACGACTTCCGGCCCGAATACCGCGCGCTCACCGTGCTGCACCAGCGCTTTCCTGGCGTGCCGCGCATTGCGCTGACCGCCACGGCCGACGCGCTCACCCGCGAAGACATCGTCGAGCGGCTGCAGTTGCAAGAGGCGCGCCTTTTCATCAGCAGCTTTGATCGCCCCAATATCCGCTACCGCATTGAAGAAAAGAAAGACGTCACCACCCAACTGCTGCGCTTCATCGAGCGCGAGCACGCGGGCGAAGCGGGCGTGGTGTATTGCCAGTCGCGCAAACGCGTGGACGAGCTGGCCGCCACGCTGGCCGGCGCGGGCGTCAACGCCTTGCCTTACCACGCGGGGCTGGACGGTGCGGTGCGCAAAAAGCACCAGGACCGCTTTCTGCGCGAAGAAGGCATCGTCATGGTGGCCACCATTGCCTTTGGCATGGGCATCGACAAGCCCGACGTGCGCTTTGTGGCGCACGTGGACATGCCCAAGAACATCGAGGGCTACTACCAGGAAACCGGCCGCGCCGGCCGCGACGGCCTGCCCGCCGACGCCTGGATGGCCTACGGCCTCGCCGACGTGGTGAACCAGCGCCGCATGATCGACGAGAGCCCGGCGGGCGAGGAATTCAAAGCCGGGCTGCGCGGCAAGCTTGACGCCCTGCTGGCGCTGGCGGAGGCGACCGACTGCCGGCGCGTGCGGCTGCTGGCGTACTTTGGCGAAGCCTCCACGCCGTGCGGCAATTGCGACAATTGTTTGACGCCCCCTGCGGTGTGGGATGCGACCGACGCGGCCCGCAAGCTGCTCTCGACCATCTACCGGGTCCAGCAAGCCAGCCACATTGGTTTTGGCGCAGGGCACTTGATGGACGTGCTGCGCGGCAAACCCACCGACAAGGTCACCCAGTTCGGCCACGACAAGCTCAGCACCTTTGGGTTGGGCGCCGATTTATCGGAACAGCAACTGCGCGGCGTGCTGCGCCAGCTCGTTGCCACTGGGGCGGTCGGACTCCAAAAAGTGCAAATGGACAACGGCCACAGCTTTGACACCCTGGCGCTGACCGATGCATCACGTTCCGTGCTGCGCGGCGAAGTGCCCGTGCGCCTGCGCGAAACCGTCGCTGCCGCCCCTGGCGAGCGCAAACGCCGCCGCAGCCCCGCCGGCACCCTGCCGCCGGCCGCCGCCTCGCTGGACCAGGCCGCCCAGGTGCGCTTCATCAACCTCAAGGCCTGGCGCGCCGAAGTGGCGCGCGAGCATGGCCTGCCCGCCTACGTCATCTTCCACGACGCCACGCTGGCGGCGATTGCCGAGCGCTGCCCGGCGACGCTCGCGGATTTGCAGGGGATCAGCGGCATGGGAGCGAAGAAGCTGGAGGCGTATGGGGCGGAGGTGCTGCGGGTGTGTGGGGGGTAATGGCCACTTCGCCGCATGCGCCATGCGCCGCGGCCATGAAAGCTTCCTCCCTCCTTCCCTTCCTCTCTCTCGTGTGCATCAGTCCGCGCGCCTGAACGGTGGCGCCAGCGAGGCTTCGGTCGCTCCAGCGGCTGGCGGCTCCAGCCCTTCCACCGGGGCGGCGCTGTGGCGCTGTCTATGGCCCTGGCGCCAGCGTAGCCACAGGCTGACCTCGGCGGAAGGTCTGGCCCGCCGCCACCAGGATGCGGGTCACGCAGCCGTCTGCGGGCGCTGCAATTTCCAAGCTGGTCTTGACCAGCACTGCGCTGGCCAGCGGCTGGCCCTGGCGGACCGGCTCGCCTTCCTGCACCAGCCAGCGGTCCACAAGGGCCTCAACCGACGCCTCGACGCCTTCCCATGCCGCCTCCGGCAAGGTGATGTTCATCACGCTTCCACCGGTTGCTGCAGCGAGGCCGCCATCACCGCACGCACCGCCGCCACCAAGCTGTCCACCTGAGGGATCACATGGCGCTCCAACGGGCGGCTGTAGGGGATTGGCACATTCGGCACGGCGATCCGTTTCACTGGAGCCCGCAGTGGCACCGTATCGAGGTTTTCCGCCACGATGGCGGCGATTTCCCCGGTGAGACCGAAGCCCAGGTAGTCCTCGTCGGCCACCAGCAGGCGGCCGGTCTTGCGCACTGAGCGCAGCACCGACTCCCGGTCCAGCGGAACCAGCGTGCGCAGGTCGATTACCTCCACGCTAACGCCCTCTGCGGCCAGTTCTTCCGCCGCCAGCAGCGCCTTCTGCACCATCTGGCTGAGAGTGACGATGGTGATGTCGCGGCCCTCGCGTGCAATGCGCGCCTGGCCGAACGCAATGGTGTAGGCGGCTTCGGGCACCTCGTTGCTGCTGCCTTCGAAATACGCCATCCACGGCAGGCCCATGATGCCTTTGTGGTACATGAAGAGGACCGGGTTGTCGTCGCGGATGGCCTGGATCATGAGACCTTTGGCGTCGTAGGCGTTGGACGGCACCACGACCTTCAGACCCGGCATGTGGGCGAAGGTGGCGTAGAGGCACTGCGAGTGCTGCGCCGCGTCGTTGTAGCCGCCGCCGATGGCCGTGGTCAGCACCACCGGCAGCTTGATGTGGCCGCCCGCCATGTAGGTGTTCTTGGCCAGGTGGTTGTAGATCTGGTCCATGCAGACGCCGAAGAAATCCACGAACATCAGTTCGGCAATCGGCCGCAGGCCCGCGGCGGCAGCGCCGGTGGCGGTGCCGATGAAGGCCGTCTCGGAAATTGGCGTATCCATGATGCGGTCGGCGCCAAAGCGCTCCAGCAGGCCGCCGGTAGCGCCAAAGATGCCGCCGTACTTGCCGATGTCCTCGCCCATCACGAAGACTGCGTCATCGCGCTGCATTTCCTGGCCGATGGCCTCGGCAATCGCCTGGGCCATGGTGAGCTTGCGGGTGTTGCTCATGTCGTGCTCCTGTTCGTTCGGTACCGGGTCAGGCGAAAACGTCCTGCAGCGCATCCAGCGGCTCGGGGTAAGGGCTGTTGCGCGCAAACTCGAACGCCTCTGCCACGCGGCGCTGCGTCAGGGCCCTCAGCCGGGCCTCCTCGGCATCGTCCATGTGGCCCTGCTTTTTCAGGAAGTCCGCCATCCGGGGAATGGGGTCGTTCTTGCGCAGGCCCGCCACTTCGTCCTTCGGGCGGTAGACCTCGGCGTCGCCCTGGAAGTGGCCAAAGTAGCGGTCGGTCTTGACCTCGATCAGGCTGGGCCCTTCGCCCCGGCGCGCGCGCGCCACAGCCGGCCTGGCAGCCTCATACACCGCCATCGCATCGTTGCTCGCCACCTTGATGCCCGGCATGCCGTAGCCCGCCGCCCGGTCGGCCACCCACTCAATCGAGGTGGCGCTGCTCTTGGGCACCGAGATTGCCCACTTGTTGTCCTCGCAGACAAAGACCACCGGCAGCTTCCACAAGGCCGCGAGGTTGAGCGACTCGTGCACCGAGCCCTGGTTCGCTGCGCCTTCGCCGAAGAAGGCCACCGCGACCCAGTCCTTTCCCAGCTTCTTCGCCGCCAGCGCGGCGCCGCAGGCTGGCGGAAGGCTGGCCCCGATGATGCCGCTACAGCTGAAGCGGTTGGCCGGATCGAACAGGTGCATGTGCCCGCCTTTTCCCTTGCCCAGACCCGTGGCCTTGCCGAACATCTCCGCCGCCATCGCGTTGAGCGAGACCCCTTTGGCGATGGCAAAGTGGTGCGGCCGGTGCGTGCCCACCACCGTGTCGGTCTGCATCAGATGCGCGCACACGCCCACCGCGACCGGCTCCTGTCCGGCGGCGAGGTGCATCTCGCCCGGCACCGGGCCTGAACCGATGTCAAATGCCAGCCCATGCTGAATGTGCGGCGGCAATTTTCCCTCCAGGTAGACCGTCGCCATGGTCTCTTCGAAGTGGCGGATCTCCAGCATTTTCTCGAACATCCAGAGTTCTGTTTCCTTGCCGGCTTGCATGGCTCTCTCCTTGTAAAGGCGATGGACGGAGCCCCGTTGTGGAAACAGGAGGTACCGCGCGCCTCGAAACAGCTTATTGACGACCGAGGCCGACCCATTGAGTCTGCTCAATCGAAGCCACCAAAGCCATCTGCACCGGATACGGTCTTGTCCCATGAAATGGACAACGATCCGCCATGCCATGGAGGTCGATGCCCCTCGGCGGCCCGCTGCCGGTCGGCGCCGCCGACGATCAGCCAAGGCAGCCAAGCTCGCGCCGGACATGGCCACGCGCTGCGGCATATTGGCTCAGGGTGCGGCATTGCTGCGTTGGGCCCATGACCGCAACCCATCGCGCGCGGTTCCTGCAACGGTTGCGCATGCTCAATGGACGGCGCCCAAATCGGGCAAAAATCGACCCTGATTCAAGCTACGTGCCTTCGGCGAGGAGATAGCCCATGACCGCCAACCAACTGTTCTTTCGCGATGAGGTCCACGGCAGGATCCGCTGCGGTCTCGATGCCTTGGCCGAGGCCACGCAGGTGGCGCTTGGCCCGCGTGGACGCACCGTGATCCTGGACCGCGACCATGGTTGGCCGCAGATCGCCGACTCCGGTGTCCTGGCGGCCAAGTCGGTGAAACTGGAGCATTGGTTCGAGAACAGGGGCGCGCACCAACGGCCTGACCGCCAGCGCCCTGTCACCCATGCACCCGCCGGACATGGGGTGGCTTGCGGCGGGCAGGCGGGAGATATGGCATGACGGTCGCCATTGAGCCCGTGGTTCTGCAGGAGAGTTCGCTCCAGGGCGATCTGGCCGTTCCGACCCAGGCCCGTGCGTTGGTGCTGTTCGCGCATGGCAGCGGCAGCAGCCGCCTGAGCGAGCGCAACCGCTGGGTGGCCCGCATGCTGCAGCGGGAAGGTATGGCCACTTTGCTGTTCGACCTGCTGACCCCAGACGAAGCGCAGGATCGGCGAAAGGTCTTTGACGTCCCGCTGCTCGGCCAACGGATGGAGCAGGCCATGCAGTGGGCCAGCCAACGCCAGGACCTCGGGAGCCTGCCGTTGTGTCTCTTTGGCGCCAGCACGGGTGCAGCGGCCGCTTTGGTGGCAGCAGCGAAGTGGCCTCAGGCTATCGCTGCGGTGGTTTGCCGCGGCGGACGCCCCGATCTGGCCCAAGGTTACCTGTCGCGGGTGCAAGCACCAACACTGCTGATCGTGGGGGGAGATGACGCGGAGGTGCTGGAACTTAACCGGTCGGCGCTGCGTCAGCTGCGGTGCGCCAAACGCCTGGAAGTGGTTCCTGGGGCCGGCCATCTGTTCGAAGAATCCGGAGCACTGGAGAGTGTGGCGGCCCTCGCCGCTGAGTGGTTCTTGGGACACCTGCCCACGCCTGAATGATGCGCGCGACGGCGCGGGCAAGACTTGTCATATTCCATGATCTGCTATGAACACCGTCTCAGGTTCTCGAACTTGTCTCTATGACACGGCCAGCCTTGATGCCGTGATGGACCGCATGGCGCAGCAGGCGGTAAGCCTGCTGCAGGGCCACGACCGGGTGGCGCTGGTGGGGGTGTTGCGCAGGGGCGCGCCGCTGGCCGACCGCCTGACCCAGCGCCTGGTGCTGCACCATGGCCTGGCTCCTCCACTGCGGCTGGATCTGTCGGTCAAGCGTTATGCCGACGACCTCACGCTGCTGTTTCCCGATACGCAGTTGGGCGAAGACCCGCGCCATGCGGCGCTCGACCTGAGCCACCACATCTTGCTCGTGGTGGATGACGTGCTGTACACCGGCCATTCCGTACTGAAAGTGGTGGACTGGCTGACCCGCAAGCGTCCAGTGGCGATCCGTATTGCCGTACTGGCCGACCGCTGCGTGACCACGCTGCCACTGCACGCTGACGTGGTGGGACTGCGCTTGGAGGTTGCGCCGACCGACATTGTCGAATGCCATGTGCCACCTTATGAGCCAGATTTCAGCGTTCAGCTGCTGCAACCATCGCCTGTGCTTCGCATGGCATAAATGGGGTCGCCATGTTCAAGAACCGTGAAGATGCCGCCTGCCAGCTGGCCACTCGCTTGGACACCTATCGGCGCCAGTCGCCGTTGGTGCTTGCCATTCCCCGTGGTGCCGTGCCCATGGGCAGGAGGTTGGCGGACCTTCTGGAGGGGGACTTTGACGTGGTGCTGGTGCGCAAGCTGCAGGCACCCTACCAACCCGAACTCGCCATCGGTGCCATTGACGAAAACGGCTGGTGCACCATTGCGCCCTACGCGGCAGCGATGGGCGCCGACTCCCGGTACATCGACGCGGAAAAGCGTCGGCAGCTCCAGATACTTCAAGCGCGACGTGCGATGTATTCACCGCTGCGCACCCCCATCGATCCGGCCGGCCGGATCGTGATCGTGGTGGACGACGGTTTGGCTACCGGCGCGACCATGACGGCTGCCCTGCACAGCGTGCGCCAACACCGTCCAGCCCGCCTGGTCTGCGCTGTGCCCGTTGCCTCGCGCGAAGCGCTGGAGCGGATCCGGCCGCTTGCAGACGAGATGGTCTGCCTGCAGGTTCCTGATGATTTTCAGGCTGTCGGCCAGTTCTACCGCGATTTTCACCAGATCGAGGATGAGGAGGTGATCAGGCTGCTCAAGTCCTGACCGGTGCCGTCGTTCAGGTGGGCGCGGCCATGCGCAACACGGCCGCACCCTGGAATGCGCCATGGCGCAACTTGTCCAGCGCCTCGTTGGCCTGCTCCAATGCAAACACATGCACAGCCGTCTGCAGCGGCGCATGCCGCACCAGTTCGAAGAATTCGTCGCCGTCGCAGCGCGTCAGGTTGGCTACCGACCGCAGCGATCGTTCTCCCCAGAGCCAGGCGTAGGGAAACGACGGAATGTCGCTCATGTGGATACCGGCACACACCACGCAGCCACCGGGGTCTACATGCCGCAGCGCAGCCGGAACCAGCTCGCCCACAGGCGCAAAAATCAGCACAGCGTCCAGCGGCTGCGGGGGGGATTCGTCTGAGCCCCCGGCCCAGGCTGCTCCCAGGCTGCGCGCGAACGCCTGGCTGCCGGTGTCGCCCGGGCGCGTCAGCGCGTAGACCTCGCGCCCCTGACGCCGCGCCACCTGGGTGACCAGGTGGGCCGCCGCGCCAAAGCCATATACCCCAAGCCGCCGTGCGTCGCCCGCCATGCGCAGTGCGCGGTAACCGATCAGCCCCGCGCACAGCAGTGGGGCCAGGCATTCGGGCGCGGGCCCATCGGGCAGTGCGAAGCAGTAGCGCGCATCGGCCACGGTGTACTCCGCATAGCCGCCTGGAATCTGGTAACCGGTAAAGCGTGCCCGTTCGCACAGATTTTCTCGCCCGGAGCGGCAGAAGCGGCAAGCGCCGCAGGTCCAGCCCAGCCAGGGAACGCCCACGCGCTGCCCGGTCTGCCAGGTCTGCACGCCTTCTCCCAGCGCAGCGATGCGGCCCACGATCTCGTGGCCGGGGATCATGGGCAGCACGGCGTCCGGTAGCTCGCCATCTACCAGATGCAGGTCGGTTCGGCACACGCCGCAGGCCTCCACCGCGATCAAGACCTGTCCGGCGCTGGGTTGTGGCACCGCACGGCGCATCAGGCGCAGGTGCGTACCGGGTTGCTCCAGCACCATGGCCCGCATTGTGTTGTCCATTTCACGGCCCTTTCATCGCTAGCGAACGGTGCGGACGCGTGCTGCCCTTGCAGTCCTTGCAGTCGGACCGGTTTTACGCTTCACCCGCGTCCTCCGAGGGGGAGCCTAGGATTTCCCTGCCCAGCCGGTGCTCCAACCCGAAGCGCACCAGCGCGGCCGTGGAGTCAAGCCGCAGTTTTTCCTGGACATGCCTTTTGTGGGTGCTCACCGTCTTGATCGACAGATTCAAAGCGTTGGCGATTTCAACCGGGCGTTGCCCGTTGACGATCCGCTGCAAGATGTCCAGCTCCCGGTTCGATAAGACTTGGATATCAGGTGCGTGGCGCTGCCCGTTGAGCTGCAACACCATGCGCTCGGCCAGTTGCGCAGACAGGAACACCCCGCCCGACGCCACTTTGCGCACCGCGGCCACCAGATCGGTGGCTGCGGTGTCCTTGGTTACATAGCCGTTCGCGCCCGCTTGCAGCGCGCGAATCGCGTACTGCTCTTCGCTGTGCATCGTCAGCACCAGAACCGCCACGGACGGGTACTCGCCTTTGATGCGTCGTATGAGGTCCAGCCCGCTCATACCCGGCAAGGACAGATCGACAATCGCCAGATCAAAGGGCTGGTGGCGCAGGAGCTCCAGCGCCTGATAGCCGGTGCCGGCTTCGGTGATGCTCCATTTGTCCGCCAACGGGCAGATGAGGCGTTTGAGGCCCTCGCGCACCACGGTGTGGTCATCGACCAGCAGCAGCCTGAGCATGGGCTTGAGCCCCGATTCGCTCAAGCGAGGGCTCCCGAAACGCAACTGCCTTCATCGGGATATCCCGTGCTCTCCTGCTCCGCAGAAAGGGGCAGCTTCACGACCAGCCTCGCGCCGCCATCTGGCTGGTTGCCGATGTCCAGCTGGCCGCCCATCATGAGCACCCGCTCCTGAATGCCGATCAGGCCGAACGACCCCTTGGGCGTCTGCAGCGGCTGGCCGGGAAACCCCCGGCCGTTGTCCTCGATATGGAGCTCGACCATCGAGCCTGTATGGGTGATGGCGATCGCCACGTGGTCTGCACCCGAGTGCCGCACGATATTGGTCAGGGCTTCCTGCACGATGCGGTAGAGCGCGGTCAAGACCTTCTGATGCATCGGGTCCGGGGCCGGATCGAGGTTGAGCGCAATCTTCAATCCCGCACGCCGCTCGAACTCCTGCGCCAGCCACTCGATGGCCGCCTGCAGGCCAAGATCGTCCAGCATCAGCGGGCGCAAGTCCATGGAGATCCGCCGGGTTGCGGACACGGTGTCGTCCACCATTTCGATCATGGACTGCATGCGCTGCGGCGGGATGCACGCTGCGTTGGATTGATCGAGCGCGGAGAGTTCCAGCTTCAAGGCCGTCAGCCGCTGGCCCAGTTCGTCGTGCAGCTCGCGTGCAATGTTGCGGCGCTCTTCTTCGCGTGCATCGACCAGGCTCGCGGCCAGATCCCGCAGCGTGCTTCGCGACGTCAGCAGGTCACGCCGCTCCTGTGATTGCTTCGTGACGTCGGAGAGGACCATCTGCACCAAGGTTCGCGAGTGATCCGGCAGCGCGGCGAGCACCATCTCCACATCCCGGGAAGATCCATCGAGCCGGGTAATCCGGCTGTGCATGGAATGCACAGCTTCCTGTGTGCTCAGTGCCTGCGCCACCTTGTGCCGAACGACGTCGTGTATGGCCGGATCAAGAAATTCGTAGATGGAGCGCCCGGCCAGGCTCTCGCGCCGCGCCACCCCAAAAAGCTTTGCACAGGCCATGTTGGAATAGACCACCCATTCGCCTTCCGTGACCCAGACGGCCACGGGCAGCAGTTCGAACAGCGAGCGCAGCCGCCGGTTGAGCTGCGCAATCGTGGCGACCAACTCCTGCTCATGGCTGGCATCCCGCAGCAGTGCGGTGTAGTAGCGCTGTCCGCCCAGGTCGCCGCAAACATCCAACTGGCTGATTGCGGCTTCCAGCGGAAATTTCTCTCCATTGGCGCGCAGACCCATCAACTGTCCCCGACCGAGCATGGGGCGTTCCGGCACCTCGGAGGCCATGAATTGCCGCACATGTGCGGCATGGGCCTCCTGCGCTCCGGCGGGAATGAGCTCGGACAAGTCACGGCCCAGCAGTTGCTGGGCCGTGCGGCCAAACATGCGCTGAGCTGAGGGGTTGACCATTACGATGCGCATCGCCTCATCAATGGCGACGATGCCATCCAGGGCTCCCTGGACGGCGCCTGATGGAATGGCCGAGTCGATGTCCATGGGATCGGCAAGAGAACCCGCTTTGTGCACCATGACCTCCTGTCAAGCATTCATCGTAGGCCGGTCTGGGCCTTTCAGCCCATCAGATTTTTCTGATATTTCATCGGACAAGTGCCCGGTCCAAAACCGGATTTTCTGAGTGCATTCGAATCCTCAGTCCGATTGTGTGATGGTGGCATGGGCCACAAACTGAAAATTCTAGATATTTCACGTTCTCATCAGGAGGAAATCCCCGATGAACAGCAGCATTTCAGGGCCGATCGCCCAAATTCACCTGCCGCGCAGCGGCGCATCGGCCGCTCTGCCCGTTGCGACCATGGCGGACCTGTTGCAGATGTGCGGTGTGCCGTTTGCCCAACAAGGCGCAGCCGAAAACGTTCAGGTGAACCTGCGCACGCTCCATGCGGGTGCGAGTCTGGTACACCAAGGCGCACTGGCCGACGCTCTCTTTTTCGTGCGTTCGGGGACTTTCAAGGTGTTCCGGACCGATGAGGATGGGTACGAACAGGTTCTCGCGTTCGCCATCCGAGGCGAGTTATTGGGGTTTGACGCGCTCTGCATGGAATCCCACCCCATTGCCATCCTCGCGCTGGACGAGTCGACCGTTTTTGTTGTCCCCCGGCGAGAGATCGAGGGGCTCTGCAAAACCGTCCCGCCGTTCGCCTTCGCGCTACAGCAGGCCGGCAGCCTGACGCTCACGCGCAGCCGTGAGCTTGTGGACATCCTGGCGGCGGTGGCGTCCGATGTGCGCCTGGCCCGCTTCCTGATCCAGCTCTCCAAGCGACTGGCGGACTGCGGCCAGTCGCCACTGCGGTTTCACTTGCGCATGGGCCGCCGCGAGATTGCCAGCCTCCTGGGCGTGGCGCACGAAACGGTGAGCCGTTGTTTTGGTGCGCTCTCGGCGATGGGGCTGTTGTACGTGGACGATCGTGAAGTCGAAATTCTCGATATGGGCGGGCTCAAGGCCTTCTCGCGCAGTACGCGCCGGCCGGTGGACGATGCGGCCCTGCTGCGCAACCGGAGTCTGATTGCCAGACGGACCAGAGGGAGCCTGCGTCCATTGGCGGCCTGATCTCTCAAGCCTGAAGAACGGTATCGGGCCCGCCACCCTTCGGGGATGGCGGGTATTCTTGTTCCAAACTCCCGCAGCAGCATCCAAATCCTCCGCAGATTTGGGAACAATGGCGTCTGTCCAGCCGGAATACGTCTACACCACACCAAGCGGGAGGTACGCATGAAAGCTGTGCCCATCGGTTCCTTCACTGCGTGCCATGGGGGCAGGCAGTCCCGCGCGGGTACGGCGCGGCGGGCTGCCCTGCGTGTCGGGTGGTCATGCATCCTGGCGCTGAGTTGTTGCCAAGCGGCCGCTGACAGCGGGCCTGATGGCCAGGCGGCCGGGGCCACCGGTGCTGGCCAAGCCATCCCGCTGGCCAATGAGTTTTCCATTTCGGTGCAGCCCCAGCTCTATCCCACGCGTGCGGACGAGGCAAGGTACGCGGACGCGCTTGAACAGGCTTTTGATGCTGGCCATCGCTGGCTGGACGTTCCGCAGTTCACCTTGCTCGTTGACCGAAACCCCCATGTGCAGGCCATGCTGATCTTCTGGGGTGGCGCGGGATACCCGTGGCGTCTGCTGGGGGCATCGCCCGTATCCACAGGTCTGCCCGGCCGGTTTGAACACTTCGCCACCCCGCTGGGCCTGTTCGAGCACGACCCCGTCCACCTCGACTTTCGTGCCGAAGGCACCCGCAATGCGCAAGGCATACGTGGATATGGCGCCAAGGGGTCCCGGGTTTTTGATTTTGGCTGGGTGCGCGCGCCCAAAGGGTGGGGGAATCGAGCGATCAGTACCCTGCGCCTGCAAATGCACGCCACCGATCCGGATTTTCTGGAGCCCCGCCTGGGTACCGCCCAATCCAAGGGGTGCATACGGATATCCGCCTCGCTGAACAGGTTCATCGACCTCTACGGGCTCATTGATCAGGCGTATGAACAGGCTGCCGCGCTCCAGCACCGCTTGTTCTGGGTTCTGCGCGAGGACAGGGTCACGGGCCCATGGTCGGGGCGCTACCTGGTTGTCATCGATTCCCAAGCAACCGAACGACCTGCCTGGTCACCGGCCCCCGCTGTAACGCTGCCCAGGACCCCACACTGAAGAGGTGCGAGCGTTGGCCCAATACCAGCTTGCAATTCATCCATCTGGCATTCTTGGCACTACTACCCAAAGGACTTTGAACACGTTCCGAGGGGGTTGCAAGTTGGAGCGTCAGTGGGGGTACAGATGCTAGACCGGTGGTGGGTCTGCTGAAAGGGTGGGGTGTTCATTCCACAATTCGATGGTGTGCCGATCCCGGTGATGGGGGGTCGATGCCCAGCCCGCTTACCGAGGCCGTGTGCAGCGCAAAGTGCTGGCCTTCGACCAGGGCCAGCCCGATCCAGCGCACGGCAAGCGCGGCGCCGAACTGGCCATGCGAGAAAAGTACCACCGTGCCTTGCACCGTGCCGAGGCGCGAGATGAGTCTGTCGGCCCGCGCGCTGACATCCAAGGGCGATTCGCCACCGGGGCAGCCATCTCGCCAGATGTTCCATTCCGGGTTCTCCTGGCGGATGTCTGCAGAGGTCCGGCCTTCGTAGCGGCCGTAGTCCCATTCAGACAAGTCGGGCTCAATCTCGCTGGCTGCCCCGAAGCCGGCGAGCGCACAGGTCTGGCGCGCGCGCAGGCGCGGGCTGGACAAGACGCGTGTGAAAGCCAGGGCCCGCAGGCGTGGCGCCAGGGCGCGCGATTCATCTTCGCCATGGGCGGTCAGCCCCAGGTCGGTCAACCCGGTGTGCTGGCCGCTGAGCGTCCAGGCGGTTTCACCGTGGCGGACCAGACAGATGTTCATGCCGGAAATGCTTCGGTCTCCATGGCAGGGCGCCAGGCGCCCCGCACGGCCGCGCCATTGCAGCGTGCGCGGTGCAACAACGCGCTTTGTGCAGCGACGCGGTTTGAATCGCTGCCGGCCCACAGGCCGAGCGCCGGCTGCTGCAGCGCCCGCCCGAACGAGAAGGTCAGTGGCCAGGGCAAGTTGGTTTGCTGGTGCATGGCATTCAAGCGCGCCGTTGCCAGCGCGGCCGGTTGGCCACCGGACAGGAACGCGATGCCGGCAACGGCGGCCGGCACGGCGCGCCGCAGGCAATTCAGCGTGGCTTCGGCGACTTCGTCCACGGAAGCGGGCAGCTCGCAGGCCAACCCGGGCAGCACCATGTTCGGCTTGAGCACCATTCCCTCCAGCGCCACCTCCTGGCGGTGGAGCTGCTCGAAAACCTGGTGCAGCACCTCGGTTGTCACGTCGCTGCACCGCGCCAGCGAGTGCCCGCCGTCCATCAGCACCTCGGGCTCGACGATGGGCACGAGTTGCGCTTCCTGGCAGAGGGCGGCATAGCGCGCCAGAGCGTGTGCGTTGACCAGCATGCAGGCCCGACTGGGCAAACCGTCTCCAATGGTCAGCACCGCGCGCCACTTGGCGAACCGCGCGCCCAGCGATGCATAGCGCGCGAGGCGCTCGCGTAGTCCGTCCAGACCTTCGGTCACATGCTCTGCGGCATGGCCTGCCAAGGCCTTCGCACCGGCGTCCACCTTGATGCCGACCACGATGCCGGCGGCGCGCAAAACATCGACGAACGGCACACCGTCGCCGGTCTTCTGCTGCAAGGTCGCATCGAACAGGATGGCACCACTGATGGCTTCGGACAGGCCGGGCGCGGTGACCAGCAGCTCGCGATAGCGGCGACGGGATTCCTCCGTCTGCGCGATGCCCACTTCGGACAGGCGCCGGTTGCAGGTGCTTACGCTCTCGTCCATCGCGAGCAGGCCCTTGCCCGGTGCCATCAGGGCCTGCGCCGTCGCGATCAATGGAGCCTGTGGAAACGTCATGATTTGCCTCCCTTCCAGCGCCAGTTGCGCACTTCCGGCAGATCCTGGCCATGTTCGCGGATGTACCGGTGGTGTTCCACGAGCTTGGCCGCCAGTCGGGCCTTCAAGGCGGCGCCCGCAGCGCCAGTGTGCGGCAAGCGATCGACGGTGTCCATGACGAGGTGGAAGCGGTCCAGGTCGTTCAACACCGCCATGTCGAAGGGGGTGGTGATCGTGCCTTCTTCCTTGTCGCCACGCATGTGGAGGTTGTGGTGGTTGATGCGCCGGTAAGCCAGGCGATGGATCAGCCAGGGGTAGCCGTGAAACGCGAAAACGACCGGCTTGCCCTGCGTGAACAGCGCGTGAGTGTCGCCCCATGCCCAGCCCGCCCGGCGCTGGCAGCGGAGCACCGCCAAATGGGTTGGTGCGATGATCAATCTCTCGCTGGCCCCGGTGGCCGACTGGGGCCTGCAAGGTCCTCCCGTTCAGGTGGCGGCGACAAACCAGGAAACCGTATGAACATCGATGTCAAAGCATTCAAGGTGCGGGAGGCCGACGAGGTCGATCTCAGCCTTTGGGCCACGAAGGTCAAACCGCTGTGCAAGTCGAAGAAGGCGTACCGCAAACTGCTGCAGGATCAGGTCGATCAGTTGAGCGACCAGCAGCGCCTGCTCTACGCCTCGAACCGCCACGCCCTGTTGGTGATCTTCCAGGCGATGGACACCGCCGGTAAGGACGGCGCCATCCGCCACGTGATGTCGGGCGTCAACCCCCAAGGCTGCCAGGTGTTCAGCTTCCAGCACCCGAGCGCGCAGGAACTGCAGCACGATTTCCTCTGGCGCACCACGCGCGACCTGCCCGAACGCGGGCGCATCGGCATTTTCAACCGCTCGTACTACGAAGAGGTGCTGATCGTGCGCGTACACAGCAGCATCCTGCACAGCGAGGGCCTGCCCGATGCGGCTGCCGATGAATCCGTATGGCATGGCCGCTACCGCTCGATCGTCGACCTGGAAAGGCATTTGCATGCCAACGGCACGCGCATCGTCAAGGTGTTCCTGCACCTGTCGAAGGAAGAGCAGCGCAAGCGCCTGTTGGCGCGCATCGACGAGCCCGACAAGAACTGGAAGTTCAGCCAGGCCGACATCGCCGAGCGCGAGTTCTGGGACGCCTACATGCAAGCCTATGGCCAGGCCCTGAGCGCCACCAGCACGGCCGATTCGCCCTGGTTCATCGTGCCGGCCGACGACAAGAACAACGCGCGGCTGATCGTGTCGCAGATCGTGCTCAATGCAATGGAAAGCCTGAAGCTGCGCTACCCGGTGGTCAGCGCAGCGCGCAAGCGCGAGTTGCAGGCCATTCGCAGGCAACTGGCAAAGTGAGCGGGGCTCCCCCCCTCCCGCCGGCCATGGCGGACATGGGCCGACTTGTCACTTCTTCAGTCGTAGCAGCCGTGCGTTGACGGCCACGATCACCGTGCTCGCCGCCATCAGTGCCGTGCCCAGGGCCGGCGACAGCACCACGCCCCAGGCGTAGAGCGCGCCGGCTGCCAGCGGAATGGCGACGACGTTGTAGCCCGTGGCCCAGAAGAGGTTCTGGATCATCTTGCGATAGGTGGCGCGGGACAACTCGACGATGGCCACGACATCCTGTGGGTTGCTGCGTACCAGAACGATGTCGGCGGTTTCCACCGCCACGTCGGACCCAGCACCGATGGCAATGCCGACATCGGCCTGCGCCAGGGCCGGCGCGTCGTTCACGCCGTCGCCGGTCATGGCTACCAACACGCCGCGCGCCTGGACCTCCTTGACCTTGGCGGCCTTGTCCTGCGGCAGCACTTCGGCGAAGTATTCGTCCAGCCCGACCTGGTCCGACACCCACTTGGCCGTCGCCTGGTTGTCGCCGGTGAGCATCATGCAGCGGATGTTCAGTGCCTTCAGCGCTTCGATGGCCTGCTTGGCCTCAGGGCGCACGCTGTCGGCCAAGTCGATGGCGCCCTTCAACTGTCCATCGATAAGGATAAACACGACCGTCTTGCCTTGCGCCGGCAGGGGTTCGATGCGCTTGTCCGCGTGATCAATGTGCTGCTCGCGCAAGTAGCCCGGGCTGACGACCTTGACCTCCCGGCCATCAACCTTACCCTCGGCGCCCTTGCCGGGGATGCTCTTGAAGTTCAGGACGGCCAGCTTCGCGTCCGATGACGCGGCGATGGCTGTGGCGATGGGGTGTTCGGAATTGGCATCCACCGAGGCCGCGTACTTGCGCAGCGTCTCTTCGTCAATGTCCTGGGGCAGCAGCAAAGTGTCGGTGACGCCAAAGCGCCCCTCTGTGAGCGTGCCGGTTTTGTCGAAGATGACGGCCTGCAGCTTGCGCGCACCTTCGAACGCCCCACGATTGCGGATCAGCAGGCCGTGGCTCGCGGCCAGGGCCGTGGAGACGGCTACCACCGGGGGCACGGCCAGCCCGCCGACGCCTGGATGGCCTACGGTCTGAACGACGTCGTCAACCAGCGCTGCATGATCGACGAGAGCCCGGCCGGCGCCGAATTCAAGGCCGCGCTGCGCGGCAAGCTCGACGCCCTGCTGGCCCTAGCCGAAGCCACCGACTGCCGCCGCGTGCGGCTGCTGGCGTACTTTGATGAAGCGTCTGAGCCTTGTGGCAACTGCGACAACTGCTTGAACCCACCCGCGGTGTGGGATGCGACGGACGCGGCCCGCAAGCTGCTCTCCACCATTTACCGCGTGCAGCAGGCCAGCCACATTGGCTTCGGCGCTGTCCATTTGATGGACGTGCTGCGCCAGCTCGTCGCCACCGGCGCGGTGGGCCTGGAGAAGGTGCATCTCGACAACGGCCGCAGCTTTGAAACCCTGGCGCTCACCGACGCCTCGCGCGCGGTGCTGCGCGGCGAAGTCCCGGTGCGCCTGCGCTCGCCGTGGCCGCTGCCCCCCCCGCCCGCAAACCCCCCCCCCCCCCCGCCCCCCCCTTGCCCCCGGCCGCCGCCGCGCTGGACCAGGCCGCGCAAGTGCGCTTCATCAACCTCAAAGCCTGGCGCGCCGAAGTGGCCCGCGAACACGGCCTGCCCGCCTATGTGATATTCCACAACGCCACCCTGGCCGCCATTGCCGAGCGCTGCCCGGCAACGCTCGCAGACCTGGAGGGGATTGGCGGCATGGGGGCGAAGATGCTGGAGGCGTATGGAGGGGATGTGTTGCGGGTGTGTGGAAGTGCTTCGTGAGCATTCCGCGCGCTCATCGCATCGGCATGGGTTGGAATTCGGGTATGGAGCGTATGCCGCATAAGGACTGCCCGCGTCATGGGAGAGGCCATCAGGCTAGGGTCGAGACCCATACGGGTTTGGGCCTCAAGCCCCTCCTCCGGCCTCCTGTGCCTTCAGCATTCGCCGTGCGCGAGCCCGGATATTGAGGGCTTCCACCGCGAGTGAGAACGCCATCGCCGCGTAGATGTAGCCCTTGGGCACTTCCTGGTCAAAAGCTTCGGCGGTGAGCGCCATACCCACCATCACCAGGAACGCCAGCGCCAATACTTTGACCGACGCATGGCGGTCGACGAAATCGCCAATGGGCTTTGCCGCCACCAGCATCACTCCCACCGAGACGATGACAGCGGCGACCATGACGCCTATGGTGTCGACCATGCCGACGGCGGTGATTACGGAGTCCAGCGAGAACACGATATCGATGACCGCAATCTGGCCGATCACCGCCCAGAACAATCGACTTCCTGAGTCCTTCATGGCTGCGGCATCTGACGGCGGCGGCGCCTTCTCGTCCTTCGCCTCGACCTCTACAAAGATTTCATGGGAAGCCTTGTAGAGCAGGAACAGGCCGCCAAACAGCAAGACCAGATCCCGACCGCTGATGCCCATGCCGGCGACTTGGAACAGGTCTGCCGTCAGACCCATGATCCAGCTCAGCGCGAACAGCAAGGCCAGTCGCGACACCATCGCAAAGCCTAGCCCGATGCGACGCGCCTTGTCGCGTACCTCCGGCGGCAGGCGCCCGACCAGGATGGAAATGAAAATGATGTTGTCGATGCCCAGGACGATTTCCAGGGCGGTCAGCATCGCAAAGGCGATCCAGACATTGGGGTCGAGAAGAATTTCCATGGGGATGGGCCGCAGCGCGGCGCGATAAGCGACAAACGATGACCGGCGACAGCGGCCACTCAGGGGCCGGGTCTACGCAACCCGGCCCGCCTCCATGTCTAAGACTTATTCCTCCCGCCCGCCAATGCCCAGCAGCATCAGCAGCGCCTGGAACACGTTGAACAGGCTCAGGTACACGCCCAGCGTCGCCGTGATGTAGTTGGTCTCGTGGCCATCGCGCACGCGCTTCAAGTCGTACAAGATGAAGGCCGTGAAAACGCCCACCATCAACACCGCGAGCGTGATCATCAGTGCGCTCGACTGCAGGAAGAAGTTGGCAATACCAGCCACCAAAATCATCAAGGCGCCCACAAACAGCCACTTGCCCATGGCGGATAGGTCGCGCTTGATGACCGACGACAGACTCGCCATGCCCAGGAAGATGGCGCCTGTACCGGCAAACGCCGTCATGACCAGCTCAGCGCCATTGGCCCGGCCCAACACGCTGCCCACCAGGCGCGAAAGCATCAGGCCCATGAAGAAGGTGAATGCCAACAGCACCAACACGCCGGCCGCAGAGTCTTTGGTCTTCTCGATGGCAAACATGAAGCCGAAAGCTCCTCCCAGGAACAGCATCAAACCAATGCCGGGCGACAAAGCACCGGCAAAGCCGGTGGCAATGCCGACCCAGGCGCCAAGCACCGTCGGCACCATGGACAGTGCCAGAAGCCAGTAGGTGTTGCGCAGAACTTGATTGCGCTCGGCGCTCAGGGCCGCGCCCGTCTGCCGGCCAAAGATTTGAATGTTTTCGTTCATAAAGTCACCTCTGAAAGATGGAATGGAGCAAGCCCATGGGCTCTTGCTTACTTGGCTGCCGCGCGGGCGGCCTGTGCCTTGGCTTTCGCTTCATCGGCCTTGAGTTGGAGGGCCTGTGCTTCCTTTTCAGCTGCTGCTGCCTCGGCTTCCTTGTCCTTCGACATGCCGCCGGCCATCGCATTGCCGGCCATGGAGCCCACCACGCCGCCTACTGCTGCAGCACCTAGCGTGGCACCCAGACCAGGACGGGCTGCTGCGGGCGCAGCGGCCGCTGGCGCTGCAGCAGTGGGCGCCGTCGGCGCCGTCGGCGCAGCAACGGGCGCCGGTGCGGGCGCTCTTTTGAAGCTGGACGGCGCAGGCTTGTAGCCGCCCATGCGCTTGGCGTGGGCCAACGATGGCGCCGCGAGCGAGGCGATGGTCAGCGCAATCACGGCTGCTGCCGTGGAGCGAATGGAGGCGTGTGTGCGCATAAAGATCTCCTGATATGTGAAAAGCGAACGGCCCATTGCGTTCGAACACCGCAAGGTAAGGCGAGTGGCGCATCGAGAAAAGCAGACAATCTATGAACCTAACTTCCTTAAAAACTGACAATGAGCTTGGCCTTCAACCACCGCCATCTGTATTACTTTTGGGTCGTCGCGAAAGAAGGCAGCATGTCGCGCGCGGCCGAGCGGCTGGACATGGCGGTGCAAACCGTGAGCACGCAGGTGCGCGAACTCGAACGCGACCTCGGCTGCCAGCTGCTCAAACCGGCTGGGCGCGGGCTGGCGCTGACCGAGGCCGGACAAGTGGCCTTGCAGCAGGCTGAACAAATCTTTCAGTTGTCCCAGGCATTGCCCGAGGTCGTGCTGGCCACCGCCCAAACCCCAGCGGTGCGCTTGGCGGTGGGCATTGCCGACGGCTTGCCCAAACTGGCGGTGCGGCGTCTGCTGCAGCCGGTGCTGGATGTACCCAACCTGCGCCTGGTGTGCGACGACGGCGAAATGGCCGACTTGCTCGCCGACCTCGTGCTGCACAAGCTCGACGTGGTGCTGACCGACCACCCCGCGCCCACCAACGGCCAGCTGAAAGTGCACAGCCACTCACTGGGCAGCTCGGATATCGGCTGGTACGGCTCTGCCAACTGGTGGCAAGTGGCGCATAAGCGCTTTCCGGCATCGCTTCAGCAGGTGCCGCTGCTCTTGCCCACTACGCATTCCGTTGTACGTGACCAGCTAGACCGGTGGCTGAGCCAGCACGGCTTGCGCCCACGGGTGGTGGGCGAGATTGAGGACAGTGCCTTGCTGGAGACGTTCGGCAGCACAGACCTCGGCGTCTTTCCTGCCGCGCTGGCGGCGGAGGAGGAACTGCTGCAACGCAGCCACGTGCAGCTCATTGGCGCGTGCGAGGGGGTGCAGCAGCACTACTACGCCATCAGCACGGAACGCAAAGTGATGCATCCCTTGGTGCAGCAGATGCTGGTGCGGATGTAACCGGCCTATTACAGCGCTTCGATGCGCGGATAAAAGTCGTGGTTTTCGCGCTGCATGCGCTCGTGCACCATGCGCAGCACATGGTTGGCGTCGTCACGGAAGCCCTGTTCGTCGCGCAGCACGTTTTCCGGGATGTTCCAGCGCCGCGCGAACGCTTCGTAAGCGCTGGCGATGGCGCCCATTTCCTGCTGGTACTGCTGGCCCATGCGGGCCAGCTCAGCGTCGCCGCCGCGCTGCAAGGCCGGGTACAAGGCACGGTCTTCCACCGCCAGATGCAGCTTGATGGTGGAACTCATGGCGACGATGCGCTTGGCGATTTCGCTGGCATTGTGGGTGATGCCGGCCTGCGCAAGGCTGCGCAGCGTCGCAATGCTGCCCAGGATGTCGACGTGCTGGTGTTTGAATTTGTCGATGTTCATAGCAAAGGCTCCAAGGGTAAGAAAGGCTTTGGGACGGTGTGCCGCGTGGTGTTGCGGTGCGTGGGCCCCGATGCCCTGGTGGTTTGCACAGAACGGGCCAGCTTTGGCGCGACGATGAATCAAGGGTTTACGCTAATTAGCGGTCATAATTACCCTGTTTCAAATGGTAAAAATTACCTATATAAGGTCATGAATACCCTTCCGTACAGCCACTGGTTGGCCGATCTGACCGCCGAACTTCCCGCCCAGTTGCGCCTGCAGCGTTTGATTGGAGGCCTGCGCGCGCATTTCCGCTGTGGTGCGGTCGCGCTGCTGCGCCTGGAGGAGGACCACCTGCGCCCGGTGGTGGTCGATGGCTTGGTCAGCGAGTCGCTCGGCCGGCGCTTTGCCGTGCAGCAGCATCCCCGCCTTGCGGCCCTGCTGGCGCGGGGCGTGGTGACGTGCTTCGACCACGACAGCACGTTGCCAGACCCCTACGACGGCCTGCTCGACTCCATGGTGGGCGAGCCCCTGCCGGTGCACGACTGCATGGGCGTGACCTTGCGGGTGGACGGCCGTCCCTGGGGGGTGCTGACGCTCGACACCTTGCAGACCGGCACCTTTGACGCTGCGTCCCGCGCGGCGTTGGCGCAGTGTGCGGTGCTGGTGGAGGCCGCCATTCGCGTCACCCGGCTTGAGCAAGAGAACCAGGCCCTGAGCCGCTCCGCCAACCCCCACAACGGCAACCTGCACGACGAGCCGGCGCTGCGCGCCGCGTTGGACGAAAGCGAAATCCTGGGCCACAGCACAGCCCTGACGCAATTGCTGCACGAGGTCAAGCTGGTCGCCACCTCTGACTTGCCGGTGCTGCTGCTGGGCGAGACCGGCGTCGGCAAGGAGCTGTTTGCCCGCCTGCTGCACCGCCATTCGCCGCGCTGCCAGAGGCCGCTGGTGCATGTCAACTGCGCCGCCCTGCCTGAATCGCTGGCGGAGAGCGAGCTGTTCGGCCACCGGCGAGGCGCCTTCTCCGGCGCGGTGGCGGACCGGCCTGGCCGCTTCGAGGCCGCCGAGGGCGGCACGCTGTTTCTCGACGAAGTGGGCGAGCTGCCCCTCCCCGTGCAGGCCAAGCTGCTGCGCGCCCTGCAGAACGGCGAGATCCAGCGTCTGGGCGCCGACGCGCCACGCCGCGTGAACGTGCGCGTGGTGGCGGCCACCAACCGCCATTTGCGCGACCTGGTGGCTGCCGGGAGCTTTCGCGCCGACCTGTACCACCGCCTCTCGGTGTACCCCGTGCCCATTCCGCCGCTGCGCGAGCGGGGCGACGATGTGCTGCTGCTGGCAGGGCGCTTTCTGGAGCAGAACCGCGCCCGTCTGGGGCTGCGCAGCCTGCGCTTGTCCAGTGCCGCCCAGGCGGCGCTGTGCAGCTACCACTGGCCGGGCAACGTCCGCGAGCTGGAGCATGTCATCAGCCGCGCTGCCCTCAAGGCGCTCAGCAGGGGTGCGCGCCGCAGCGACATTGTGACCCTGGAGCCCGATGTGCTCGACCTTGATGCGTTGCAGAGCCCGGCTGAGCCCACTGCCCACGCGCCAACCGAAGCGGCAACCGTGCCTCGCCCTGCCATGGCTGCCGGCACACTGCGCGATGCCCTCGAATCCTGTCAGCGCCAGTGCGTGCAGGACGCGCTGGTGCACCACCAAGGCAACTGGGCGCGCGCGGCCCGCCAGCTCGGGTTGGACGCCAGCAACCTGCACAAGCTGGCGCGGCGCCTGGGGCTCAAGGAGTGAGCTATGGATTTGAGAGCTGCTAGCGTTTGCTGGATAAGCGCTAGAGCCCATTTTTCTCTGAATTTAGGCACACCCTAAGATGCCCTTGCCATGATCAAGCTCCTCCACCTGCAAAACCTCAAAGCTTGGCGCGACAGTGGGCCCGTGCGGCTGGCGCCGGTGACCATGCTGCTGGGCACCAACTCTTCGGGCAAATCGACGCTGTTGCAAAGCCTGCTGCTGCTCAAGCAAACGGCGGCCGCGCCCGACCGCACGGTGCACCTGAACCTGGGGGGCGACGAGGCCAATGATCTCTTTCACTTCGGTGGTTTTGATGCCGTGCTCTCGCACGGCGTCGCGGCGCCGCGCCAGTTCTCGATCACGCTGGAATTCGAGCGCCCCGAAGGCGAGCGCGTGCGCCACGCGCGCTTTGCCTGCAGCTACGGGCAGACGGCCAGCGGCGCCGTGGTGGTGCAGGAGCTGAGCCTGTCCACCGTGGCGCGGCGCTTTCGCGTGGTGCGGCGCGAGCGCGGCGCGTACTCGGTCTGGGTGGACGACGAAACCCAGCCGCGCGGCAAGGGGCCGCAGTACGCGCCCGAGCGCTCCATTGCCTTTTCTGCCGAGGCGCTGGCGCTGCTGGGCGCCGACGGCGCGCACTTGCAAGACCTGAGCCTGGCGCTGCGCCGCGAGCTCGAAGCCATCGTGTACCTCGGCCCGCTGCGCCGCCAGCCCGCGCGCGACCAGGTCTGGAGCAAGTCGGCCCCGGGCGCACTGGGCAGCGACGGCAACCAGGTGCTTGAGGCGCTGCTGGCCAATGCGCTGCAGAAGTCCGACACCCAGGGCACCACGCTGGCCAGCGTATCGCACTGGCTGCAGCGCATGGGCATGGCCGACCAGATTGGCGTGCGGCAGGTGGGGCGATCGAGCCGCTACGAAGTGGTGGTGCACAAAGACGGCGTCGTCGCCAACCTGCGCGACGTGGGCGTGGGCGTGGCACAGGTGCTGCCGGTGCTGGCCATGGCCTTCTGGGCGCCGCCCGGCAGCACGGTGCTGGTGGAGGAACCCGAAATCCACCTGCACCCTCTTGCCCAGGCCGTGCTGGCTGAAATGTTTTCGCAGGTCAGCCAGCAGCGCCAGGTGCAGTTCATCGTCGAGACGCATTCCGAGCACCTGTTTCGCCGCATGCAGACGCTGATCGCGCAGCGCAAGACCAGCCCCCAGCAATGCCAGATGCTGTTTGTCGAGCGGCGCGGCGCCGACGCCGTGCTGGTGCCGCTGGAGGTGGACGCGTTCGGCACCGTGCGCAACTGGCCGCCGCGCTTTTTTGGCGACGCCATGGGCGAGGCGCGTGAACAGGCCCGGGCACGTGCCCAGCGGATGCGCGAAGAGAAATGACAACCCCCTGTGGCGCTTCGCGCCTTCCCCCTTCTCTTGCAGCGCTACGCGCTGCGGAAGGGGGATGCCACCAGCGTCCGGACTTTCAGGTACTGGCGGCCCTTGCGCGGTGGCCCCTGGCCAGGCCACGCCCATTGCAGGCGCCGCAGACATCTTGCAACGCAAGGAACCATTGAGATGCAGGCCCGCCTGGTGGACACCAATGTGCTCATCGTCGCCAGCGCGGCCGACACGGGCTCGCCCTTTCACCCCGACGCCACACCCGTGGAGGAAGCCGCCCTGCGCCAGCAGGTGTTCGACTGGCTAGCAGCCTTTGAAGCCGACCCCACGCGCCACGCCGTGCTCGACGTGGACTGGCATGTCTGCGGCGAATACCAGCACAAGCTCACCGAACAGGACTACGGCTGGCTGGCCATGGTGCACAAGATGGACCGCGGCGAGGTGGTGTGGGTCGATGTGCTGCTCGACAAGAACGGCAACGCCGTGCTGCCGCCCGAACTGGCCGAGGCGGTGACCGACCTGGCCGACCGCAAGATGGTGGCCGCCGCGCTTGCCGCGCTGGACGCAGGCCACGCCTGCAAACTCACCAACGCCAGCGACACCGACTGGATCGACTGCCAGCAAGCCTTGAACGCCGTGGGGCTGGAGGTGGAAAACCTCCTGCCCGACTGGCTGCAGGCGCGCTGGCGCCAGAAACATCCGCCCATGCGGCGCGCAAAATAAAGGCACCTATGTCCGAAGATTTCTTCCGCTTCCCCCACACCCCCCACATCGCCTGGCTGGCCACGGGCGAACCGCGCGACGACAAAGTGCTCTCGCCCGCCGAGGCCGAGGACATCCTGAGCGGCCCCGTGGTGCTGGAGGAAAAGCTCGACGGCGCCAACCTGGGTTTCTCGGTCTCGCCCGACGGCGTGCTGCGCGCGCAGAACCGCGGCCAGTACCTGCCCCAGCCCTTCCACGGCCAGTTCGCCCGCCTCGGCCCCTGGCTGGCCGCGCACGAGGACAAGCTCTTCGACGCCCTGGGCACGCACCTGGTCGCCTTTGGCGAATGGTGCGCCGCGCGCCACTCGCTCGACTACGCCACCCTGCCCGACTGGTGGATGCTGTTCGACGTGTACGACCGCCAGGAACAGCGCTTCTGGAGCACCCAGCGCCGCAACGCCTGGGCGGCGCAGATGGGCTTCAACACCGTGCCCTGCCTGTACGCGGGCGAGGTCACGCTGGACCAACTGCGCGACTGGGTGCACGCCCACGACAGCCAGTTCCGCCAGGGCCACCTCGAAGGCATCGTGGTGCGCCGCGAAAACGCCGACTGGCTGGAGAACCGCGCGAAATTGGTGCGCGCGGATTTCACGCAGACCATCGAAGAGCACTGGCGCAGCCGGGCGCTGGAGTGGAACCGGGTGGCGTGAGGCGCTCAATCTCCGACGTTCACGCCACCGCCGCCCGCGCCCGCAGCGCGCGGATGCCTTCCGAGAAGCGCTGCAGCGTGGGCGTGCTGTCGCCCGGCGGCACCATGAACTCGATGAGCTGAAAGCGCCCGCGTTCGGCAAAGGCGGCGTCCAGGGCCGTTTTGAACTCTTTTCGCGTGGTCACGCGGTGGCCGCGCCCGCCCAGCACGTTGGCCATGTCGGCAAAGCGCCAGTCGCCCAGCGCCGCGCACTGCGACTCGGTCTGGAAGGCGCGGATCATTTCCCAGCTCTGGTTGTTGAGCACGATGACGATGGGGTCCAGCCCCAGGCGCGGGCAGTTGCCCAGCTCCCAGCCCGTCATCTGGAATGCGCCGTCGCCCACCAGGATCAGGCTGCGCTCGCCCGTCGCCACCTGCGCGCCGATGCCGGCGGGCACGCCAAAGCCCATGGTGGCGTAGTAGCCGGGGGCCACCAGGGGCGTGGGCAGCAGCTCCATGGCGGCAAACAGGCAGTCGCCCATGTCCGAGACGATGTTCATCGGCCCGTGCGCCAGGATGCGGTCGTTCAGCGCCCGGCTCAGATCGCCCGCGCACAGCGGCGCATCGTCGGCCACCAGGCCGCGCGGGTATTCGGGCTGGGGCGGCAAGGTGCGCCGCGCGCCGCTGGCGGGCGGGATGCGTTCGAGCAGCGCCTCGACCAGCGCGGCCAGCGGAATGTCGTGGTACACGTGGTGGCCCACACGCACCTCGCGGTGCGCGGCAATCAGCGCGCGGCGGAAGTCCATGCGCTGGGCGCTCACACCAAAGTTGCTGTCCGACAGGATGGCGCCCAGCATCACGGGCAGGTCAGAGTCGTCGAGCAGCGCCGTGGTTTCGGGGGCACCGGCCACGCCGAGGTAGGTGCCGTGCAGATCCACACCATCTTCGGCCAACAGGCCCCGGCCCATGAAGGTGGTGAGCACGGGTAGTTGCAGGCGGCGCGCCAGCTCGGCCACGCGCGCCTCGACGCCAAAGCGGCGCACTTCCACATCGACCACCATCACCGGGTTTTTTGCGGCGTGGATGCGCGCTAGCCATTCGTCGGCCGCCTCGGCCACCGCCTCAGCGTTGAAGCTGCGCGGCGGCAGCACGGGCACCTCGCGCATGGGCTGCAGCGTCATGTCGCGCGGGATTTCGATCAGCACGGGCTGCGAGTATTCGCGGCAGTTGCGCAGCACGCGGGCGATGTCTTCGGGGGCCGTCTCGGCGTTGGACAGGCGCACCTGGTCGCAGGTGATCTCGCTGAAGATGCGGAGTTGCGAATCAATGCTGCGCACCTGGTGGTGCAGCACCAGACCCGAATGTGCCTCGACCTCGCCGGGGCAGCCCGCCAGGATGACCAGCGGCGAGCATTCGGCATAGGCGCTGGCCACCGCGTTCACCACGTTCAACGCACCGGCGCCATACGTCACGGCCATCACGCCCAGGCCGCAGTGCATGCGCGCCGCCGCGTCGGCGGCAAAGCCCAGCGCGGGCTCGTGGCTCAGGGTGTGCAGCGGCAGGATGCGGCTTTCTTCGATCTGCTTGAACAGCGGCAGGATGAAGTCGCCGGGAATGCCAAAAATTTCCTGCGCGCCGTGGTTCTTGAGGGCGCGCAACAGCGCAAGGCCGAGGGTCATGGGGTGTCTCCGGGGGGTCTGCAAAGCCCGGATGATCGTGGCGGCCAGGGGGGTTCGGCACTGATCTGGATCAAACGCAGAACGCAAACCATCGGGCGAATGGCACAATTATTTATGCCTTTAAAGCAAATTGAACGCAGTTTGTTTGCGTTATTTACGATAAATACGCACTTATTATGTTCTGCAATCCAGTTCCTGCCTGGAGCGGTGGCTGGCAGATTCTGCTGTTGCGCACTGGAGGCGAGGAATACTGGAACCATCCCCAGCGTTGCCCCGCGTCTTGGTACTTGGCCTCCAGCGCATACGGGACCTCCACGCCACCGCGGGCGCCGCATGCCATCGAGCCAGGGCAGGTCAATGCCCAGCACTTCACAACGCCTGCTTGTGCGTAGGCGCAGCCACTCACCGCTCGTTGGCCAACATGCCCAGAAAACTTTCGATCTCCTTCTGCCCCATATCTCGCGGGTGCCGCCATCCATGTCATTTCACAAACATGCGCACCTATTGCATGTAGGTCTGCTCGGTGCGCAGGCTATAGTGTTTGTAACGAATTCACTCACGGACCTGATCTAGGAATCGTGTGGCACGCAGCACGGAAGGGGCGGCGGGTTTCATGGCTGAAGCTAGCTCCAAGCCCCTTGCGGCGCTTTTTGCGTGCCAATTTAGACCGCAAGCGCCAGATATGGCCTGCGGGTGGTGTAGTCCACATTTCGTTTCACTACGCACCGACTTGTTCACGTAAATAGACCGCAATGAAGTCCAAGCTTTTTTAAACACATCGGGGGAGACGATAAATGGAAAAACAAGAACAAAGCCCGAAGCAATCAGATGCTGCAATCGCTTCGGAATTGGCCGTATCAGCTAAGCAAATGCTCTCGGAAATAGAAGTTCTGACTGCTTCCTTGAAAGTAAAGCTCGATGAAGCTGAAGCAATACACACTAGTCTCGTTGAAGCGACCACTGGCGTGCAGGCGAGGCTTTTAGAAGTCAATGCAGCTGCCGCATCAATCCTCGCCGCCAGTACCAAAGCGACGGATGAACAAGCCGTCATTGCAGAGAAATCAGCTCATATCCAGAGCGCACAAGAGCACGCAGACAAAGTTCGCGTAGAACTTGATAAAGCAATCACGGTAGCAAGCCAGCAGGCAACCGAAGCGGAGGGGCAGCGCACGCGCGCGCAAACTGCGACTGATAGCGTCGTAGAGCTTCTTGCTGCAGTACACGCTCACAAAGCGACTTCAGAAGCCGATATCAAATCAATATCGGATGCCAAAGATGTGGCAAAAGCGGCTTCCGTCACGACAAAGGCCCTTTCAGATAAAGCTGAAACAATAGAAGAGCGAGTGGCAGGTTATGAGGCCCGCCTAGCCGAGTTAGAGAACCAATCCAAGCTGAAGCTTGAAACCATTACTGGCCTTCTTCCTGGCGCCACTGCTGCGGGTTTGGCTCATGCGTTTGACGACCGACGAAAGACCTTCCTAAATCCAGCCACGAGATGGCAATGGCTGTTTGTTGGTTCCCTAACTTCCTTGGTTTTTCTTGCTCTTAGTGGCCTGTGGAACGTCTATCACGCGGGATCACCTCTCGGATGGGATGAACTAGCTCGCTTGTGGCTTGCACGGGCACCTATTGCTGGGGCATTGGTGTGGCTGGCGCTGCATGCCAGCCGAGAGTCAGCTCTTGCAAAGCGACTGGAAGAGGATTATGGCTACAAAGCAGCAATAGCAACTTCGTTCCTTGGCTTTCAAAAGCAAATGGCAGATATCGGCGCTTCCGCCGCTGAGGGGTCTCCCCTTTCCAAGCTTTGCGCGGATACCTTATCCACAATTGCAAGCCCGCCTGGGCGCATCTATGACAAACA
This sequence comes from Simplicispira sp. GW247-4R2A, assembly GCF_059424465.1. Classification (NCBI taxonomy): domain Bacteria; kingdom Pseudomonadati; phylum Pseudomonadota; class Betaproteobacteria; order Burkholderiales; family Comamonadaceae; genus Simplicispira; species Simplicispira sp. GW247-4R2A. Next base: position 187 of record NZ_JBWKZM010000013.1, on the reverse strand, counting down.
CAAATTAATCGTTACTCCCACTGGGGAGCTGGCGTCAGCGGCAGCAAAAGCAGTAGTCTCGGGCAGTCCTGCGAAATAGGCTCGCTTGAAGCGTGATGCCCAACCTTCCATCAAGCGTTGAGTGCCTGCTTTTTTTTACCGCTAGCGGCGACTCATGGCCTACCCCCACCCCTCACCCCCGCCGCAC
>NZ_JBWKZM010000012.1:0-116329 GCF_059424465.1 Simplicispira sp. GW247-4R2A | reverse complement strand
CTCGATGGCCTGCCCCGCCACCCCCGCCAGCCACTCCGGCGCCACCCGCTCCGGCGCGAGTTCCGCCAGGGGCAGCAGCACGAAGGCGCGTTCGTGCAGGCGCGGGTGCGGCAAGGTGAGCCCGGCGCTCTCCAGGCGCACATCGCCGTAGAACAGGATGTCCAGGTCCAGCGTGCGCGGCGCGTTGCGGTAGGGGCGCTCGCGGCCCGCTGCCTGCTCCAGCGTTTGCAGGGCTTCCAGCAAGGCCTGGGGCGTGAGGAAGGTGCTGACTTCCGCGACGGCGTTCAAGTAGTCCGGCCCACCCGCATCCACCGGCGCACTGCGGTAGAGCGAGGACACGCGCAGCACGCGCGTACCGGGCAAAGCGCCAAGGCCTGTAAGGGCGCTGCGCAGTGCGGCGGCGCGCTCACCGAGATTGGCGCCAAGGCCAATCCAGGCGGTGGTTTGCACTGTCACGGCAAGCCGAAGTCATTCGTCGCCGTGGGGCGCCGCGTCGCTGTGCGATTGGCCCGCCGGCGCTTCCCCGCCACCACCCGTGGGCTTGCGGCGGCGGCGGCGGCGCTTCTTGGGCGCGCCGGTTTCGGCGCCTTCGGCGTGCTCGGCCAATTCTGGCAAGACATCGCCGCTGCCAGCCGGAGCGGCCGCCGCTTCGCGCGGCACGCGCCGCGCTGCGGGCGCTGCGGAACGGGTACGGGGCTTTTGCTCTTCCCGTGCCTGCTCCATGAGATCTTCACGGCGGAATTCGTCCGCGGTGCTGTACTCCTGCCACCAGCTGGCCAGGGCTTCGTCCACCTCGCCGATGTCGGCGCGCAGGCGCATGAAGTCGAAGCCGGCGCGAAAGCGCAACTGCGCCACCATGCTTTCGGGCACGCGGCCGGTGCGCTTTTCGAAGCGCGGCTGCATGACCCAGATTTCGCGCATGTCGGCGGCGAGCTTGCCGCGGCCGGAGACATCGCCGATGCGGCGCTCGAACACGCCATCAATAGCATCCTGCAAGGCCGGTAGCGCGTGTTCGCCCTTGGCCAGGTGCCGCTCCCAGCCCGATTTGACGTCCTGCCACAGCACGCAGGCCAGCAGAAAGCTGGGCGCCACGGGTTTGCCTTCCTTGACGCGGCGGTCGGTGTCGGTCAGAGCCGCCAGGACGAAGGGCGTATCGGCGCGCTCGACCACCACGTCCAGCAGCGGGTAGATGCCCTTGGCCAGGCCCAGCTTCTTGAGCTGCTCGATGGTGGCGATGGCATGCCCCGTCTGCAGGAGCTTGAGCATTTCATCGAACATGCGGCTTTGCGGCACGTCGGCAAGCAGTTGCTGCGATTGCACCAACGGCGCAGCGGTCTTGGGTTCGAGCGTGAAGCCCAAGGCGGCCAGCTTGGCCACAAAGCGCACGGCACGGATGATGCGTACCGGGTCTTCGCGGTAGCGCGTGGCCGGGTCGCCGATCATGCGCAGCGTTTTCTTCTTGGCGTCCTCGATGCCGTGGTGGTAGTCGACCACGATCTGGCTTTCGGGGTCGTAGTACATCGCGTTCAGGGTGAAGTCGCGCCGTGTGGCGTCTTCGTCCTGCGGGCCCCAGACGTTGTCGCGCAGCACGCGGCCCGTCGAATCCACCGCGTGCTGCATGCCCGCCAGGGCGGCGCGCGAGGTTTTCTCATTGCCGGCGACCTGCTCGGCCGCCGCGTTGTCGAGGTAGGCGCGGAAGGTGGAGACCTCAATCACCTCGTTCTCGCGCCCGCGCCCGTGCACCACATGCACGATGCGAAAGCGGCGTCCGATGATGAAGGCGCGGCGGAACAGGCCTTTGACCTGTTCGGGCGTGGCGTTGGTGGCGACGTCGAAATCCTTGGGTTTGAGACCCAACAACATATCGCGCACCGCGCCGCCGACGATGTAGGCCTCGAAACCGGCCTGCTGCAGCGTGCGCACCACGTCGATGGCGCGGCGGTCCACGCGCGCCGGGTCGATGCCGTGCACCGAGGCGGGCACCTCGACGCGCTTGCCGTAGGGGTGTGCCGGGCGCTTGCGCGCGCCGGAGCCGGCCTTGGAGAGCAGCTTGTCGATGAAATTCTTGATCATGGTTTTAGGGGACTTTTCAGCCCTGGGGAAACAGGTCCAGGATGCGCCAGCCGCGCTGCGCCGCAAGGGCGCGCAGGCGCGCGTCGGGGTTGGTGGCGATGGGTACGTTCACGCGCTCGAGCAGCGGCAGGTCGTTGGTGGAATCGCTGTAGAAGGTGCTGTGCACCGCGTCCCACGAAAGGTCCCGCGCCGCCAGCCATTGTTCCATGCGCCGCACCTTGCCCTCTCGCATCGAGGGAACGCCGCGAATCTCGCCGGTGAACCAGCCACCCGCATCGCGTTCGAGCTCTACGGCCAGCAGGTGCGGCACGCCGAGCAACTGGGCAATCGGGCGGGTGACGAATTCATTGGTCGCGGTAATGATGATGGGCGTGTCGCCGGCGTCCCGGTGGGCACGAATCAGGTCGAGCGCTGCCGGGCGAATCGCCGGCTGCACCACTTCGCGCAGGAACTGCGCATGCGCCTCGGCGGCCGCCTCGGCCCCGCGCAGGCGCAGCGCTTCGGTGGCAAAGCGCACGTAATCGTGCACGTCGAGCGTGCCGGCCTGGTAGTGGGCGTAAAACTCGGCGTTGCGGCGGCCAAACTCTGCCGGGTCGGTCCAGCCGATGCGCTGGGTGAATTCGCCCCACTCGTAATCCGAGTCGATGGGCAGCAGCGTGTGGTCGAGGTCGAACAGGGCCAACCGGGGTTTCTCGGATGCAATGGCAGACACGGGTGCAGTCATTTATTCAGAATCCAGCATGTCCTTGAGCAGCGGCACCGTGATGGCGCGCTGCTTGCGCAAGGCGTGGCGGTCAAGGCGGTCGAGCAGTTGCATCAGGCTGCCCAAGTCGCGCGAAAAGCGGCTGAGCATGAAATCCATGACCTCATCGCTCAGAAACAGCCCGCGCGCATCGGCATGCTGGCGCAGCACCGAGCGGCGCTCGGTCTCGCCAAGCCGTTGCAACTGAAACACATGGCCCCAGGCCAGGCGCGTGCGCAGGTCGTCGCGCAGCGGCAGGTCGGCAGGCGGCACGCTGCCTGCGGCCAGCACCCAGCGCGGCGCGCCGGTGGCGGGGCTCAGCGCGTTGACGAACCAATTGAATGCGGCCGCCTGCTGGCCGGTGCTGTAGAGCTGCACATCGTCGAGCAGCACGGCGTGCCAGCGCTCGTCAAAGGCGGGGGGGCGATCGGTCGCGGCATCGCACCAGCCGCACAGCACACCCTGCTCGCGCAGCGCCTCGCGCACCGCACGCAGCAAATGGGTCTTGCCGGTGCCGGCCTCGCCCCACAGGTAGGTGGGCACGGGCGAGCGCGCACTGCCGCCCTCGACGGCCATGCGCAGATGCTGCAAGGCTGCGGCATTCGGCCCGCCAAAAAAGCTGCCCAGCGTGGGCAGCGGCGCCAAACCAATGTCAAGCGCCAGTTGCTTCATGCAGAGCAGCCGCTGCACACGGCACGCCGCTGGCCGCGCCGGGACGGCGCCCAGGCGAGAACGGAAGGATGGAAGCGAGAGAGGCTGAATTTCACAAAAAAGGAGGTTGAAGCTCGCTGCGGCGTCTTGCGGCGGCGCATCTGCGCGCCTGCGTGGGCGCCAAGGGCCCAAGGTGACCGTGCATGCCGCAAAAACCTGCATTTTAGTGTGCCCGCGCACTGCGCAAGCCTGCAGTCTGGCCGATGGCGGGCGCGCACCTAAGCCCCGGAGTTGCCCGTCGCCTAAAATCCGCCCCATTGCGCGCCCCGCGCGCCCCTCTTTGCAGCCACCAGCCCTTTCCCATGAGTTCCTCCACCCCTTCCAACACCAGCTCGCCCATTTCCTACAAGGACGCGGGGGTGGACATCGTCGCCGGCGACGCGCTGGTGGACCGCATCAAGCCGCTGGCCAAGAAAACCATGCGGGACGGCGTGCTCGCCGGTATCGGTGGCTTCGGCGCCCTGTTCGAGGTGCCCAAGCGCTACCAGGAGCCGGTGCTGGTCTCGGGCACCGACGGCGTGGGAACCAAGCTCAAGCTGGCGTTTGAATGGAACATGCACGACACCGTGGGCATCGACCTGGTGGCCATGAGCGTCAACGACGTGCTGGTGCAAGGGGCCGAGCCCTTGTTCTTCCTCGACTACTTCGCCTGCGGCAAGCTCGATGTCGACACCGCGGCGGCTGTCGTGGGCGGCATTGCCCGCGGCTGCGAGCTCTCGGGCTGCGCGCTGATTGGCGGCGAGACCGCAGAAATGCCCGGCATGTACCCCGCCGGCGAGTACGACCTGGCCGGTTTTGCCGTCGGCGCGGTGGAAAAATCGAAAATCCTCACCGGCACCAGCGTGCAGGCCGGCGACGTGGTGCTGGGTCTGGCATCCAGCGGCGTGCATTCGAACGGCTTCAGCCTGGTGCGCAAGTGCATTGCGCGCGCTGAAAGCACAGGCAAAGTGCCCGCTACCCTCGACGGCAAGCCGTTTCGCGCCGCGCTGATGGAACCCACGCGCCTGTACGTCAAGCCGGTGCTGGCGGCACTCGCCGCGCACCCGGTCGCGGACGGCGGCAGCCGCGGCATCAAGGCGCTGGCGCACATCACCGGCGGCGGCTTGCTGGAGAACATTCCCCGCGTGCTGCCGGACGACCTGGCCGCGCACCTTAAGCCAGGCAGTTGGCCGCAAACCGAGCTGTTTGCCTGGCTGCAGGCCACGGCGGCCATTTCCGACGAGGAAATGAACCGCACCTTCAACAACGGCATCGGCATGGTGCTGGTCGTCGCACCGCAAGACGCTCAGGCCGTCACCAGCTTGCTGGCCAGCGCCGGCGAGGCGGTACACCGCCTGGGCCAGATTGCGCCGCGCGGCGACGGCGCGGCTGTCGTCGTGGCGTGAGCAAGACCCCGCCCGCTTCGCCGGCACCGCTGCGCCACCCGCTGCGTGTGCCTGGGCAGGTGCCGCTGCCACGCGGCGTGGCACTGGCCAGCTACCTGTTGGTGGCTGGCGGCTTGCTGCTCGTCATGCGGCACGGGCTGTTGCCAGGGCTGCTGTGCCTGTGCCTGGCGTTCATTGCCACGCGGGCGCTCACGCGCTGGCTGGTGCCGCTGTGGCCCGGCGCTGCCGCCTCGCCAGCACCGGCGCGCGGCGCCCAGATCGTGGCGGCCACGCTCGTCGTGCTGCTGCCCGTGGGGCTGCTGGCGTTTGCCGTGACGCATTCGCGCGGCTACGTGGTCGAAGCGCCGCTGCAGTACCGCGAATTGCTCGACTACATGGCGCGCACCGTGCTGGAGCTGCGCGTCAAGCTCCCGCCCGACGTGGCGGCCCACCTGCCCGACGGCGCCGACGCCATCCAGCGCACCATTGCCAGCTACCTGGCCGCCAAGGCCGGCGCGCTCGCCATGGCGGGGCGCGCCTGGCTGGGCGGCCTGCTCTATGCCTACGTGGGGCTGCTGATCGGCGCGCTTGCCGCCGTGCGCACCGTCGCCCCCAGAAGCGGCCCACTGGCGCTGGCACTGGCCAAGCGCTTGCGGGTGTTCGCCGAGGCGTTCCGCCAGATCGTCGCGGCGCAGATCTGGATTGCCGCCTTCAACACCACGCTCACCGCCATTTTTCTACTGTTCCTGATGCCGTTGTGGGGCGAGCGCCTGCCCTACACGCCGGCACTGATCACCCTGACCTTCGTGGCCGGGCTGGTGCCCATCGTCGGCAACCTGCTGTGCAACAGCGTCATCACCATCGTGGCCCTCTCCGTCTCGCCCCAGGCTGCCGCCGCCTGCCTGGCGTTTCTGGTGCTGATCCACAAGGCCGAATATGTGATCAACGCCCGTGTGGTCGGCCAACGCACGCAGATCGGCGTCTGGGAGCTGCTCACGGTGATGTTCGTTGCCGAAGCCGTCTTCGGCCCGGCAGGTCTGGTGGCGGCGCCGCTGTTTTATGCCTACCTGAAGAAAGAGCTGGCGGCGGCGGCTCTGGTGTAGCCGCCCCTTCGGACTGCGTAGAAAATAGTCTGAAATTGATCGGAAAATGTCCGGGTAGACAATAGCGCCCAGGGGCTAGCGCAGGCACCATAAGCGCTGCAATCTTCACCAGCCCAAGGAAATTGTCATGAAAACCTGTCTCATTGTGATCGACGTACAAGAGTCGTTTCGCCATCGTCCCTATTTCACGGACGCCGACATGCCGGCCTACTTGCAGGCACAGAACGCACTGATTGCGGGCGCTGGCGCGCTGGGCCTGCCCATCGTGCGCGTGCTGCACAGCGACGGCCCGCCGAGCGCCGACAACCCGTTCGCGCAAGTCTCCGGCCAGGTGCGCCCGCTCGATGGGCTGGCCGACTTCACCGCCGCCGCCAGCTTCACCAAGTCACGCCACAGCGCGCTGGTGGGCACGGGCCTGGACGTGTGGCTGACGCAGAACGGCATCGGCCGCCTGATCGTCAGCGGCATTCGCACCGAGCAGTGCTGCGAGACCACCACGCGCCACGCCAGCGATCTGGGCTGGCAGGTCGATTTCGTGCCCGACGCCACGCTCACCTGGGACATGGTTCAGCCCGATGGCCAGCCGCTCGCGGCCCGCGACATCAAGGCGCGCACGGCGACCGTGCTCACCGGGCGCTTTGCACGCATCTGCACGGTGGACGAAGCCCTCTCCCAAGCCCGTACGCACGCCCTGCCATGAAGCCCCCGGCCCCGGCGCCTGTTCACGTCTGGTTTGCCCTGCTGCCCGGCAGCCTGGCGCTGGACTGGGCCGGGCCGGCCGAGGCCCTGCGCTCGGCCAATGCGCAATTGGTGGCCGCCGGCCAGGCCGAGCGCTTCGTGCTGCACTTTGCCGCCCCCTCGCCAGTGGTGGCCAGTTCGGTCGGTGTGCAGCTCGCCGGGCTTGTGCCCTTGCCGGGCGAACTGCCGGCGCCCTCGTGGGTCATCGTCGTCGGGATGGCGGGCGGCGACATCGATGTCTCTGGCGACGACGCGCAGCAGCTGCTGCACTGGCTGCGCGGCCTGCGCTTGCGCCAGGGCCAGCTCGAACTGCTCACCGTCTGCGCCGGCGCCGTGCTGGCAGCCCACGCCGGGCTGCTCGCCGGGCGCCGCGCCACCACGCACCACCAGCACCTGGAGGAACTCGCCCGAACCGAGCCGCGCTGCGACGTGGTCGCCAACCGGGTGTTCGTGGCCGATGGCGCGCTCTACAGCAGCGCTGGCGTCAGTACGGGCATGGACCTGGTGCTGCACCGCATCGCCCAGATCTGCGGCCCGGCCGTCGCGGCGCAGGTCGCGCAAACGCTGGTGCTGGCACTGCGGCGCGGGCCGGACGACCCGCAGATTTCACCCTTCATGGCCAACCGCAACCATTTGCACGCCGGCGTGCACCGGGTGCAGGACGCGGTGTGCGCCGCGCCGCAGGCCACCTGGAGCGTGCCGGCGATGGCGGACGTCGCCCACACCTCGCCGCGCCACCTGACGCGCCTGTTCCTTGAACACGCCGAGATTGCCCCGCTGGCCTGGCTGCGCCGCATCCGGCTGGCACGGGCGGAGGCGCTTTTGCACGCCGGCCAGAACGTCACACAAGCCGCCGAAGGCGCCGGGTTTGCGTCAGACACCCAATTGCGCCGCGCCTGGCGCCAGTTCGGCCAACCGGGGTCGCCGGCACATCCGCCGGTCGGCTCGGCGGCATGATCCGGAGATTTCTATCGTTTTGATAGCTTGAAAGGCTTACGGGTATTGCGGTAGCGGCCAATTTACCCGCTATTGATCAACGAACTGACGCGCCATGAAGGCCCAGATCAGCGCCGTGGCATCCGGCCCGCTGGGGTCGCTGTAGGCGGCGCTCGCGGTGCCGCCGCTCCAGGCATGGCCGAGGCCCTCGATCTCGCGCAGCACCACTTGCACTTTGCCGCGTGCACGCCACTCGGTCACGCGCATGGCGCGCCGGGCACCGCGCTGCTGCACGCGCACGGGGCCTGGCTGCGCGCCCAATGCGTGTGCCCACCATGCCGCGGTGCGGCGCGCGCTCTGCAGCGCCACCACGCCGTCGGCGTCACCGTGCAAAAGCAGCAGCGGCGGCGGCGCGATGGCGGCAGATCCGGCATCGGCAGCGGCCAACCCCTGCGGCTCGCGCTCACCCCGCATCGCCGCCAACGCCGTGGCGGTGGACTCTGCGCTGCCCGGCGGCGCACCGGAATGCATCGCCACCGCACAAAAGCGCTGCGGCGCCAGCAGTGCCATCTGCCCCGCCATGCTGGCGCCCGCCGAGAGCCCGGCGACGCCAATGCGCGCCGGATGCACCGGATAGCGCTGCGCCACCTGGTCGATAGCGGCAAGCAGCGTCGCCGCCTCGGCGTCCGCCCGGCCATTGCGGCGTGCGAACCAGTTCCAGCAACCCTGGACGTTCGCCATCCGCTCCTGCTCGGGGTAGAGCACCAGAAAGCGCTCGCGCGCTGCGCGCTGGTTCATGCGCGTGCTGGCGGCAAAGCCGTGGGCCGTTTGCCCGCAGCCGTGCAGCATCACCAGCAGCGGAAGGCGCGTGCGGCTGGTACGGCTGACACCCGGCGGCACATAGAGCTGGTAACGCCGCGCGCCCGCCGGGCCGGGCGCGATGCCAGCCAGCCACTGGCCCAGCGCTGGTTTTGTGCTGATCGCGCGGACGGTTTTGCGCGCTGGCTGGCGCGCTCGAAGCGCCAGCGGCCCGGCAAGCGCCGACACGCGCTTGGGGCGACGCTTGGTTTTTGCCGCAGGCAGCGTTTGCAGGGCGCGCGCCATCGCGCGCAGGTTGCGCTGGTAGGCGCGCGTGAACGCTCCCAGCAAGGGCATCTTGGGGCGACGGGCCATCAATCTCCAGACAAAGCCATGGTGGCGGTGGGTGGGTGGACGGGGTCAGCCGGCCATCTCGGCGCGAGCAGGTGGCGAATGGGGCTACCGTATGGCGCGGCGCAGCGTCTGCAGCCGGTCGGCCAGAATTTCAGTGTTGTCGTCGCCGCGCACATGGTGCAGATAGGTTTCCAGGTCTGCCACCGCCAAGGCTGCATGGCCGCACTCAGCATGCGCCAGGCCCCGGTCGCGCACCTCGTCCCAGGCGGCGGGCAGCAGCAGCACCAGCCGCTCCTGCACCGCCAGCAGGCGCTGCCAGTCGCTGCCCGCGCGGTGCACTTCCTTCAGGTTGCGCAGCATGCGCGCGATGATCTCGCGCGGCTGCGCTGCCTGCAGGTACAAGCCCAGGGGGGGTTCGGCGCCGTCCGGCAGGCCGCCGGGCTGAAACGGCGCCAGGCGCTCCAGCAGCTCCTCGCGCGAGAGCGATTCGCCGGTGAACGGGTCGATCAGTACCTGCCCGCGCGGCAGCAGCGCCTTGACCATGAAGTGGCCGGGAAAGGCCACGCCGCGCACGTGCAGGCCCAGGCTCTGCGCCAACTCCAGCCAGAGCACGGCCAGGCTGATGGGAATGCCCCGGCGCGTACGCAGCACGCTGTTGAGGTAGCTGTTCTCGGCGTCGTAGTAGTCGTTGACGTTGCCAGCAAAGCGCAGGTCGACAAAGAACAACTGGTTCAGCGCACGCAGGCGCTCCAGGGCCGGTGCATCGCGCGCCACGGTGCGCGCCAGCCGCGCCGCCAGTTGATCGACTTCGTCCAGCAAGGCCTGGACGTCCAGCCCGGGGTACGCGTCCATGGCGAGGCTGGCGGCTGTCTCCAACAGGGGAAACTGCGCATCGCTTTGCACCAGCGAGGCGAAGTATTCCAACGGGGTGGGAAGTTCAAGGCTCAGGGGCATGCCGACATCCTAGCGGTTGGCCGCCAACGCTGCACGCAGGTCAGTGCCGCACAAGCGCGCCCACCCGCAGCCCGGCGAGCCACAGCACACCGAAGTACAGCAGCGCTGCCGCCGCCATACAGGCAGCGAGCAGCGCCGCGCGTACGCCGTGCGCATCGCCCATGGCAATCCAGGAAAAGTGCGTGCTGAACCACGACAGCAGCGCCCCAAGCAGCAGGCTGGCCGCAAGCACCTGCGCACCCAGAAGCCGCCAGCCAGGTTCCGGCCGAAAGCTGCCGCGCCGCAGCAGACCCAGCAGCAGCCACCCCGCATTGACCAGTGCACCCAGACCAATCGACAGCGCCAGGCCCGCGTGCGCCATGCGCGGCACCAGCACCACATTGAGCAACTGGGTAATGACCAGCACGGCGATGCCAATCTTCACCGGTGTGCGCACGTCCTGGCTGGCGTAGTAGCCGGGCGCCAGCACCTTGATCGCCACCAGCCCCAGCAGGCCGGCGCCGTAGCCTGAGAGCGCCACGGCAATCTGCACCACGTCGTCAGCTTTCAGTGCGCCGTGGTGGAACAAGGTGGCGACCAGCGGGGTGGCAAAGGTGAGCAGTGCCACGGCGCTGGGCACGGCCAGCAGCACGACGATGCGCAGGCCCCAGTCGAGCATGGACGAATAGCGCGCCGTATCGCCCGCAGCGCGCGCGGCGGTCAGCTGCGGCGTCAGCACCACGCCCAGCGCCACGCCCAGCAGCGCGGTGGGAAACTCCATCAAGCGGTCGGCATAGAACAGCCAGGTGACACTGCCCGGCGCCAGGTAGGAGGCAATCTGCGTATTGATCAGCAGCGAAAGCTGTGCCACGCCGACACCCAGGAGAATGGGGGCCATCAATTGCAGCACCCGGCGCACGCCCGGGTCGCGCGCCGCGTCGCGCAGCTGCGCCCAGTGCATGCCAATGCGCGGCAGCAGATCGAGCCGCAGCAACGCCGGTATTTGCACGCCCAACTGCAGCACCCCGCCCAGCACCACACCACCGGCCATCGCATAGATGGGCTCGATGCCCCAGCGGCGAAACAATGGCGCGCCGAACCAGGCGGCGCCGATCATGGCGATATTGAGCAGCACCGGCGAGACGGCCGGCACGGCAAAGTGCTTCCAGGTGTTCAGAATGCCGGCCGACAGCGCCACCAGCGACATGAAGCCGATGTAGGGAAACATCCAGCGCGTCATGACCACCGCAGCGGCGTACCCCTCGGGGCTCTGGCGCAGGCCGCTGGCCAGCGCCCACACCAGCAGCGGCGCCCCGAACACACCGAGCATGCAGGTGACCAACAGTGCCCAGAACAGCACCGTGGCGACGCTGGCGATCAGCACACGGGTGGTCGCATCGCCCTGCTGCGCGCGCGTCGTCGCCAGCACCGGCACAAACGCCTGGCTGAAAGCGCCTTCGGCAAACAATCGCCGGAACAGGTTGGGGATGCGAAAGGCGACGTTGAAGGCGTCGGTCAGCGCATTGGCGCCGAAAATGGACGCCATGAGCAGGTCACGCACCAAGCCCGTGACGCGGGACGCCAGGGTGAGCAACGAAACGGTGGAGGCGGATTTGAGCAGAGACACAGGCTGCGAAGTGTATGCGCTGGCTCTGGCTGGAGCGTGGAAACAGCTGGTAAAACGCCCGCAGGCTATAATGGCAGGCTTCGCTGGCAACATCCTCAGACCCTAGGAATATTTACCATGGCATCCACCAAGCCCAAGAAAAAGAACCCGCGCCTCGCGTCGGGCCGCAAACGCGTCCGTCAAGGCACCAAACTCAACGCAGCCAACACCTCGCTGCGCTCCAAATACCGCACGGCGGTCAAGAACGTTGAAAAAGCCGTTCTCGCCGGTGACAAGGTCAAGGCCACCGAACTCTTTGGCAAGATGCAGGCTGTGGTCGACACCATTGCCGACAAGGGCATCTTCCACAAGAACAAGGCCGCTCGCGACAAGAGCCGCCTGTCCACCAAGGTGAAAGCCTTGGCACTCGCCGCCTGACCCTCTTCAGGCAAACAGCCCGGGTGGCCCAGCCGCCCGCCGTTTGACACGGGTGCGCTGCCAGCAAAGCAAAAAAGCCGTCGCAAGACGGCTTTTTTGTTGGGTGAAACCCAAGCGCGCGACGCGCGCCTTTGCTGGCACCCTGCTGCTTTGGGGACAGACCTGACGCGGCGAGAGCCGTGGCAGCTCTGCCCTCGACACTTCAATGGATGTTTGCGTGCAGCGCGCCTTTGTTGGCACCCCGCTGCTTTGGGGGCAGGCCTGGCACAAGCCGTGGCAGCTCTGCCCTCTGCCTCTCAAGGGATGCTCAGCGCTTCTTCTCGACCGGCATATCCGGCAGCAAACACGCCTCTGCCACCTGCAACTCGTTGTCGCGCGCGAAGTGCATGACGAAATCCCAGGCCATGGGCTCGTAATCGCGCAGCTTCTCGTTCACCACCACGCATTTGATGCCATTGATGACCTTGGGAATACACCAGGGTGAATAGCTCAAGTGGCTTCCAGGCTGTACGCCACCTGGCCGAAAACTGCTCATCACGCCAGCCAGGCGCTCGGCCCAATCGCTCGGACGGAAAGTCTTGCCAGCAGACGTGATGCCCTGGATGAAAACTTCTTTGGAGGACGGTATGGCCATCGGCAGGAGAGTGGTTCAATCGGCAGCAAAATACTTGCTGCGCCGCAGCAGGAATTCTAACTCTTATATAAGAGCTGGCCTACCTTTTTCAGGCACGCGCTGGCCATCAGCCCAAAACAGGACATTACTGTGATGCGCAATCGTCAACAGGTCAGCGCCGCATCCGCCCTAGAATCGCCTCTCGATTTTGCGCGCCACCCTGGCGCCATGCCTGCCCTGGAGAACCCCGCATGACTGCATTGATTGAGGCTGCCTCGCCCCACGTGATGAACACCTATGGCCGCGTGCCGATCGCGCTGGAGCGCGGCCAGGGTTGCCGCGTGTGGGACGTGAACGGCAAGGAATACCTCGACGCCTTGGCCGGCATTGCCGTCAACACGCTGGGCCACAACCATCCGCAACTCGTGCCGGCGCTGTGCGACCAGATCGGCAAGCTGATCCACACCTCCAACTACTACCACATCCCTGGCCAGGAGCAGCTGGCCGCCAAGCTGGTGCAGCTCTCGGGCATGAGCAAGGTGTTTTTCTGCAATTCAGGGCTGGAGGCCAACGAGGCCGCGCTCAAGATTGCCCGCAAGTACGGGGTAGACCGAGGCATCGCCAAGCCGCAGATCGTCGTGTACGAAAAGGCCTTTCATGGCCGCTCGATTGCCACCATGTCGGCCACCGGCAACCCGAAGATCCACAGCGGCTTCGGCCCACTGGTCGAGGGCTTCATCCGCGTGCCAATCAACGATATCGCCGCCATCAAGGCCGCGACCGAAGGCAACCCGAATGTCGTCGCCGTGTTCTTCGAGACGATTCAGGGCGAAGGCGGCGTACACCCCATGCGCGTGGAATATCTGCAGCAGTTGCGCCAGCTGTGCGATGAGCGCGAGTGGCTCATGATGATCGACGAAGTGCAGTGCGGCATGGGCCGCACCGGCAAGTGGTTTGCCCACCAATGGGCCGGTATCGTGCCCGACGTGATGCCGCTGGCTAAAGGCCTGGGCTCGGGCGTGCCCATCGGCGCCGTCGTCGCCGGCCCGAAGGCGGCCGACGTGCTGCAACCGGGCAACCATGGCACCACCTTTGGCGGCAACCCGCTGGCCATGCGCGCGGGCAACGAGACCATTCGCATCATGGAAGAAGACGGCCTGTTGGCCAACGCAGCCGGTGTGGGGGCCCACTTGATGGCAGCGCTGCAGCGCGAGCTGGGGAACTTGCCGGGTGTGCAGGAGATTCGCGGCCAGGGCCTGATGATCGGCGTCGAGCTGGCCAAGCCCTGTGGCGCATTGGTAGCGCGTGCCGCCGAGGCCGGGCTGCTGATCAGCGTGACGGCGGAGAAGGTGATCCGCATCGTGCCAGCGCTTATCCTCACCCCCGACGAAGCCGACGAAATCGCCACACGGCTTGCCCCGCTGGTGCAAGCCCTGCTGGCCGAATGAAGCGCACTGCGCCTGATGCCATGAAACACTATCTCCAATTCAACGACCTGGACGCCAACGAGTACGCGTACCTCTTCGAGCGCGCCGCGCTGATCAAGAAGAAATTCAAGTCCTACGAAAAACACCACCCGCTGGTGGACCGCACGCTGGCCATGATTTTCGAAAAGGCCAGCACGCGCACCCGTGTGAGCTTCGAAGCCGGCATGTACCAGATGGGTGGCAGCGTCGTGCACCTGACCACCGGCGACAGCCAGCTCGGCCGCGCCGAGCCCATTGAGGACAGTGCCAAGGTCATCAGCCGCATGGTCGACCTGGTGATGATCCGCACCTTTGAGCAGACCAAGATCGAGCGCTTTGCCGAACATTCGCGTGTACCCGTCATCAACGGCCTGACCAACGAGTTTCACCCCTGCCAGATCCTGGCCGACATCTTCACCTTTCTTGAGCACCGCGGCACGAATTCGGAAGGCAAGCCCGACCTGGCTTGCCTGGCCGGCAAGACGGTGGCCTGGGTAGGCGACGGGAACAACATGGCCAACACCTGGCTGCAGGCCGCCGAGCTGCTGAACTTCAAGGTCCATGTCAGCACTCCTCGTGGCTATGAAGTCGATGAGAAATTGGCCGTTGGCGCAGGTGGAGCAAGCGCTGATAGCTATCAATTTTTTAGCAACCCATTGGATGCTTGCCGGGGCGTCGACTTGGTCACCACCGATGTCTGGACCAGCATGGGCTACGAGGCCGAGAACGAAACCCGCAGAAAAGCCTTTGCCGACTGGTGCGTGGACGAAGACATGATGGCCGCCGCCCGCCCCGACGCCCTGTTCATGCACTGCCTGCCCGCCCACCGCGGCGAGGAAGTCACCGCCGAAGTCATAGACGGCCCCCAATCCGTCGTCTGGGACGAGGCAGAAAACAGGATGCACGTGCAGAAGGCACTCATGGAGTACCTTCTGCTCGGTCGGATTGCATGAAATGCAAGCCGATGGCGCGCCAGCGCCAGCAGCCTGTTTCGGCGCAGGCTCCTATCCGCGCAGCGGATGTGAAGCAGCCGCAGGCTGCGCGAAGCCAAAATCGAATGCACGTGCAGAAGGCACTCATGGAGTACCTTCTGCTCGGGCGGGTTGCGTGATCCACCCAAATCCAGCCCGGCTCACGATGGACCTGATGGAGCGCTATCTACCGCAGCACCAGTTCGCTGAGCACCACCAGTTGCGCATGCCTGTAACACCCGCGCGGGCGCTGGAAGTCGCCGGTCACCCCGAAGTATTGGACGACCCGCTGGCGCGCCAGATGACCGTTCTGCGTGAAGTGCCCTCGCGCGTAGCAGGAACCCTGGGCTTTTCGTCAGGTCTGCGGGGGCGCCCCGCGTTTGGCGCGGCGAACTTCACCCTGCTGGGGCGTTCTGACGCTGAGCTTGCTTTCGGTCTGGCCGGGCGATTCTGGCAGGCCGACTATGGCCTGCTGGATGTTCCAGACGCACCGGCCTTCGCCGCAATACAGCAGGCGGGGGTGGCCAAGCTAGTCATGAATTTCGTGGCCGAACCGCACAGCCAAGGCACTTTGCTGCATACGCACACGCGCGTGTGGTGCACCGACGAGGCCGCACGTCGCCGCTTTCTTCCTTACTGGTTGCTGATACGCCCCGTGAGTGGGTTGATCCGCAAGCGCCTGCTGCGGCGCATCCTCGCTGCGGCACTGCCGGGCTGACGCCGTGTCACCCTGCCTCTCTTGCGGTGCCTGCTGCGCTGGCTTTCGGGTGGACTTCGCCGTGCAGGAGCGCAGCGACCAGGGCGGGTGCGTGCCCGAAGGGCTGACAGTGGAGGTCACCAGCACCATCAGCCGCATGCGTGGCACCGACCACGCGCTGCCCCGCTGTGCCGCGCTGACAGGCGTGGTGGGAAAGCAGGTAGCCTGCGGCATTTACGAATGGCGGCCGTCGCCCTGCCGGGAATTTGCCGCCGGCTCCGAGGCCTGCGAGCGCGCGCGGCTGCGGCGCGGCCTGGCGCCTTATCCCTGGTGACCCATACGGGCGCCTGTGCCCGCGCCAGCTCAGTCGAGCGTCAGAATGGTGCAACCTGTGGTCTTGCGCGCTTCCAGGTCGCGATGCGCCTGCTGTACTTCGCGCAGCGGGTAGCGCTGGTCGATGTGGATCTTGACCTGGCCACTTTCCACCACGGCAAACAGATCGTCGGCCATGGCCTGCGTGGCTTCGCGCGTGGCCATGTGCACAAACAGCGTCTGGCGCGTGACATACAGGCCGCCACGCGCGCCCAATGACGCGGGCGCGAACGGCGGCACCGGGCCGGAGGCATTGCCAAAGCTTGCCATCAGGCCAAAGGGGCGCAGGCAGTCGAGCGACTTGTCCCAGGTGTCCTTGCCCACCGAGTCGTACACCACCTTGACGCCCTTGCCGCCAGTGATCTCTTTGACGCGTGCGGCGAAGTCCTCGGTGCGGTAGTTGATGGCGTGCGCCGCGCCATTGGCAAGCGCCAGCTGGCACTTGGCATCAGACCCGGCCGTGGCAATCAGCTCCAGACCGAGCGCACGGGCCCACTGGCAGGCAATCAGGCCAACACCCCCCGCAGCGGCGTGGAACAGCACGGCGTCTCCACGGTGCAGGCCTTCTACCGGCAAGGTTTTCTTGAGCAGGTACTGCGCCGTCATGCCCTTGAGCATCATCGCGGCACCGGTCTCGAAGCTGATCGCGTCGGGCAGGCGGCAGACGCAGCGCGCCGGCATCACGCGCTCGGTGCTGTAGCTGCCGGGCGGGTTGCTGGCATAGGCAGCGCGGTCGCCCACGCGCAGGTGCGTCACGCCCTCGCCCACCGCCTCAATGACGCCTGAGGCTTCCATGCCCAGCGTGAGTGGCATGGCGTTGGGGTACAGGCCGGTGCGCTGGTAGACGTCGATGAAGTTCAGGCCAATGGCGCGGTGGCTGATGCGCACTTCGCCCGGCCCAGGGTCGCCCACCTGGATGTCGACCAACTGCATTTCTTCCGGGCCGCCGTTCTGGCGAATCTGTATGGCAAGGCTCATGGTGTCTCCTGAAGGGGGCTCAAAACCTTGAATCGTGCCATGTTTGCACGCGCTCTGCTGGGCGCCGCTACAGTGGTGGCATGCAAGAAAAACTCAGTGCCCGCACGGCCGTGCTTTTGGGCATTCCGCCACTGCTGTGGGCCGGCAATGCCGTGGTGGGCCGGGTGGTGCACGACATGGTGCCGCCGCTGACCCTCAACTTCCTGCGCTGGCTGCTGGCCTTCCTCATCCTGCTGCCGCTGGCACACGGCGTGCTGCGGCGTGGCAGCGGCTTGTGGCCGCACTGGCGGCGCTACGCCCTGCTGGGCCTGCTGGGCATCGGGCTCTACAACGCGTTGCAATACCAGGCGCTGCAGACCTCCATGCCGATCAACGTGACCCTGGTGGGCTCCAGCATGCCGGTGTGGATGCTTGCCGTAGGGGCGCTGTTCTTTGGT
Organism: Simplicispira sp. GW247-4R2A; assembly: GCF_059424465.1. Classification (NCBI taxonomy): domain Bacteria; kingdom Pseudomonadati; phylum Pseudomonadota; class Betaproteobacteria; order Burkholderiales; family Comamonadaceae; genus Simplicispira; species Simplicispira sp. GW247-4R2A. The sequence continues at coordinate 98,999 of NZ_JBWKZM010000012.1, read as the reverse complement.
GCGCGCATCACCTCACAACAGTTGCTGGGCGCAGCGTTCTCGATGGCGGGCGTCCTCACGGTGCTCAGTCGGGGGCAGTGGAGTGCGTTGCTCGCGCTGCGGCTGGTGCCAGGCGACTTGTACATGCTGCTGGCAACCATTGCCTGGGCGTTCTACAGCTGGCTGCTGGTGAAAACCAGCGAACCCACCCAATTGCGTGGCGACTGGGCGGCGTTCCTGATGGCGCAACTGGTCTTCGGGCTGGTCTGGTCGGGCCTGCTGGCCGGCAGCGAGTGGGCCAGCGGCCGCACCGCCATCGATTGGGGCTGGCCACTGGTGGCGGCGCTGGTCTTTATTGCGGTGGGCCCAGCCGTGGTGGCCTACCGCTGCTGGGGCATCGGGGTGCAACGCGCTGGGCCGGCCGTAGCGGGTTTTTTCTCCAACCTTACCCCACTGTTTGCCGCACTGCTCTCGGCGGCATTTCTCGGCCAGGCGCCCCATGCCTACCACGCCGTAGCCTTTGCGCTGATTGTGGGCGGCATCCTGGTGTCTTCGCGCCGCTGAATTTTGCTTAAGGCGGTGGCAGCAAGGCCAGCAAATCAGTGATCGGCATGGGCTGGCCCAACAGATAGCCCTGGTAAAAGCTGCAGCCATAATTGCGCAGCAAGGCGCGCTGCTCTTCGGTTTCGACCCCCTCCGCAATCACCTCGAGTTCCAGGTTGTGGGCCATGCCGATGATGGTTTGCACGATCACTTCGTCGGTCGGGCGCGTTCCCAGGTTGCGTACAAACGACTGGTCGATTTTGAGCTGGTGCAGCGGCAAACGCGTGAGGTAGGCGAGCGACGAATAGCCCGTGCCAAAGTCATCCACCGAGAACCGGATGCCACGGGTACGCAGCTGGAGCATGCGGGCAACGGTTTCCTCCACGTTGTCCAGCACCAGCGATTCCGTGAGTTCCAGGGTCAGCAGATGGGCGCGGGCGCCCAGGGAAGCCACCTCGCCGAGCACCTGCTCGACAAACCCTGCATGGCGAAATTGGCGGGCGCTTACATTGACCGACAGTTGCAGCTTTTCGCAGCGTGGGTCTTGCTGCCACCGGGCCAACTGCGCACAGGCCGTGCGCAGCACCCAGTTGCCGATCAACACGATGAGATCGCTTTCTTCGGCAGCCGCTATGAAGGCAACGGGCGGTACCAGTCCACGCTCTGGGTGTTGCCAGCGCAGCAGTGCCTCGGCGCCCACCATGGTGCCATCGTACGCAAACTGAGGCTGGTAATAGAGCAGGAACTCGTCGTTGCGCAGTGCCGATTTCAGGTCGGTTTCCAATTGCGCCCGGTTGCTGATCGCCGTTTGCATTTGCGGGTCGAAAAAGCACAGCCCATTGCCATGGCGTGCCTTGACCTGGTACATCGCGATATCCGCCTGGCGCAGAAGTTCGGCTGCCGCCTGGGGTACCTGACCAAACAGCGTGGCGCCCAGGCTGGCAGTGATCTGGTGCACATGCTCCCCCAACGCATAAGGCTGCTCAAGACTGCACAGCAGCTTTTCAGACACGCGCTGGGCCTGGGCGGCGGCCTCCACCGCAGTGCCGGAGAGGTCATTGAGCATGATCACGAATTCGTCTCCGCCCAGCCGCGCGACGGTATCTGCGCCCCGCACGCCATCGCGCAGCCGACGCGCCACCTGCTGCAGCAAGGCATCGCCCATGTCATGCCCCAGCGTATCGTTAATGGTCTTGAACTGGTCCAGGTCCAGAAACAGCAGCGCACCGAGTTGACTGGAGCGCTGCGCACGCTCGGTCGCCTGGCCCAAACGGTCCAGCAGCAGGCGGCGGTTGGGAAGCCCGGTCAGTGGATCGTAGAACGCAAGCGTCTCGATTTCGGCCTGCGCACGCAGCACGTCGGTCACGTCGCTGTAGGTGATCACCATGCCGCCGTCGGGCGTGCGGTGCTCCATGATTTGGAGCGTCCGGCCATTGGGCAAGACCTGCTCATGCGGCCCGACCGAGTTCTTTTGTGCCGCCAGGCGTTTGTCTATCCAGGCGCTGCGTTCGGCTTCGCTCGCCTGCGGCAGGTGGTGCGATACGGTCGCCTCAAGCACCTTGCGGAACGGCAGTTGCGGCGCCATGACACCGGCAATCCAGGGAAATATTTCGTCGAAGCGCTGATTCCAATGCACCACCCGGTGCTCGCTGTCGAGCAACACGAAGCCGCTGGTCATGGCTTCGAGCGCCTGGTCGAGCTGCACTTTCGACTCTGCAAGCGCGTGGCGTGCCTGGCCAATGCGGTGCAGGTGCGCGGTAAACATATAGGCGGCAGCCAGGCACATCAGCGCAAATACGGCACTGACGACTGCCACGGCCTGGGCGTCATCACGCCAGGATTCCAACGCAGCACGCTCGGACAGGCTGGCGGATATCCACAGGTCGTCGTAGATCAGCGAGCGCGCCACCACCCGGCCCGGGGCACCGGTCAGCCGTGTCGGCATGTCCCAGGTCGGCGGCGCGGCGGGCACTTGCCGCAATGGCGCCAGCGCAGGCGCAGCAGCACCGCTGGCGGGCAGGGTGAACATACGCCTGCCGTCTCCCATTTCAAGAACGACCTCCAGACCCGGAATCTGCGCGTCCTGCGCCAGCACTGAGGCCAGCATGGCAACGGGCACTTCGGCGACGGCCACTAACCGCTCGCCGCTGCGCGTATGCAGATGGCGTGCCAGGAATATGACGTCCTCCGAACTGGCGAAACTGCGGACCGGGCCGCTGAGCACCACCACAGCCACGGCCGGCGCCAGCGCCTGTTGCACAAAACCCTCGGGCAGTTGCAGCTGCACCCTTGCCCCACGCGGATCGGAGGAGGCCAGCACCTGCCCCTTGGCATCGAGCACGGCCAACAGCCGCACGCTCAGATTGGGCCGCGTGGTGCGCGCCAGCATGGCGCTGGCGGCCTCGGGGGGCACGCCATTGGTGGCAGCGTCGTCCAAGCCAAGCACCTCACCCACACTGGCGAGCAAGATGTCGACGCCCAAAAATGCCCGATTGAGTGCCGCCTGGGCACCAGAGACGTAGCGGACCAGCTCGTGATCGGCTACTTCAAGCGCCGTGTTGCGGGTGGAGAGAATCTGCGCCGCCGCGACCAACAAGATCGCGCTGGCAAAAAAAACCACCACCGCCCAGACGGCCGACTGCGCACGTGCGGGCAGCGCCGGCTTCATGGCGAGTGCGCCGCCAGACCGGATACCCGACCAATGGTTTGGGACCAGACCTGCGCACACTGCGGGCCACAGCGTTGCAGCCAACGCGGCAACACGGCACTGGTGAAAATTTCCCGGCTGCGCACGGTATCGGTCGCGCTTGCGGGCACGATGCGCATCTTGCCCGGCCGGCCGGCCGCACAACCGGGTTTGCCACTGTTGCAGACCAGCCCCTGGGCGGTATCACGCTCGGATTCGGCCCAGACCGCCGCTTCAAGTTTCGGCAATTCCCTGCGCAGCAAGTCCTGCAAATCCATCGGCAAGGCCTGCCAGGCTGCCTGGTTGGCGCCAAAAATAGCCATGCCCCAATTCAGCGGCAAGGCATACAAATGGGTTGTCAATTCCGGTAGTCCGATGGTATTGCCCGACAGGGTGCCGGTGATCGCACAATCGAGCGCCCCGGCTTCAAAACGCGGCACAAGCTGCGCAAAGGCCGTGTGCACCGGCTCGGCCCCCAGGGCTTCGACAAAATCTGCCTGTCCTACCGACGATACCCGCACGCGCCAGCCTTTCAAGTCGCTCAGACTGGCAATCGGTTTCTTGCAAAACAGCATTTGCGCCGGATAGACGTAGATGGCAAGGGCTTCTATCCCCTGCTCTTCGCGCAGCGCGCGCTCCAGATACGGCCGAAACGCGGCAAGATGGGTCCGCAGCGTTGGCATGTCCGGATTCAAACCCACCAGATCAGGGGCCGCGTACTGCGGAAACGTGCCAACGAGAGAGCTCATGAGCACGGTGCCAAACGGCACCACGCCCAGCTGCAAGAACCGCAGCATGTCGGCGCCCGGAAGGCCGGCGCGGTCAAACGGCACGATGTTGGCGCGGTACTTGCCCGCGCTCAAGCGCTCAAGCTCGCGCGACCAGAAGGGTTCTTCGAGTTTGGTGTACTGACTGGTGCCAGCCAACCCGCCCACCACACGCAGCGTCATCACAGGCCGGGTGGCAGTGGCGGCCGCGGCCTGCTGGGCCGATGCCCCCCGCGCCCACAGCAAGCCCTGGCACAGCACCAGCAGCAAGCAGAGTATTCGCAGAGGGCGCATGGGATGGGACAAGAGGCTCTCCACTTGCATTTCAAAGACATCGAAGGTGCACATTGGGCTCCAGCATCGGGGCATTCTGCACCACTGGCGGCTCCTGTCCAGACAGGTGAACCGTGGTTTTTTTCAGAACGCCCCGGGGTACGCGCCCCCATCCACCAGCACGTTTTGTCCGGTCAGATAGCCCGCATGCACGCTGCACAGGAAGGCACAGATAGCGCCGAACTCGTCTGCCTGGCCAAAGCGCCCTGCGGGAATGCTGGCGCGCTGTGCCTGGCGCACCTCCTCTGTTGTTTTGCCGCTGCGCGCGGCGGCGCCGGCAAAGGTGGCGGCCAGCCGGTCGGTATCGAACTTGCCCGGCAGCAGGTTGTTGATGGTGACGCCATGCGCCGCCAGCGGGCTGCGCGCCACACCGGCCACAAAGCCCGTGAGCCCGCTGCGTGCGCCATTGGACAGGCCCAGAATATCAATGGGCGCCTTCACGGCGCTCGACGTGATGTTGACGATGCGGCCAAAGCCGCGCTCGGCCATGCCATCCACGGCAGCGCGGATCAGCGCGATGGGGGCCAGCATGTTCGCGTCCAGGGCGGCGATCCAGGCGTCCCGGTCCCAATCGCGGAAATCACCCGGCGGCGGGCCGCCCGCATTGGTGACGACGATATCGAAATCCTTCCCCGGCCCGCCGGGGACCGAGAGCGCCGCCTCGCGGCCTGCCTCGGTGGTGATGTCCGCAGCCACCGTCAGCACCGAAATATTCGAGGGTTTTTGGCCTCCACCGCTTATACCGTCTCGATATTCAGCTTTCAATTCAATAGCAACCTGTTGCAAGGCGGGCGCCCCCCTTGCATTGATCACCAGGTTGACGCCTTCGCGTGCCAGTGCCCGCGCGCAGCCCAGGCCAAGGCCCTTGCTCGCGCCACACACCAAGGCCCATTTGCCGGCAATACCCAAATCCATAACAATCCCCTCGCTCCGCCATCCGTGGCGCCAACGCATGATAAGGGGACTGTTTGATGAAACCCGGACCGATCTCGCGCGCCCTGCTGGCGGCCGCCGTTGCGGGCGCTGCACTGGCCTTGCCAGCCCACGCCCAGCAGGACGCCTCCGTGATCCAGCGCGCCACCGAGCTGCGCGACGCACCCGGCACCACCGGCGCCAGCCTGGGCGCATTGGCGGCCGACAGCCCGGTGGAGCGCACCGGTGAGCGCAAGGGCTCATGGATCAACGTGCGCACGCCGCAGGGCAGCGCCGGCTGGGTGCCCATGTTTGACGTGGGCACGCGCGCCAGCGCGGCGCCAGCGGCCGGCAATGCCGCGACCAGCGGCTTGCGCAGCCTGGGCAGTCTGTTTGGCGGCAACACGGGCACGACCACGGCCACCTCCACCGCGGGCATCCGGGGGCTGGATGCCGAGGACATTGCCAATGCGCAGCCCAATCCTGCCGCCGTCACTCAGGCAGAGCAGCAGCGCGTGAATGCAGAACAGGCCAGGCGTTTCGCCGGTGCCGCCTCACTGCAGGCGCACCAGGTCGCGGCATTGCCTGAGCCCGCGCCTCCCGCTTCCACATCGGCGCCTGCTGGCCGCATCAGCCCGATGAACGAAAACATCAGTCCCAACTGAAGGGGGTGCCATGCACACGATTCAAATTCCACGTGCCGCGCTCCAGCCCATGATCCGGGCGGCGATCGCCTGCGCCGCCCTGGCGCTGGCGCCGGCCCTGGTCCAGGCGCAGGATGTGATGAACCTGCTCAACTCGTTGGGCAGCCGGGCGGGAGGCACGTCCCCCGGTGGCCTGCTGGGCACGCTGACGGGCAACAACTCCGCCCCAGCCGCTGGCCAGGGCGACGACCTGATGGGCCTGCTCAGCCGCTCGGTGGAGACCATCGACGAGCCGCATGAAATCGACATCGGCCGCCAGCTCGCCGCGGTGCTGCTGGGCAGCAAGCCGCTCTACCCCGATGAGCGGCTGCAGCGCTATGTCAACCGACTGGGCCGCTGGATCAGCCTGCAGTCCGAGCGCCCCAACCTGCCCTGGACCTTCGTGGTGCTGGACGACACCGGCTACAACGCCTTTGCGGCGCCGGGCGGCTATGTGTTCGTCACCAAGGGGCTGATCGACCGCTGCGCCGACGAATCCGAGCTCGCCGGCATCCTGGCCCATGAAATCACCCACGTCACCCAACGCCACCATTTGCAGGCCATGCGCAAGACAGCGCAATCGGGCATGCTGACGCAACTCGTGGCCTCGCAGATTCACACCAATGGCGTGGGCAATCTGGTGGCGTCGCAAATCCTGGCGCTCGGGCGCAACCTGTATGCGCGCGGCCTGGACCAAAGCGACGAGTTCGAAGCCGACCGCCGCGGCGTGGCCCTGGCCGCGCGCAGCGGTTTCGACCCCTACGGCCTTCCCGCTGCCCTGCAGGTGCTGCGCGCCGCAGCGCCAGGCAATCCCATGTTCACGCTGGCGCTGGCCACGCACCCGCCGGCCGAGCAGCGCTTGGACCAGCTCCAGCAGGCCATGGGCAACCGGCTCGATGGCCTGAGTGGCGCCGCGCCGGTCACCATTGCGCAGCGCCTGCAAGGGGGCGCCAGCGCCGCGCCGGCAGTGGCCGCTGCCGTGGCTCCGGCAACCGACGCCAAGCCGGCCAAACGGCACAAGAAGAAATAGCGGCTCAGCTTGCGGGCGCGCGCGAGGCACGCGAGAACACGAAAATGCCGCAGATCACCAGCGCCGTCCCCAGCGCCACGCCAGCGGTGAACGGCTCGCCCAGCAGCCACACGCCCATGAGGATGGTCGCCATCGGTCCCACCATGCCGGTCTGCGCGGCGGCACTGGCGCCTATGCGCTCGATGGCCATCATCACCATCAGCACCGGCACCGCCGTGCACAGCGTGGCATTGAGCACCGAGAGCCACACCACCTGCGGCGCCACCAGCGCTGCACTCAAGGGGCGCAGCACCACGAACTGCAGCAGGCACAGCAAGCAGGCCACCGTCGTCGCCAGGCCCACCAGGCGCAGCGACCCCAGGCGCTTGACCAGCTCGCCGCTGTAGACCAGGTACACCGCGTAGCTGACCGCGCTGCCCAGCACCAGGAGCGCGCCCCACGCCGTTCCCGTGCCTTGGTGCACCGCCTCCTGGCCAAACACCAGCACCACGCCGCTGTAGCTCACGGCCATGCCGAGCAACTGGCCCGCACGCACACCGCGCCCATACAGCACCCGCCCCATCAGCAGCACCACGGTGGGGTTGAGGTACAGAATCAAGCGCTCCAGACTGGCGGTGATGTACGCAAGGCCAGCAAAATCGAGAAAACTCGCCAGGTAGTAGCCCGAGAACCCCAGGCCCAGCACGCCCAGCCAGTCGCTGCGGGTCAGCGCGGCCTTGCCGCGGCTCGCCCACCACGCCATGGTGGCAAACAGCGGCAGCGCGAACAGCATGCGGTACATGATGAGCGTGACCGCGTCCACGCCGTAGCGGTAGGCCAGCTTGACGATGATGGCCTTGCCGCTAAAGGCAACCGCGCCAAATAACGCAAGGGTCAGCCCAATTGCTCTGTCTTTGGTAGCTGCTTGCGCAGATGGGATAAGCGCTGCGGGCATATTTTGCTTAAATTTTCAAGCGCTCGACAAACGCGGCCGGAACGCGCGCCACCGTGCGGCTTTGCTTGTCCACAAACACCACCCCAATCTTGCCGCGGGCCACTTCGCGCTGGCTGCTGCGCTCGGTCATGCAGAACACCAGGTCGAAACCGTACTTGTTGAAGTCGGTCGGCAGCATTTGCACGCGCAACGTCTCGCCGTGAAAGCCCTCGGATTTGTACTGCGCGACGATGTCGCCCACCACGATGGACAAGCCTTCCACACCGGCCTCCCGATAACCGAGCGACTGGAAAAACCGCACGCGCGCCTCGGAGACCAGCGTGAGCAGTTGCGCGTTGTCCAGGTGGCCGCCCTGGTTGACGTGGCTGATGTAGATCTGCATCTCGGTCTCGAAACTGAAATGCGCGGGAAGCTCGAAAACGATACGTGGCATGGAAAGGAAATCAGTGGTTGGCGTGGAACATGCGCTGGTGCATGCGCCGCAGCGACCACCAGACCGAGAGGGCGACCACAGGGATCGCCAGTGCTGCCGTGATTTCCGGCGAAAGCGGCCAGCCGATCTTTTCCCCGCCCTTGGCCAGGTAGCTCACCAAGCCGACGATGTAGTAGGTGATGGCCGCCACCGACAGGCCTTCGACCGTGGCCTGCAGGCGCAGTTGCAGGTCCTGGCGCTGGTTCATGCTCGCCAGCAGTGCCTGGCTGCTTTGCTGCTGCTCGATTTCCACCCGCGTGCGCAGCAGGTTGCTGATGCGCGAGACGCGGCGCGAGAGTGCCTCCTGCCGCCGCGCCGCCCAATCGCAGGTGGCGCGCGCGGGCGAGAGGCGCCGGTCCATGAACTCGGCAATCGTCTGCATGCCGGCCAGACGCGACTCCCCAATGTCGGCAATGCGCCGGTCCACCAGCTCGAAATACGCGCTGCTGGCAGAAAAGCGCGAATGCGTGGCGGCAAACTGGCTCTCGACCTGGCCTGCCAGGCGGGTGAGGCGGTCGAGCAGGCCGGCCTCGGCGCTGCTGTCGGCGCTGCGAATGGCGTCGGCCAGCGCCGCCAGTTCGCTCTCGGCGCTGGCCAGCTCGCGGGCGGCATCGCGCGCTGCCGGCAGGCCCAGCAGGGCGGCCATGCGGTAGGTTTCAATCTCCAGCAGGCGCTGCACCAATCGGCCAACGCGGCGCGGCGTCATGCCGCCCACCAGCAGCACCATGCGCGAGCTGCCGTCGGCGTGGATGGCAAAGTCGGTGTACACCTCGCCGTGCCCACCCGCCACGGTGGAGGCGACCAGTGTGTCTTCGTGCAGCACCTGGCCGACCAGGCTGGCGTCGCTGGCGAACTCGCGCGTCTGCAGCGCCCACAGGTTCATGCTGCACAGGCACTGGCCGGGCAGACCGGCAAGCCAATCGCGCGGCACGGCGGCCCCGGCGCCCAGGGGCTCACGCTCGCCAAAGCCCTGCATCTGCAGCGGCACGGTGAAGGTCCAGGCGACGAACTCGGTATGCAGTTCCCAGCGGATCCGAAACGCACCCAGGTCGAGCCGCAAGTGGGTGGTGTGCGCGTCGGGCTGGGGTGCGTGGTGGTCGCGCAGGAGCGCGGCCAGGTGCACGCGGCTGGCTTCACGGCCTGCTTCATCCGCCAGCATGACGATGTGCAGGCAGGCCACCGGTGCCGTGATGGGCTCGGGTGGGCGGGCATGGATTTCGTTGTGCAGTTGCGCGCGCAGCGGGTGCTGCGCGGGGCCGGCGGCCTCGGGCTTGCGAAGGGAAGCATTCATCGTTCAGGTCGCCAGGGTGGTTGGGTTCAATTTTTCGAGCTGCCTGCATATGCCGCGGCGTGCGCATGGGCACGCGCGCCGTGCGCTGCATGTTCCAGATGCTCGGCCAGCAAGGCGCGGGTGACGCCATTGGTCCAGCCAAAGCCGTCCTGCAAGGGGTATTCTCCGCCGCCGCCACCATGCGCCTCGCCGCACGGCAGCTCGCGCAGGGCGTACTTTTCCACCAGCTTGCCCTCGGCCTCGTAAACCTCGGCGACGGTGGTGAGCCAGCGGTGGGCGATGTCCTGCGCCAGCACGCCGTGCCCGTACGCGCTCAAACCGCGTATGCCCATCCATTGCAGCGGCGCCCAGCCGTTGGGGCGGTCCCATTGCTGGTCGCTGGCGCATTCCGTGGTCGCCAGCCCGCCTGGGGCCAGCAGGCGGGCGCGCACCGTGTTCGCCATGGCGTCGGCCTGTGCTTGCTCGGCCAGGCCGACGAACAGCGGCGTCAGGCTGGCGGCGGTGAGACAGCTTCGGCGCTCGCCCTTGCGCCAGTCGTAGTCGAAGAAAGCGCCCTGCCCGGCATCCCAGCACAGCGAGAGCACCGCTTCGCGCCGCGCCTTTGCAAGCGCGGCATAGGACTCGCCCGCTGCCGCATCGCCCGCGCCATGGGACAGCACCGACAGCGTGGTTTCCAGTTTGTAGAGGAAAGCATTGAGGTCCACCGGCAGGATATCGGTGGTGCCGATAGCCGCCAATGTGGCGGCCGAAGCTGCGCGCGCGCGGAGGCTTGAATCGTCCTGCGGTCCAAGCACAGCCTCTTCGGTCAGCCAGCGGCTGCTGAAGTCCCAGCCAGATTCGGCCGCGGCGCGCAAATTGCGGTAAACGTCCTGCGGCTGGCGCTGACCGGCGTGCGCAGTGGCCACGTCTTCCAGCCAGGACTCTTCGCGCGGCGTATCGCGATCGTCCCAATAGCGGTTGAGTAGCACGCCGCCGGGCAGCCGCACCACGCGGCGCGCGGCCTGGCCATGGGCCAGTTCGTGCGCGCCGGCCATCCAGTACGCGTGCTCCTGCTGCAACTGGCCAATATGGTCCGCCGGGCTGGCCACGCCGTACTGGCCGGCGAGCTCCAGCATCAGCGCAAACACCGGCGGCTGCGAGCGACTCAGGTAGTAGCTGCGCGTGCCGTTGGGCACAAACCCATAGGTGTCGATCAGGTAGGAAAAATTCGCCACCATGTCGCCCAGCAGCTCGCTGCGTCCGCTGGCGGCCAGGCCGACCATGGTGAAGTAGGAATCCCAGTAATAAAGCTCGCCAAAGCGCCCGCCTGGGACAACGTAGGGCTGCGGCAACTGCAAGGCCGAAGACCGCGCGGCGTGCTTGCGTGGGTGGCGGGTGAGCACGCTCCACAGCGCGTCGATATGCCCACACAGACTTTGGCCCGGCACCGATACGTACTCGGACTTGGCAAGCTTGCTGATTTTGAAATACCGGTGCACGAAGGCGGCAAGGTCGAAATCGGGCTTGCGGTGCTGGGCGCGGTAGGCCTCGAGGATGGCTACCGGATCGGCGCGCGGCGCGCAATCGACAAAGGTTTTGCTGTCGCCAAACACACCGCCGCTTTGCACGGCAACAAACAGCTCCTGGTAGCGGTCGGCGGGCGAGAGCCGGTCAGGGGCCGGCGCCTTCGCTGCCTGGCGTTGGCGCTGATTGCGCGAGGGCGCCTTGTGGATGGTCTTGGCCTTCATGGCAGGGTGGTGACACGCTCTGGCCTGCCCTGCAGCCGCATCATTTGAGCTCCAGCGGCGGGGTGGCGGAGAGCACTTCCTCCAGCGTGGTAAGGCCCTCGGCCACGCGCAGCGCACCGGCCAGGCGCAACGGGCGCATGCCATCGTTGACGGCCTGGCGGCGCAGGGCGGAAATCGATGGCTCCTTGTTCAGTTCGTGCTTGAACTTGTCGGTCACGCTGAGCAGTTCGTACAGGCCCATGCGCCCCCTGAAACCCGTCATGCGGCAATCCACACAGCCCACCGGCTTGAAAGGCCGGTAGTCGCCCGAGAGCTTCCAGGGCTTGACGGCCTCGGCCAGGGCCTCCTGCGAGGCGGCTTCGTCGGGCTGCTTGCACTGCTTGCACAGCGTGCGCACCAGGCGCTGCGCCAGCACACCCAGCAGCGTGGCGTGGATCAGGTAGCTGGGAACCCCCAGTTCCATCAAGCGCGTGATGGCGCTGGGCGCATCGTTGGTGTGCAGGGTGGAGAACACCAAATGCCCGGTGAGCGCCGCCTGCACCGCCATGTCGGCCGTGGGCAGGTCGCGGATTTCGCCCACCATGATGATGTCCGGGTCCTGGCGCATCAGGGCGCGCACACCTTCCGAGAAACTGAAATCGAGCTGCGGCTGCACCTGCGTCTGGTTGAAGCTGGGCTCGATCATTTCGATCGGGTCTTCCACCGTGCTGACGTTGACCGCTTCGGTGGCCACGCGCTTGAGCGTGGAATACAGCGTGGTCGTCTTGCCCGAACCCGTGGGCCCCGTCACCAGAATCACACCGTGCGGGCGTTTGATGAGATCTTCCCAGCGTTTGGCGTCGTGGGGGGTAAAGCCCAGGGCGTCGAGGTCTTTCACTGCTGTATCGGGGTCGAAGATGCGCATGACCATCTTCTCGCCAAAGGCGGTGGGCAGCGTCGCCAGGCGCATTTCGACTTCGTCGCCGCGCTGGTTGCGGGTTTTGATGCGGCCATCCTGCGGGCGGCGCTTTTCCACCACGTCCATGCGCCCGAGCAGTTTCACGCGCGCCACCATGGCGCTCATGACCCCCAGCGGCATCTGGTAGACCGGGTGCAGCACGCCGTCGATACGAAAGCGGATCACGCCCTGCTCGCGCCGGGGTTCGAGGTGGATGTCGCTGGCGCGCTGGTCAAAGGCGTACTGCCAGAGCCAGTCGACCACCTTGACCACGCCCTGGTCGTTGGCGTCGAGCTGCTTGTTGCTTTTGCCCAGTTCGACCAGTTGCTCGAAGTTGCTGGTGGCAGACTGTCCGCCCGACTTTTGCGCTGCGCGCACCGACTTGGCCAGGGCAAAAAACTCGACCGTATAGCGCTGGATGTCCAGCGGGTTGGTCAGCACGCGGCGCACCGGGCGGCGCGCCTGGCGCTCGACTTCGCCCACCCAGTCGGTAATGAAGGGTTCGGCCGTGGCCACGACCACTTCCTTGAGGGTCACCTGCACCGGCAGCACCTTGTGCCGCTCGGCGTAGCTGGCGCTCATGGTGTCGGCCACCTTGCCCACATCCACCTTGAGCGGGTCAATGCGCAGGTAGTCCAGGCCCACGCGCTGGGCCAGGTACTGCGTGAGCATTTCGATATCGAGCGGCTTGCCGTCGCTGGCGCGCGACATGGCCACGCTGTCGAGGCGCACCAGCGGGTGCTGGCTGCTCTCGGCCTGCGAGCAGCGCGCAATGGTGCGCGCGGCCTCCTCTTCGCTGATCACGCCATCGGCTCGCAGCCACTCGACAATGCGCCGCCATTGCAGCGGGCCGGCGGGGCGATCCGTCTTGGTGGCGTGCGTGGCAGCGTGGGTGGCGGCGTGCGTAGAGGTCATGGCCGTATTTTGCGGCAGGTCGGTCGGGGGTTTACAGCCGCACCGGCCGCAGCCCGCGCACCCAGCGCGCCGTCGGCAAGCCCCAGCGCTGCTGTACGTCGGCGCAACGCTCGGCCTGCTCACCGCGCTTGAAGCGCGTGGGCGTGCGCTGGGCCAGCACCACAGTGTTGCCCTCGCGCGTGGGCTTGAACGCCCAGAGCGCATCTTCGCCAAAAGCCAAAGCCATCTTCTCCAGGCTCTGCACAAAACTCGATCCGCGGCCAAACAAGTTGACGGTCATGCTGCCATCTTCGGTCAGCAGCGCGCGGCAGTCGGCGTAGAAGGCTTCGCTGTCGAGCACAGGGGCCGCAGCGTTGTCGTCGTACAAATCGACGGCCAGCCCATCCACCGTGCCCTGCCACATCGGGTTCTTGATCTCCTCGCCCGCATCGGCCAGCACCACGCGCAGCTTGGGGCCGTCGGGCGGCAGCTTGAACCAGGCACGGCACACGGCCAGCACCTGCGGATTGAGCTCGATGGCGGTGGTGCACAGGCGCAATTTCTTGTGGCAAAACTTGGTGATGGCGCCAGCCCCCAGGCCAAGCTGCATGGCGTGGCGCTCGCGCACGCTGGCCGGGTCAATGAACAGCAGCCAGGCCATCATGCGCTGGATGTATTCGAGTTCCAGGTCGAAGGGCGCGGCCATGCGCATGGAGCCCTGAATCCAGGGCGTCCCCAGGTGCAGGTGGCGCACATCGCCATCGTCGGAGACGCTGACTTCGGGCAGTGGGGCGGGGGCGGCGGAGCGGGATCGGGTGGAAACCATCGGACAAAAATAGTAGATCAGATCAGGCCGTGGGCGGCAAACACGCTGCCCCAGGCCGCGCATTTGCGCTCAAAGCTCCAGACGGCGTGGGCCGGACTGGTGGAAGGAAGGCGGTAGCTGGCCATTGTCGGCTTCTCGCCGCCCAGCCCGGCAAGCGCCGATTGCACCGCCTCCGCATGCCGCGCACTCTCGCCGCCATTGTGGGCGATGGCGGCCAGGCGCGGGCACAGCGCCGCAAGGCGTGAGAAATCGTTGCGCTGGCCGTGGCGGATGGCGGCGTCCAGGCTGCCGCTGCGTTCGCAGGCGGCGTACACATCCCACAGGCCCAGGCCCCGCGCCAGCAGCCAGGCGCAGCGCCCGGCGTAGTCGTGCGCGCCGGGCTGCGGGTGCTGCGGCCACAGCGCGGCCAACAGGGGCCAGAACTGGTTGCGCGGGTGGGCGTAGTACTGCTGGGACTGCAACGAGGCGACGCTGGGAAAGCTGCCCAGCACCAGCAGCACGGTGCCTGGCCCGACGACCGGCGCCAGGCCGGTGTGCAGCTGGGGCACGGGGTTTGGCGTACTTTTTGCTACTCTATTAATAGCTTTTAACGCTTTGCTCATAAGCGCTATAGGCCATTTTTCATTAAATTTTCCAGCTTAGGCAAGGCCGCTTGCGCATTGCGGCAAGTTTGCTCGGCCAGCGCCTGGGCTGTCTCGCCGCGAAGCTGGGCCAGCAATTGGGCGATGCGCGGCAGCTCGCCCGGCTCGTTGCGCGCCTGGGGCGCGCCGGCATCGCGCTCGGCGGCGCTGCGGTAGAGCCAGTGCGGCGGGATGTCGGGCGCGTCGGTCTCCATCACGATGGCTTCGGACGGCAGCGCCTGGGCCAGCCGGCGCACCTGCAGCGCACGGTCAAACGTGAGCGTGCCGCCAAAACCGAGCTTGAATCCCATGCCAACCAAGCGTCGGGCCTGCTGTGCGCTCCCATTGAAGGCATGGGCAATGCCACCCGGCACCGGCACCTCACGCAGCGCCTTGAGCACGCGGTCCACCGAGCGGCGCACATGCAGCAGCACGGGCAAATCAAAGCGCCGCGCCAGGCGCAGTTGCGCGCGCAGCAGGGCCTCCTGGTGGTCGGCATCGAGTTCGGGCACGAAATAGTCGAGCCCGATTTCACCCACAGCCACCAGCGCCGGGTCGCGCTGACCCGCGTCCAGCGCGCATTCGAGCGCCTGCAGATCGGCCTCGCCCGCACCGGGCGAGCACAGCGGGTGGATCCCCAGCGCGTAGCTGTCGCCGTAGCGATGCGCCAGACCCCGTACCGCTTCGAAGTTGTGCACGTCCACCGCCGGAATCACGATGTGGCCGACACCGCGCTCGCGGGCACGCTGGCGCACAGCATCGACGTCATGCGCGAACTCACGCGCGTCCAGGTGGCAGTGGGTGTCGATCCAGAGGGGCATCGCAAACATCATGCCGCAAGTGCCTGCAGCAGCTCCCTGGATATGCTGCTTTGGCGTACTCTCCGAGCGCATGTACCCTGTGTACACCCGATCACCATGTTTCACAGCCTTCTACTTTCCCTTGGGCGAGCGCTGGCACGCTATCTGTCGCAGCCGCACACCAGCATCCAGACCGGCATGCCCACGGACCGCGCAGCGCTCGCACAACAACTGCAACCGGGCGACGTGCTGCTCATAGAAGGCAACAGCCGTGTCTCCACCGTCATCAAGTA
Organism: Simplicispira sp. GW247-4R2A; assembly: GCF_059424465.1. NCBI lineage: Bacteria > Pseudomonadati > Pseudomonadota > Betaproteobacteria > Burkholderiales > Comamonadaceae > Simplicispira > Simplicispira sp. GW247-4R2A. The sequence continues at coordinate 83,272 of NZ_JBWKZM010000012.1, read as the reverse complement.
CTTCACACAGTCCACCTGGTCGCATGCGGCATTCTTTGTCGGCCCGCAGCTCGGCGGGTTCAACGCGCTCGGTGAGCCGTATCTGCTCATCGAGGCGGACATGCTTGACGGTGTCTGCAAACGCCCCTTGTCGCATTACTACACCTACCCGACGCGTATCTGCCGTCCCATCGGCCTGAGTGCTACCGACCTGCAGCAAGTGCTGATGGAAATCACCAGCAAGCTGGGGGCGCAGTACGACCTACGGAATGTCTTCGACCTGGCACGCTACTTTTTGCCGGCCCTGCCAGTGCACGGGCTTTGGCGCCGGCGCCTGCTGGCCCTGGGCAGTGGCGACCCAACGCGTGCCATTTGTTCTTCGCTGATTGCCGAGGCGTTTCAAAGCGTTGGCTACCCCTTGCTGCCCACCATCACCGTGGATCGCCAGGAAGACCCGGAACGCCACCACGCGGTGACCGAGACCATTTTCCATATCCACGACCGCCGGCTGTTTGCGCCTCGCGATTTCGATGTCTCACCCTATTTCGAGATTGTCAAACCCACACTGACCGAGGATTTTGATTTCCACCAGATCCATTGGGGGTAGCCACCAGCACGATTGAAGGAGTGTTGGGAGGCCAGGCAGCCGACTTTTCTGCTGCCCCGAGTTGGGTGGACGGATATCCCGGCCTCCGCGCTTTGGCTCACCACGGAAAAATGAGCGCTACACCCTCAAGCGCCTTCCCCACCGTCCCCACCTCTACGGGCCGAAGGATTCAATCCGAAGCGTCCTGAAGCCGTCCCGCCACCAGCCGCAGCACCCGGTCGCAGCGCGCCGCCAGGGTTTCGTCGTGCGTCACCAGGACAAAGGCCGTGCCCTGCTCGCGCGCCAGTTGCAGCATGTGCTGGAACACGCCCTCGGCGGTGCTGCGGTCGAGGTTGCCGGTGGGCTCGTCGGCCAGCACGCAGGCGGGGCGCGTGACCAAGGCACGCGCAATCGCCACGCGCTGTCGCTCGCCGCCCGAGAGTTCGGCCGGGCGGTGCTGCACGCGCTCGCTCAGCCCTACCTGGGCCAGCATCTGCGCGGCCTGGCGCGTGCATTCCTCGTACGGCAGGCGGCGAATACGCAGCGGCATGGCGACGTTGTCGAGCGCGCTGAACTCGGGCAGCAAATGGTGGAACTGGTAGACGAAGCCCAGGTGCTGGTTGCGCAAAGCGCCCTGCTCGGCGGCAGAGCGCCGCGCCAGGTCCTGCCCTAGGAGCTGCACATTGCCGGACGTGGGCGCATCGAGCGCACCCATCAGGTGCAAGAGCGTGCTCTTGCCCGAGCCCGAGGCGCCCACGATCGCCAGCGTTTCGCCGGCGTACACATCAAGGTCCACACCTTGCAGCACGGTCACGTCCAGGCGCCCTTCGGTGAAGCGCTTGGTCAGACCACGGGCTTGCAAGACAACATCATTTTTCAAGCCTATCTGGCCTCCAGCGCTTGTACCATAAGCGCCAACAGCTATATTATTCATAGCGCAATGCCTCCGCAGGGTTGACGCGGCTGGCACGCCAGCTCGGGTACAGCGTGGCGACAAAGGCCAGCACCAGCGAGATCAGCGCGATCGGCACGATGTCGCTCTGCTGCGGGTCGCTCGGCATCTTGCTGATGAGGTAAATATCCTTGGGCAAAAAGCTCGCGTGCAGCAGGTGCTCGATGGCCGGCACGATCACGTCGATGTTGAAGGCGATCCCCAGGCCCAGCAGCAGGCCGGCCAAGGTGCCGATCACGCCCACCATGGCGCCCTGCACGACAAAAATTCCCATGATGCTGCGCGGGCTCGCGCCGAGCGTGCGCAGGATGGCGATGTCCGCGCGCTTGTCCTGCACCGTCATCACCAGGGTGGAGACGAGGTTGAACGCCGCCACCGCGACGATGAGCGTGAGGATGATGAACATCATGCGTTTTTCGACCTGCACCGCCGCGAACCAGGTGCGGTTCTGCTGTGTCCAGTCGCGAATCAGGAGGTTGCCGCTGAGCGTGCCGGCGAGTTGCTGCGCCACATCGCGCGCCTGGTGCAGGTCGGTGAGGCGCAGGCGCACGCCGGTCGGGCCCTCCAGCCGGAAGATGCGCTCGGCATCCTCGATGTGCAGCAGCACCAGCGTCGAGTCGTACTCGTAGTGGCCCGAGTTGAAAGTGCCCGCCACGGTCACCTGCTTGAGGCGCGGCACCACGCCCGCTGGCGTCACCTGGCCGGACGGCGCGATCAGCGTGACCAGATCGCCCACTTCCACACCCAAGTCGCGCGCCAGCTCAACGCCCAGCACCACCTTGAACGAGCCCGGCGTCAGCTTCGCGATCGCCGCCGCGTTGGTGCTGGCAAGGTCCGTCACCTCGGCTTCGTGCGCCGGGTCGATGCCGCGCACCAGGGCGCCTTTCATGTCTTCGCCACGCGCCAGCAGCGCCTGGGAGGAGACAAAGGGGGCCGCGCCAACCACCTGCGGATTGCGCCGCGCCTCCTGCATGGTGAGCTGCGGGTCGGCCATGGCCGCGCCGCCCGGTGCGAAGATTTCGATGTGCGAGACCACGCTGAGCATGCGGTCGCGCACCTCTTTCTGAAAGCCGTTCATCACCGAGAGCACGATGATCAGCGCCGCCACCCCGAGCGCAATGCCCAGCATGGACACACCCGAGATGAAGGAGATGAAGCCGTTGCGGCGCGTGGCACGGCCAGCACGCGTATAGCGCCAGCCGAGCGCCAGTTCGTAGAGCGTGCTATGCACTTTTACATACCCGCGAAAGCCGGGAAAAGGTCCGGCAACAAGACGCAGGACACGCCGCGGTATGGACACCGCAAGTGGCCTGCAACGCAGTGGCAGGGCCTTTTCCCGGCTTTCCCGAAGGGTTGGGCAGCCAGGCCAGCGCCCGCAGCGTTGCGCCGTTTGGCAAGGCGCGGGCCTTGCCTGCGCGTCGCGTCTTGCGCTCACTGGCCTGGCTGCCCAACGCGGGTATGTAAAAGTGCATAGCACGCTCTCGGATTTGCATGAGTGCGCGATTGTGCCCCGGCGCACAATCGCGGGCATGTCGGACACAACCCATTTGCTGCTGCCCTGGGCAGCCACCAGCTCACCGGGCAGCGCCCAGGCCTGGCAAGGCCTGGCGCTGCCGCAGCTCGAACGCCTGATCAGGCAACTCACCCCACTGGCTGCCGATGTGCAGGACGAAGAGTGCTTCTCGCCCCCGCACGAGCGCGCGCTCGGCCGCACGCTGGGCCTGGGCGACGCGGACGGGCGCATTGCCTTCGCCGCACTGCACGCCGCACAGACCGGCTTGGCCAACGCCGCCAAGCCGGGCGACGGCTGGGCCTTTGTCACCCCCTGCCACTGGCAGGTGCGCACCGACCACGTCACGCTCTCGGACCCGGCCGGCCTGGACCTCGGCGACGAAGAATCGCGCGCGCTGCTGGCGCTGATGGCGCCCTGGTTCGCGCAAGACGGCATGGCCCTGCACTACGAGCAGCCAGGGCGCTGGCTGGCGAGCGGCCCGCTGCTGGCCGAAGTGGCCACCGCCTCGCTCGACCGCGCGCTGCAGCGCGATGTGCGCGCCTGGCTGCCGCACGAAGCCGCCGCTGCACCCCTGCGCCGCCTGCACAGCGAAATGCAGATGCTGCTCTACACCCACGCACTCACCGACGCCCGCGAAGCGCGCGGCCTGCCGCCGGTCAACGCCTTCTGGCTGCATGGGTCGGGCGCCCTGCCTGCACCGCTGCCCGCCAGCCCACCCCCGCAAGTGGTGGAGTCGCTGCGCGGCCCCGCCCTGCGTGAAGATTGGGCTGCGTGGCGCAGCGCCTGGGAGGCGCTGGACGCTGGCGCCGTGGCACAACTGGCGGCGCGCGCGGCGCAAGGCCAGCCGGTGCAGATCACGCTGTGCGGCGAGCGCGGCGCGCTCTCGTGGCGCAGCGCACCGCGCAGCCTGGGACAGAAAATTTCAAGCCTTTTTGGCCGCCATCGCTTACCCCAATTGCGCGAGCAGCTATGAACATAGTAGCAAGGCAAGTGCCCCCACGCGCCGCCTGGGCGCTGGAGCAAGCGGGCGTGCACCCGCTGCTGGCACGCCTGTTTGCGGCGCGCGGTGTGCTGAGCCACGACGAGCTGGACGACGGCTTGGCGCGCCTGCTGCCGCCCGCCGGCCTCAAAGGCATCGCCGCCGCTGCCCGGCTGCTGGCCGACGCCATCGCCGCGCAGCAGCGCATCTGCATCGTCGCCGACTACGACTGCGACGGCGCCACCGCCTGCGCCGTGGCGCTGCGCGGCCTGCGTTTGCTGGGCGCAGAGCACGTGGACTACCTTGTGCCCGACCGTGTGGTAGACGGCTATGGCCTGACGGCGCCGATCGCCCGCCGCGTGAAGGAGCGTGGCGCGGACCTGCTCGTCACCGTGGACAACGGCATCGCCAGCGTCGAGGGCGTGGCCGAGGCCAAGGCGCTGGGGCTCGCGGTGCTGGTGACCGACCACCACCTGCCGGGCGAACAGCTCCCCATGGCCGACGCCATCGTCAACCCCAACCAGCCGGGCTGCGGCTTCGAGAGCAAGGCCCTGGCCGGCGTGGGCGTGATGTTTTACGTGCTGCTGGCGCTGCGCAGCGAACTGCGCGCGCGCGGAACCTTCGACAAGGCCACACAGCCGCGCCTTGAGCCGCTGCTGCCCCTCGTCGCCCTGGGCACCGTGGCCGACGTGGTGCGGCTGGACGCCAACAACCGGCGCCTGGTCGCGCAGGGCTTGAAGCGCATCCGCACGGGCTACGCGCCTGCTGGCATCACCGCGCTGTTTGCGGCAGCCGGGCGCAAGATAGACGCTGCCACGAGCTTGGATTTTGGCTTTGCCCTGGGCCCGCGCATCAACGCCGCGGGGCGCCTGTCGGACATGTCACTGGGTATTGAATGCCTGCTGACGGACGACGCAGGCCACGCGGCGCAACTTGCCGCCCAGCTCGACGCCATCAACCGCGAGCGCCGCGACATCGAGGGCGGCATGCGCGAGCAAGCGCTGCTGATGGCCGAGAACCTGTTTGAAGAAGGGGCCGAACCCCCGCCCGCCGTCAGCGTGTTCGACGCCGATTTCCACGAGGGCGTGGTCGGCATCGTCGCCTCGCGCATCAAGGACAAGCTGCACCGCCCCACTTTCGTGTTCGCCACCAGCGGCGCGCCGGGCGCAGAGGGCGAACTCAAGGGCTCGGGCCGCTCGATCGCCGGGTTTCATCTACGCGACGCGCTGGACCTGGTCGCCAAGCGCCACCCTGGCGTGCTGCTCAAGTTCGGCGGCCACGCCATGGCGGCGGGCTGCACGCTGGCGGCCGGTCAGTTCGCAGTGTTCGAGCAGGCGCTGGCGCAGGTGGCGCGCGAATGGCTGGACGCCGCTGCCCTGACGCGCCGCATCGACACCGACGGCACGCTGGCGAGCGAATACTGCCGCGCCGATCTGGTGGACACGCTGCACCGCGAAGTCTGGGGCCAGGGCTTTGCGCCGCCCACCTTCAGCGAAGAAGTGGAGGTGCTCAGCCAGCGGCTGGTGGGCGAAAAACACCTCTCGCTCAAGCTGCGCCACCAGGGCCGGCCGGTGGACGGTATCTGGTTTGGCCACACCGACCCACTGCCCGCCCGCGTGCTGCTGGCCTTTCGGCTCGACGTCAACGAATGGAAAGGCGAGCGAAAAGTGCAGTTTCTGGTGGAGGGGGCGCAGGTCTAGAAGCTTTCCCAGTCGCCTTCTGCCACAGCCGCAGCTTGGCGCTTGGCGGGCGCAGCGATGCGGGCCGCAGGGACAACGGGTGCGCGGTATGCGCCGGTTGCGGTGCCTGTTTTGGTTTTTTCCGGCCCAGCAACCGCAGCCCGTGCAGCAGGCGCGGCGCCCAGCTTGCGCGGGGCCGGGGCAGCTCGCAAAGCAGCAGGTCGGGCCGGCGCCGGCGCACTGCGGTGCAGCGGTGCGCCGGCGGGCGTCAGCGCCACAGCGCCCACGTTGAACACCGACACCACACCGGTCAGGTGCTGGGCCTGGTCGCGCAGCGCCGTCGCCGCGGCGGTGGACTGCTCCACCAAAGCCGCGTTTTGCTGCGTCATCTGGTCGAGCTGGGTCACGGCCTGGTTCACCTGGGCAATGCCGTCGCGCTGCTCGGTGGACGATGCCGTGATCTCGCCAATCAAATCGCTCACACGGTGCACGCTGGCAACGATTTCCTCCATGCTCTGGCCGGCCTCGGTTACTTGGCGCGAGCCCGTTTCGACATTCGCGACCGAAGTGCCAATGAGCTGCTTGATCTCCTTGGCCGCCTCGGCGCTGCGCCCGGCCAGGCTGCGCACTTCGGACGCCACGACGGCAAAACCGCGCCCCTGCTCGCCCGCCCGGGCCGCCTCGACGGCGGCATTGAGCGCCAGGATGTTGGTCTGAAAGGCGATCCCATCGATGACGCCGATGATGTCGGCAATCTTGCGCGCGCTCTGGCTAATTTCCTCCATGCTGCTGACGACCTGCCCCACCACTTCGCCGCCGCGCGTGGCGGCCTTGGCGGCGTTGGCGGCCAGCTGATTGGCCTGGCGCGCCGTATCGGCGGACTGCGTGACGGTAGTGGTGAGCTGCTCCATGCTGGCCGCAGTCTCCTGCAAATTGGAGGCCGATTGCTCGGTGCGGGCCGACAGGTCCTGGTTGCCAATGGCGATCTCGGACGACGCCAGCGAGACCGCCTCGACACCAGTGCGCACGTCGCCCACCACACTGCGCAATTTCTCGGTCATGCCCGAGAGCGCGCGCAGCATGTGGCCGAATTCGTCCTTGCGCGTGGGGTGCAGTTCGCGCGTGAGGTCGCCAGCGGCAATGGCGTCGATCAGCTCCCCCGCCTGGGCCAGCGGCACGGTGATGGAGCGCACCAGCTTCCAGGCCAGCAGCAGGAAAACGGCCATCAGTACAGTGGCTGCCACCAACCCCTGGATGGCGTAGGACGTACGCTGCAAGAGCGCCTCCGCCCGCACCGCAGCGCCATGCTGGCGCAGGGTCTCGACAAAGGCATCCTGGTCTTTGAGGTAGCCGGCGATCAGTGGCGCAAACTGATCATCGGCGAAGGCCTGCGTCGCCGCCACATCGCCCGCGCCCTTGAGATCCCAGGTCTTGGCGGTTGCCGCCAGCACCGCCTTGCGCGCGACAAGTACCTTGTCCACCGCCGCCTTTTCGTCCGGCGCAGTGGCCTCGGCAACGACCTTTTCCTGAAGCTTGTTGATGTCGCCAATGATGGCCTTGACCTTGGCGTTGTACTGCTCTGCCAGCACAGAGTCGGACGTCACCGCCGCACCCATGACCATGTTGACGGCAATTTCAGTGGCGCCGCGCCAGCGTACGGCTGTGGCGATCCGCTCGTCGATATGAACGACTTCGTCCATGGCGTTGACCATGGAAGTGTTGGCGCGGTATTGCTGAACGCCAGAAATCACCAGCATGGCGAGCATCAGCGCCAAAAAGGCACCCCAGAGCTTGCGCGAGACACTGACATTGTCGAGTTGCATATTTTTTCCGAAAAACTGTCAAACCACCACTGTCGTACACAACAGGGGCCATAGATACATTCGTTCACATTTTAACGAGCGAGGCGGCTGACGCTTGGGTTTACCCCTAGTGACCACCCGGCGAACACAAAACCGTAAGATGGTCGCAACTATGTACGCCAACGCCGACCTGCACTGCCACTCCGTCGTCTCTGACGGCACCCTCACGCCCGAGGTGCTGGCAGCGCGAGCGCACGCCAACGGCGTGGACCTGTGGGCCCTGACCGACCACGACGAAGTGGGCGGCCAGGCGCGCGCGCTTGCCGCCGCCCAGGCGCTGGGCATGGCCTATATCACCGGTGTCGAGATTTCCGTCACCTTTGCCGGCACCACGGTGCACATCGTCGGCCTGGGGTTCGATCCGACCAACCCGCAAATGGTGCAAGGCCTGGCCGCCACGCGCGGCGGGCGTCTGGAGCGGGCGCGCGACATGGCCGGGCAGCTGGCTGCGGTCGGCATTGCCGGTGCGTACGAGGGTGCGCTGCGCTATGTGGGCAACCCAGAACTGGTCTCGCGCACCCACTTCGCGCGCTTTCTGGTGGAAGCCGGCATCTGCCGCGACACTTCCGAGGTGTTCCGCAAATACCTGGTCGAAGGCAAACCCGGCTACGTGCCCCACCGCTGGGCTGCCCTCGGCGACGCGGTGCGCTGGATCACCGAAGCAGGCGGCGTGGCCGTCATTGCGCACCCGGCGCGCTACCGCTTCACGCCCAACGAAGAATTCGCCCTGTTCTCTGAATTCCAGCAGCACGGCGGGCGCGGCGTCGAGGTCGTCACCGGCAGCCATTCCGCCAGCGAGGCCGTGCGCTATGCTGACCTGGCGCGCGAACTCGGCCTGGCGGCATCGCGCGGCAGCGACTTCCACAGCCCCGACGAATCCCACACCGATCTGGGTATCCTGCCCCCCTTGCCGGCGGACCTGACGCCCGCCTGGGATCTGGTGGCGGCGCACATCCACCCAGGCCGCTGAATCCATTCCCCCTATTTTCCATGGCCCTGTATTTCGAAGTCCATCCCGACAACCCGCAGCCCCGTTTGATCAAACAGGCCACCGCCCTGCTGCAGCAAGGCGGCGTGCTGGCAGTTCCCACCGATTCCAGCTATGCCCTGGTCTGCCAGCTGGACGACAAGGCCGCCGTGGACCGCCTGCGCCGCATCCGCGGCGTGGACGACAAGCACCATCTGACGCTGTTGTGCCGCGACCTCTCGGAGCTGGCCAGCTACGCACGCGTGGACAATCGCCAGTACCGGCTGCTCAAGCTGGGCACGCCGGGGCCGTACACCTTCATCCTCGACGCCACCAAGGAAGTGCCGCGCCGCATCAGCCACCCCAGCCGCAAGACGATTGGTCTGCGCGTGCCCGAAGGCGCGGCACTGCAGGCGCTGCTGGAGCTGCACGGCGGGCCGCTGCTGGGCACCACCTTGATCGCACCGGGCGAAACGCAATCCATGAACGACGCCGAGGAAATCCTGGCCCGCTTTGACAAGCTGATCGACGGCGTGATCGATGCGGGTGCCTGCCCGTCGCAGCCCACCACGGTGCTGGACCTGACGCCCATGGAGCGCGGTGGCGACCCCGAAGTGGTCCGCGAGGGGCGCGGCAAGCTGGCAGCGCTTGGGCTCTGAATTTTATAAAAATAGGCCTATAGCGCTTATCCAATAAGCGCTTCAAGCTATTTATAAGATAGCAAAAAGACACCATCTGGCGCTACCAAATCGCGTCCCTGGCCACACTTTGGGGTGTGCGCAGCGCGCAATGCGCGGCATAAGAACGTATTTACGATCTCCCAGGGGCCTCCTGCGAGATCGTAAACACGTTCTAAGGGACAATGTGGCCGGTGAACTTTTCCAACACCCTCCAGACCGTCCTCATCTACGCACTGCCAGTGCTATTCGCCATCACGGTGCACGAGGCTGCCCACGGCTATGTGGCGCGGCACTTTGGCGACCCTACGGCGACGCGCCTGGGGCGCGTCACGCTCAATCCCTTCACGCACATTGATCCGGTCGGCACCATCCTGATGCCGCTGATCCTGTACTTCGCCACCTCGGGCGCCTTTCTGTTTGGCTACGCCAAGCCGGTGCCAGTGAATTTCGGCGCGCTGGGCAACCCCAAGCGCGACATGATCTGGGTGGCACTGGCGGGACCGGTGTCGAACTTCATCCAGGCCATTTTGTGGGCCCTGCTGCTGGTGGCATTGGTGGCCATGGGCGTGAACGAACGGTTCTTCATGGAAATGGCGCGTGCCGGCGTCCTGGTCAACCTCGTGATGTGGGCCTTCAATCTGTTTCCGCTGCCACCGCTCGATGGTGGGCGGGTTCTGGTGGGGCTGTTGCCCTGGAAGCAGGCACAAATGGTGTCGCGCGTCGAGCCCTGGGGCTTCTTCATCGTCATGGCGCTGGTGCTCGCTGGCGTCGTCGGCACGCTGTGGCTGACCCCGCTGATGTCGCTGGGCTACGCTGCCATCAACCTGCTGCTGTCGCCTCTTGTCGCCCTGCTGGGCTGAGCCTTTTTTGATTTTGATTTCGTCATGAGCACCACCCGTTTTCTCACCGGCATCACGACCACCGGCACACCGCACCTGGGCAATTTTGTTGGCTCGATCCGCCCGTCCGTCGCGGCCAGTCTGCGCCCCGGCGTGCAAAGTTTTTACTTTCTGGCCGACTACCACGCGCTCATCAAATGCGAAGACCCGGCGCGCATTCAGCGCTCGACGCTGGAGATCGCCGCAAGTTGGCTGGCTGCCGGGCTCAATCCTGAGAAAGTGATTTTTTACCGCCAGTCGGACATCCCCGAAATCCCCGAGCTGACCTGGCTGCTGACCTGCGTGACCGGCAAGGGCCTACTCAACCGCGCCCATGCCTACAAGGCCAGCGTGGACAAGAACCACGAAGCCGGCCGCGAGAGCGACGACGGCGTGACCGCCGGTCTCTTCATGTACCCGGTGCTGATGGCCGCCGACATTTTGATGTTCAAGGCGCACAAGGTGCCCGTGGGGCGCGACCAGGTGCAGCATATCGAGATGGCGCGCGACATGGGCGCGAGCTTCAACCACCTCTACGGCGAGCATTTCGTGCTGCCCGAGGCCGCCATTGACGAGCACGTCGCCACCCTGCCCGGCCTGGATGGCCGCAAGATGAGCAAGAGCTACGACAACACGATTCCACTATTTGCCAGCAAGGCGCAGCTGCAAAAGCTGATCCAGGGCATCGACACCGACTCGCGTGCGCCCGGGGAGCCCAAGGAGACCGAGGGCTCGGCCCTGTTCCAAATCTACCAGGCCTTCTCCACGCCCGACGAAACCGCCGCGCTGCGCCAGCAGTACGCCGATGGCATTGCCTGGGGCGAGGCCAAGGCCATGCTGCTCGAGCGCGTGGATTCGGTGGTGGCCCCGATGCGCGCCCAGTACGAGGCCCTGATGGCCGACCCGGCCCGCATCGAAGCCACGCTGCTGGCCGGCGCCGAGCGTGCCCGTGCACTGGCCACGCCCTTCCTGCGCGAACTGCGCAACGCCGTGGGTTTGCGCAGCCTGGCGCAGGCCAGCACGGCGGCCAAAGCCGCCAAAGTCGCCAAAATCGCCCTGCCCTCCTTCAAGCAGTACCGCGAGCAGGATGGCAAGTTCTATTTCAAGCTGGTGGACGCCGATGGGCGTTTGCTGCTGCAAAGCCTGGCATTTGATGCCCCCAAGGAGGCGGGCGCCGCCATTGGGCAGTTGCAAAAGGACCCCGCCGCTCTGGGTCAGCTTGCGAGCCGGCTGGACCCGCTCCCCGGAGTGACCGAGCAGGACGTGGCTGCGGCCCTGGCGCTGCTGCGGGAGTAGCTTCGTTTTTCATAGCTGCCAACGCAAGCCCGATAAGCGCTAGGAGCCAAAAATTATCCGAATTTCCGGCCTTCCATCTCACGGCCGACAGCGTCTGCAATTTTCTCGGGGCTGAGGGAGTGTTGTTCGCGCAGCTTCATGCGCCTGACCTTGCCAATCATGTCCATGGTGATCACCTTGTATCCTCGCTGAAAGTATCAGCAGGCCCGTGGAACACCCTGGTCATTGTGGATCGGCACTGTGCGGTCTAGCAGGTCAGTTCTGCAACGGCACCAACACTGGGGAGAAAGGGCGAAAAAAAACCAACCGGGAACGGTTGGTTTTTTGAATAGTGGTGGAGCTGGCGGGAATTGAACCCGCGTCCGCAAGCCTTTACCGGGCAGATCTACATGTTTAGCGGTCTGATTTAAGTCTCGCCACCGGCATCGCGCAGTCGCACGCTCTACCGGCCGCCAGCACCCTATTGTCTCGCCCCAACCCAAGGTACCCGGATCAGGGCCAGCCCATGTAATTATCCTTGCAGCCGGGAGGCACCGATTGCTCGATACCCCCTTGCCCAGCCCATCGGCCAACTGTTGCAAGGCTCACTGGCAATTAAGCAGCGAGTGCGAAACGTTCGTCGTTTGCAGTTAGTTTTTTGAATGCAGATTTACGAGCGCCAATCAAGCTCGACATGCACCACGCCGATTCCGAACCCACGTCGAAACCAGGGCAGCCCCAAACCCCCTATATTAAGCGGGAAGACAGGAATTGCAAGAGCTGCGCAGGCGAATTAATTTCTGCGTCGGCACCCCAGGCCCTGACCGATGCAGTGGCGCCAAGATAGCCATAGTTGGCGGCCACGGTGGGCATGCCTGCTGCCCGTCCTGCCACGATGTCGCGCTCGTCGTCCCCCACATAAATACACTGGCCTGGAGCGACCCTCAGGCGCCGCGCAGCCTCGAACAGGGGCTCTGGATGCGGCTTCGCGTGCAGCGTGGTGTCGCCGCTGATGGCGACAGCACAGTTCGCGAAAACCGGCAGGGTGCGCAGCAGCGGCTCGGTGAAACGCGCCGCCTTGTTGGTCACAATACCCCAAAGAAAGCCACGCGCCGTGAGGGTAGCCAGCAGCTCGACCACCTCGTCGAATGCTGCCGTATGGTTGAACATGCACGCCGTGTAATTGGCAAAGAACTCTTCGCGCAGCAAGTCAAAGTCTGGATCTCCGGGCCCAATGCCAAACGCCACACCCAGCATGCCGCGTGCGCCGGCGCCTGCCATGGCACGGTAATCAGCAAGCGGCAGCGGCTCCAGGCCACGGTCGGTACGCATCTTGTCGGCAGCATGGCCAAGGTCGGTAGCGCTATCGATGAGCGTTCCGTCCAGATCAAACAGAACAGCGCGGACACCTTCAAACATCGGAAGGCAGTCGCTGCGCCGCCACCAGGTAGTTCACGCTGGTGTTTTGGCTAAGCCAATAGCGCCCAGTGAGCGGGTTATGCTCCAGTCCCCTCGTATGGGCAATGTCCAAACCAGCGTCGCGGCAGCTTTTTGCCAGCTCACTGGGGCGGATCAGACGCGCATATTCATGGGTACCACGGGGCAACAGCTTCAGCAGGTATTCGGCCCCCAGAATGGCAAATGCAAACGCCTTGGCGTTGCGGTTGATGGTGGAGAAAAACACCCAACCACCTGGCCGCACCAATTGGGCACAAGCACGGACAATGGAGTCCGGGTCAGGGACATGCTCCAGCATTTCCATGCAGGTGACGGTGTCGAAGCCCGCCGGCTGCTCCTGCGCCAGGGCCTCGGCGCTGATCTCCCGGTAGCTTACGCGGGGGGTCTCAGCTTCCAGAGCGTGCAACTGGGCGACTTTGAGGGACTTGGTAGCCAGGTCGATGCCCAGCACCTGGGCACCCTTGCGCGCCATGGCGTCCGCGAGAATGCCACCACCGCACCCGACATCAAGCACCTGCTTGCCCGAAAGGGGGGCGATGGAATCGACCCACGCCAGGCGCAAGGGGTTTATTTCGTGCAGCGGACGAAACTCGCTGTCCTTGTCCCACCAGCGATGGGCGAGATCGGAAAACTTGGCCAGTTCGGCAGGGTCAACGTTGGCGGTATTCGTCATTTCAGCGATCGATGGCAAAAGCATGGAAGCAAAAAACCATGAAAAAAGCCCCGTTGCCGGGGCTTTTTTATCAGCAATCAAAGATTACTGGGCAGCGCGGGTACCGACCACTTCGATCTCTACGCGGCGGTTCTTGGCGCGACCTTCTTTGGTCTTGTTATCGGCCACAGGCTGCTTCTCGCCCTTGCCTTCGGTGTAGACGCGGCTCTTTTCGATACCCTTGGACACCAGATAGGCCTTGACGGCTTCAGCGCGGCGAACCGACAGCTTCTGGTTGTAGGCGTCGGTACCGATAGAGTCGGTGTGGCCCACGGCAATGATCACTTCAAGGTTGATGCCTTGAACCTTGGAAACCAGATCATTCAGCTTGGCCTTGCCTGCGGGCTTCAGAACCGACTTGTCAAAGTCGAAGAAGGCATCGGCAGCATAGGTGACCTTGCTCGAAGTAGCCACTGCGGGGGCAGGAGCGGGAGCAGGAGCGGGAGCAGCTGCAGGTGCCGGTGCCGGTGCAGCGGCTACGGGAGCAGCCAGAGCGCCGTCGCAGCCAGGAGCTGCCGTAGCAGGGGTCCAGTTGGCATCGCGCCAGCACAGTTCGTTGGTGCCGTTCTTCCAGACCAGTTCATTGGTACCGTTTTTCCAGTTATCAACAGTCTGGGCACCAGCGGCGGTAGCAAGCGCTGCAGAGGCCAACAACATCGCCACTTTGTTCAGTTTATTCATGGTTCTCCTCTTGGGGGCAAAGGCCGCAGCAGCGCTGCGAATCAAGGACGTTATTCGGTGACCACCACCAAAAACGTTGACCGAATTGTGCCATACGTAACAGGGGAGAGTGGCCCCACATACCGCTCAGACCGTAGGACAAAAGCGCTTGAAAGCTTAAACGTTGCTCTACAGCTACAAAGCCTTGCGCCTAAAATGCCCGATTCCGGCCGTTTTGTACCTTATCCATGACCCAGTTCGCCAAAGAAACTCTCCCGATCAGCCTCGAAGAGGAAATGCGGCGCAGCTATCTGGATTACGCCATGAGCGTGATCGTGGGACGGGCGCTTCCCGATGCGCGAGACGGCCTCAAACCCGTGCATCGGCGCGTGCTGTTCGCCATGCACGAGCTCAACAACGACTGGAATCGGCCCTACAAGAAATCTGCCCGCATCGTCGGCGACGTGATCGGCAAATACCACCCGCACGGCGACAGCGCGGTGTACGACACCATCGTTCGCATGGCGCAGGATTTTTCCCTGCGCCATATGCTGGTGGACGGTCAAGGCAACTTCGGCTCGGTGGACGGCGACAACGCCGCCGCCATGCGGTACACGGAAATCCGCCTGGCCAAGATTGCCCACGAGATGCTGGGCGACATCGACAAGGAAACCGTCGATTTCGGCCCAAACTACGACGGCAGCGAGAAAGAACCTCTGGTGCTGCCTAGCAAGCTGCCCAACCTGCTGGTCAATGGCTCGTCGGGCATTGCAGTGGGTATGGCGACCAATATTCCGCCGCACAACCTGAACGAAGTGGTGGACGCCTGCCTGCACCTGCTGCACCACCCGGAGGCCTCGATCGACGACCTGATGGAGATCATCCCGGCACCTGATTTCCCTACCGCCGGCATCATTTACGGCATCAATGGCGTCAAGGACGGCTACCGCACCGGGCGCGGCAAGGTGGTGATGCGCGCGCGCTGCCACTTTGAAGACATCGACCGGGGCCAGCGCCAGTCCATCATCGTGGATGAGCTGCCCTACCAGGTCAACAAGAAGACGCTGCAGGAGCGCATGGCCGAGCTGGTGCACGAGAAGAAGATTGAAGGCATCAGCCACATCCAGGACGAGTCCGACAAATCGGGCATGCGCCTGGTGATCGAGCTCAAGCGCGGCGAAGTCCCCGAGGTGGTGCTGAACAACCTGTACAAGCAGACGCAGCTGCAGGACACCTTTGGCATGAACATGGTGGCGCTGATCGACGGCCAGCCGCGCTTGTGCAATCTCAAGGACCTGGTCAGCGTCTTCTTGCAGCACCGCCGCGAGGTGGTCACCCGGCGCACGGTGTTCGAACTGCGCAAGGCGCGCGACCGCGGCCATGTGCTCGAAGGCCTGGCCGTGGCGCTGGCCAACATCGACGATTTCATTGCCATCATTCGCAGCGCCCCCACGCCACCGGTTGCCAAAACCGAACTGATGGCGCGCTCCTGGGACAGCAAGCTGGTGCGCGAAATGCTCACCCGCACGCGCACCGATGGCGGCGTCATCAATGCCGACGACTACCGTCCCGAGGGGCTGGACAGGGAATTCGGCATGGGCCAGGACGGCCTGTACCGCCTGTCGGACACCCAGGCACAAGAAATTTTGCAGATGCGCCTGCAGCGCCTCACCGGGCTGGAGCAAGACAAGATCGTCGCCGAGTACAAGGACATCATGGCGGTCATCGAAGACCTGCTGGACATCCTGGCCACGCCCGAGCGCGTCTCGACCATCATTGGCGACGAACTGACTGCCATCAAGCAGGAGTTCGGCCAAACCAAGCTCGGCGCGCGCCGCAGCCTGGTCGAATACAGCGCGCAAGACCTGTCCACCGAAGACCTGATCACACCCACCGACATGGTGGTCACGCTCAGCCACACGGGCTACATCAAGAGCCAGCCGCTGTCCGAATACCGCGCGCAAAAGCGC
Organism: Simplicispira sp. GW247-4R2A; assembly: GCF_059424465.1. NCBI lineage: Bacteria > Pseudomonadati > Pseudomonadota > Betaproteobacteria > Burkholderiales > Comamonadaceae > Simplicispira > Simplicispira sp. GW247-4R2A. Next base: position 67,122 of record NZ_JBWKZM010000012.1, on the reverse strand, counting down.
GGCGGGCGCGGCAAACAGGCCACGGCGACCAAGGAAGACGACTGGATCGACCAGCTCTTCATCGCCAACACGCACGACTACATCCTGTGCTTCTCCAACCGTGGCCGCCTGTACTGGCTCAAGGTCTGGGAAGTGCCTGCCGGCTCGCGCGGTTCGCGCGGGCGGCCCATCGTCAACATGTTCCCGCTGGTCGAGGGAGAGAAGATCAACGTCGTGCTGCCGCTCACCGGCACCATGCGCACCTTCCCTGCTGACCACTATGTGTTCATGGCAACCAGCATGGGCACGGTCAAGAAAACCGCGCTCGACGATTTCTCCAACCCCCGCAAGGGCGGCATCATTGCCGTCAACCTCGACGAAGGCGACTACCTCATTGGCGCCGCACTGACCGACGGCCAGCACGACGTCATGCTGTTCTCTGATGGCGGCAAGGCGGTGCGCTTCGACGAGAACGATGTCCGCCCCTTGGGTCGCCAGGCACGTGGCGTGCGCGGCATGACGCTCGAAGAAGGCCAGAGCGTGATTGCCATGCTGGTCGCCGAAGACGAGACGCAAAGCGTGCTGACCGCCACCGAGAACGGCTACGGCAAGCGCACCGGCATTACCGAGTACACGCGCCACGGCCGTGGCACCAAGGGCATGATCGCCATCTCGCAAAGCGAGCGCAATGGCAAGGTCGTCGCCGCCACACTGGTGCGGGGGCACGACGAAATCATGCTCATCACCGACAAGGGCGTGCTGGTGCGCACCCGCGTCAGCGAAATCCGCGAACTGGGCCGGGCGACGCAGGGCGTCACACTGATCGCCCTGGACGAAGGCGCCCAACTCATCGGCCTGCAACGCATCGTGGAAAACGACGCCCAAGGCGCTGATGGTGCAGACGGTGATGCACCGGGGACAGAGCCCGAAGCAGGAGCGGAGTAACGCAGGGCCGCCAGCCCCCGTTTCGACATTTCACTTATTGATAGCTGCTAACGCTTACCCCATAAGCGCTAGCGCCTGATTTGATACCTATTTTGTGATGCAACGTCCTTACAACTTTTCTGCCGGGCCCGCCGCCATTCCCGAGGAGGTACTGCAGCGCGCTGCGGCCGAAATGCTGGACTGGCACGGCAGTGGCATGAGCGTGATGGAAATGAGCCACCGCGGCAAGGAGTTCCTCTCGATCTACGAGGCGGCCGAAGCGGGTCTGCGCAGTCTGCTCGCCGTGCCTCAGTATTTCAAGATTCTGTTCATGCAGGGCGGCGGCCTGGCCGAGAACGCCATCGTTCCGCTCAACCTCTCGCGCGCGGCCGGCGTGGATTTCGTCGTCACCGGCAGCTGGAGCCAGAAGTCGCAGAAAGAGGCGCGCAAGTACGCGTCGGAAGTGAACATCGTCGCCTCAGGCGAATCCAGCGGCTTCACCACCCTGCCCGACCCGGCCAGCTGGACGCCCAGCGTGGGCGCGAGCTACCTGCACATCTGCAGCAACGAAACCATCAACGGCATCGAATTCCACGAGCTGCCCGACCTCAAGGCACTGGGCAGCGATGCGCCCCTGGTCATCGACTTCTCCTCGCACGTCGCCTCGCGCCCGGTGGACTGGTCGCGCGTCGGCCTGGCCTTTGGCGGAGCGCAAAAGAATCTGGGGCCAGCGGGCCTGACCATCGTCGTGGTCCGCGAAGACCTGATCGGCCAGGCGCTCCCCGCCTGCCCCAGCGCGTTTGATTACAAGCTGGTGGCCGAGAACCATTCCATGTTCAACACGCCGCCGACCTGGGGCATCTACATGGCGGGCCTGACCTTTGATTGGCTGGCGCGCCAGAGCGAGGGCTCGGCGCGCGGCATTGCCGCCATGGAGCTGCGCAACATCGCCAAGGCGGAGCTGCTGTATGGCGCGATTGACAGCTCCGATCTGTACCTCAACAAAGTGGCCGCCAACTGCCGCTCGCGCATGAACGTGCCCTTCTTCCTGCGCGACGAATCGCTGAACGACGCGTTCCTCGCTGGCGCACGCGAGCGCGGCCTGCTGCAGCTCAAGGGCCACAAGTCGGTGGGCGGCATGCGTGCGAGCATTTACAACGCCATGCCGCTGGCCGGCGTGCAAGCGCTGGTGGACTACCTGCGAGAATTCGAAAAAACCCGCGCATGAGCTCCACCACACCCACCCCCGTAACCACGGCCGTCGCCTCGCCCGATCTGGCAAGCCTGCGCGTGCAGATCGACAACATCGACCAGCAGATGCTCACGCTGCTGAACCAGCGCGCACTGGTCGCCGAGCGCGTCGGCGAGGTGAAGAAGCGCGAGGGCACGCCGTTTTTTCGCCCCGACCGCGTGGCGCAGGTGATCGAGAAAATCGTCCGCACCAACCCTGGCCCGCTGCGCAGCGCACATGTCTCGGCCATCTGGCGCGAGATCATGTCGGCCTGTCTGGCGCTTGAGTCTCCCCAACGCGTCGCCGTGCTCGGCCCGGCCGGCACCTTCTGCGAGCAAGCGGCGATCGAGTTCTTTGGCGGCGCGGCCGACATCGTCTATTGCGCCAATTTCGACGAAGTGTTCCATGCCACGGCCTCGGGCAGCGCGCAGTTTGGCGTTGTCGGGGTTGAAAACTCGGTCGAAGGCGTAGTCACGCGCTCGCTCGACCTGTTCCTGCACACGCCCACGCACGTGGTGGGCGAAGTCAGCCTGCTGGTACGCCACAACCTGCTGCGCACCAGCGCCTCTGTCGAAGGCATCGAAGCCGTGCTGGCGCACCCACAGGCGCTGGCGCAGTGCCAGGCCTGGCTCTCCAAGCACTTGCCGCACGCCGAGCGGCGCCCCGTGTCGAGCAATGCCGAAGGCGCGCGCATGGCCGCTGGCAACCCCGCCCTGGCCGCGCTGGCCAGCGACCGTGCCGCAGCGCAATTTGGCTTGCATGTGGTAGCGCCCGCCATCCAGGACGACGCCTACAACCGCACACGCTTTGCCGTCATCTGCCTGCCGCACACGCTGGACACCCCACCGCCGTCGGCGCACGACTGCACAAGCCTGATTGTGTCTGTACCGAACAAGCCGGGCGCCGTGCACGACCTGCTGGTGCCGCTCAAGAACCACGGCGTATCGATGACACGCTTCGAGTCGCGCCCAGCACGCACGGGTCAGTGGGAATACTATTTTTATATCGACATCGACGGCCATCCAAGCCAGCCGCACGTGGCAGCGGCCCTTGCGGAACTGCGCAGCCTGAGCGCCTTCTACAAGGTGCTGGGCACCTACCCGGTGACGTCATGACCCCCACGCTTTTCACTGCGTGTAAGACGCTGCCCCCCAAGGGGGCCTTCGCGCCTTGGGGCGGCCCGGCGGCGCTCATCACCCTCACGCTTTTCACTGCGTGCAAGGCGCTGCCGCCAGGAGCACGCCATGTTTGAACAGCTTGGCCTGATCGGTTGCGGCCTGATGGGTGGCTCCTTTGCCTTGGCGCTCAAGCAGGCGGGGCTGGTCAACCGCGTGGTGGGCTACAGCAAGTCGCCCTCCACCACCGACCGCGCCCGGCAATTGGGCGTGATTGACGTCGAGGCGCCTTCCGCCCTGCTGGCGGTGGCCGGGGCCGACATTGTGCTCGTCGCTGTCCCGGTATCGGCCACGGAAGCCACCCTCAAGGCGATCAAGCACCTGGTGACACCGCAAATGCTGGTGATGGACGTGGGTTCGACCAAGGCCGACGTCGTACAGGCCGCGCGCCGTGCTCTGCGCGAACAGGTCGGCTCCTTCGTTCCTGCGCACCCGATCACCGGGCGCGAGGTGTCGGGCGTCGAGCATGCCGACGCCGAGCTCTACAGCGGCCGCCAGGTCATCCTGACACCCACGGAGCGCACACTGACCGCGCAATTGCAAAAGGCCGAGGAAGTCTGGACAGCGCTGGGCTGCCGCGTCACCAGCATGTCGCCCGAATCACACGATGAGGCCTTTGCCGCGGTCAGCCACCTGCCTCACTTGCTGGCGTTCTCGCTGGTCAACAGCATCACCGGGCAAGCCCAAGCCGACACGTTTCTCTCGCTGGCTGGCCCAGGGTTTCGCGATTTCACCCGCATTGCCGCCAGCGACCCCAAGATGTGGCGCGACGTGCTGCTGGCCAACCGAGACGAACTGCTGGCGCAGTCGAAACTGTTCCAGCAGGCGCTCTCGCAATTGGAAAACGCCATCCGCACCGACGACGCGCAGGGGCTGGAAGACATGCTGACCCTGGCCAGCGAAACACGCGCGCACTGGCGCATGGGCGCGCAGCGGAAGAAATCCCCCTGAAAAGTCACCCCCCCTGAGTCGCCTACGGCGCCTTCCCCCAAGGGGGACGCACCCGGTGGCCTGGCAAAGCCAGTTCCAGGGGTGCACGGGTATTGGGCCGCGCCGGGTTCATCGGTTTCTAGCGGCAGACACGCACCACGTTCGCACTAAAAATATAGTGTCAATAGGCCTTAGACGAACCTTTACCGATGTACAGCACCGCATTTCTCGATATCCCTGCACTTGCCTCGGCAGGCGGCAGCGTCCAACTGCCCGGCTCCAAGAGCATTTCCAACCGCGTGCTGCTGCTGGCGGCGCTGAGCAGCGGCACCACCGCCGTGCACGACTTGCTCGACTCGGACGACACCCGCGTCATGCTGGACGCCCTGCGCGCGCTGGGTTGCCAGGTCGAGCAGGCAGAAGGCACAACCCGCATCACTGGGCTGGGTGATGCGCGCCCCGCAGCAGCGCTGTCGCTGTTCATGGGCAATGCGGGCACCGCCATGCGCCCGCTGACCGCCGCGCTGGCCCTGCTGGGCGGTGCCTTCACGCTCGACGGCGTAGCACGGATGCGCGAGCGCCCGATTGGCGACCTGGTGGACGCGCTGCACCAGTTGGGCTGCCACATCGACTACCTGGGCGTTGAGGGCTTCCCACCGCTGCGCATTGCCCAGGGCGCGGGGGTACCGGCGCTGGCGCTGGGCCAGCCAGTCCGGGTGCGGGGCGACGTCTCCAGCCAATTCCTGACCGCCCTGCTGATGGCGCTGCCGCTGGCAGCGAAATCGCAAGAAGTGGTGATCGAGGTCGTTGGTGAGCTCATCTCCAAGCCCTACATCGCCATCACGCTGGCACTGCTGGCGCGCTTTGGTATCGCCGTGGCCAACGAGAACTGGCAACGTTTTCGCATTCCGGCGGGCAGCCGCTACCAGTCGCCCGGCAGCATTCACGTCGAGGCCGATGCCTCGTCTGCTAGCTACTTCATAGCGCTAGGCGGAATCGCAGCAAGCGCTAGAGGCCAAAAAGGCATTGAAATCCACGGCGTAGGGCTTGGTTCCATCCAAGGCGACATCCGCTTCGTCGAGGCGGCCCAGGCCATGGGCGCCCAGGTGAGCGGCGGCCCCAACTGGCTGCGGGTGGAGCGCGGCACCTGGCCGCTCAAGGCCATCGACCTGGACTGCAACCACATTCCCGACGCCGCCATGACGCTGGCCGTCATGGCACTGTATGCCGACGGCACCACCGTGCTGCGCAACATCGCCAGCTGGCGCGTCAAGGAAACCGACCGCATTGCCGCCATGGCCACCGAGCTGCGCAAGCTGGGCGCCACCACGGAAGAAGGGCCGGACTTCCTGCGCATCACGCCACCCGCGACGGCGCAAGCCTGGCACGCCGCCAGCATCCACACCTACGACGACCACCGCGTGGCCATGTGCTTCTCGCTCGCTGCCTTCAACCCCGCTGGCCTGCCGGTGCGCATTGAAGACCCGCGCTGTGTCGCCAAGACCTTCCCCGACTATTTCGAAACCCTGTTTGCCGTGGTGCAGCCTGCATCCGCAGGCGCTCCGGTCATCTGCATCGATGGCCCCACCGCCTCGGGCAAAGGCACCGTGGCCGCAAAAGTGGCCCAGGCGCTGGGCTACCACCTGCTGGATTCGGGCTCCATTTACCGGGCGACCGGGCTGGCGGCGCGGCAGGCCGGCCTTGCGATCGGCGCGGAGCATGCGGAGGCCATCGCGGACCTCGCACGCACCATGGCGCTGCGCTTTGACGCCGGGCGCGTGCTGCTGGCCGGCGTGGACGTCAGCGACGCCATACGCACCGAGCAGGCAGGCATGGACGCATCGCTGGTGTCCGCCCTGCCGCAGGTTCGCACGGCGGTCGTCGCGCTGCAGTTGGGGTTTCGCACCCTGCCCGGCCTGGTCGCCGACGGGCGCGACATGGGCACCGTGATCTTCCCGGCGGCGCCGCTCAAGGTGTACCTCACCGCCAGCGCCGCGTGCCGAGCCGAGCGGCGCCAACAACAATTGCTTGCGCGCGGAATAAACGCTAAAATAGCCGACCTTCGCGCAGACCTCGAGGCGCGCGACGCCCGCGACATGAACCGCAGCGTTGCCCCCTTGAAGAGCGCGCAGGACGCATTGCTTCTGGACAACTCCGAGCTCACGATCGAACAGGCCGTGGCCCAGGTGCTTGCCTGGTGGCAGCAGCGCCAGCCCTTTGCGCAGTCCGCAGCGGGCTGAAAAACCGGGGCCGCAAGGCCCCACCTTGGTCCACATGGCCTCCAGCCCGCGCCGCAGCGCACTGGCCTTGTGGTTGTTTCAACTCTAACCCGCGGCATCCGCCGTACCCCAACCACCACGGGCAGCCTTTCAAACCGCAGCAATGGTGCTGCTGTCAACCTGCACGTGGCAAGGAAATACATGTCTGAATCTTTTGCCGACCTTTTCGAAGAATCCTTGCAACGCACCGAGATGCGCCCGGGCGAAGTCATCACTGCCGAAGTCGTGCGCGTCGAGCACAGCTTCGTCGTGGTCAACGCCGGCCTCAAGTCTGAAGCCTATGTGCCGCTCGACGAGTTCAAGAACGACAAGGGCGAAGTCGAAGTCCAAGTGGGTGACTTCGTGTCGGTGGCCATCGGCTCCATCGAAAACGGTTACGGCGACACCATCCTCTCGCGCGACACGGCCAAGCGCCTGGCCTCGTGGATGAGCCTGGAAAAAGCCCTGGAATCCGGCGAATTCGTCACCGGCACCACCAGCGGCAAGGTCAAGGGCGGCCTGACGGTGCTGGTCAACGGCATCCGCGCCTTCCTGCCCGGCTCGCTGATCGATACGCGCCCGGTCAAGGACCTGACGCCGTACGAAAACAAGACCATGGAGTTCAAGGTCATCAAGCTTGACCGCAAGCGCAACAACGTGGTGCTGAGCCGCCGCGCTGTCGTGGAAGCTTCGATGGGCGAAGAGCGCGCCAAGCTGATGGAAACGCTGAAAGAAGGCGCCATCGTCCAGGGCGTGGTCAAGAACATCACCGAATACGGTGCCTTCGTGGACCTGGGCGGCATCGACGGCCTGCTGCACATCACCGACATGGCATGGCGCCGCGTTCGCCATCCTTCGGAAGTGGTCACGGCCGGTCAGGAAATCACCGCCAAGATCCTCAAGTTCGACACCGAGAAGAACCGCGTCTCGCTGGGCCTCAAGCAAATGGGCGACGACCCATGGATGGGCGTTTCGCGCCGCTACCCGCAAAGCACGCGCCTGTTCGGCAAGATCACCAACATCGCCGACTACGGTGCGTTTGTCGAACTCGAACCCGGCATCGAAGGCCTGGTGCACGTGTCTGAGATGGACTGGACGAACAAGAACATCGCTCCTGCCAAGCTGGTCACCCTGGGCGACGAAGTCGAAGTCATGGTCCTCGAGATCGACGAAGACAAGCGCCGCATCAGCCTGGGCATGAAGCAGTGCAAGGCCAACCCCTGGCAAGAATTCGCACAGGACACCAAGCGCGGCGACCGCGTCAAGGGCCCGATCAAATCGATCACCGACTTCGGCGTGTTCGTCGGCCTGGCGGCCGGTATCGACGGCCTCGTGCACCTGTCCGACCTCTCGTGGAACGAGCCCGGCGAAGCCGCCGTGCGCAACTACAAGAAGGGCCAGGAAGTCGAAGCCATCGTGCTGGCGGTGGACGTGGAGCGCGAGCGCATCAGCCTGGGCATCAAGCAGCTCGACGGCGACCCGTTCACCACCTTCGTGACCGTGAACGACAAGGGCCAGACCGTCACCGGCAAGGTCAAGACCGTGGACGCCCGCGGCGCCGAGATCGACCTGGGTGAAGACATCGTCGGCTACCTGCGCGCTTCGGAAATCTCGCGTGACCGCGTGGAAGACGCCCGCAACGTGCTCAAGGAAGGCGACGAAGTCACCGCCGTGGTGGTCAACGTGGATCGCAAGACCCGCAACATCCAGCTCTCGATCAAGCAAAAAGACATGCTCGACGAGCAAGGTGCCATGGCCAACCTGAGCCAGCAGTCGAGCCGCGAGAGCGCCGGCACGACCAGCCTGGGCGCCTTGCTGCGCGCCAAGCTGGACAACTCGGACAAGTAATTCCGTTTCTCAATCAATCGGGTGCGCGATGGCCAAGCGCAGACAGTACAGGCGTACTGGCTAAGCGAAGCCAACGAAGCAACCGTTTGATTTAGATTGGGAATCCAGCTTGTTCTGCCGGCGCCTCTGCTGCGCCGGCCTCATTTTTCATCGGGTGGGTGCACAATGCGCCCACCCGTTTTCATGTCTACGCCTCTCCCATGACCCGATCCGACCTTGTGGAAGCCCTGGCCGAGCGTTTTGACCAGCTCACCCACCGCGACGCGGAAGTCGCCGTGAAGGCGCTGCTTGACGCCGTTGGCGACGCCCTGGTGCGCGGCCACCGCATCGAAGTGCGGGGTTTTGGCAGTTTTTCCGTCAGCCACCGCCCGCCACGCATGGGCCGCAACCCGCGCAGTGGCGAAGCGGTTGCCATTCCCTCCAAACGTGTGCCGCACTTCAAGCCCGGCAAGGCCTTGCGCGAGGCGGTGGACCAACGCACCGACGAGCTCACCCAGCAAAGTTCAGTGAAATAAGGCTATAAAAATTATAGCTACCAGCGCATGCTGTATAAGCGCTAGAAGCCAAAAACACCCAGATTTCCTGGTAGATACGGGCCCGCCCGCCAGTTTGGCCGCTGGGCTTCGTAGAATCGTCCTACCACTGGGACCACCATGAAATACTTCCTGTGGCTGCTCAAGGCAGCCATTTTTTTTACATTGTTCGCCTTCGCGCTGAACAACCAGCAAGACGCCACCGTGCACCTGTTCTTCGGCACGCAATGGCGCGCACCGCTGGTGCTGGTGGTGCTTACCGCCTTTGCCTTTGGCCTCGTCGCCGGTGTGCTCGGCATGGTGCCGCGCTGGTGGAAGCACCGAAAAGCCGCGCAGCGCGCCCAGGCAAGCCAGGCCCAGGCTGCAGCACCTCTGCCGCCGGCACCTGCCGATTCCGTGCCGCCCCATGGAGTTTGACCTCACCTGGATCCTGCTGGGTCTGCCGCTCGCCTTCATACTGGGCTGGGGCGCCTCGCGCCTGGACCTGCGGCAACTGCGCGCGCAGAACCGCGACGCCCCCAAGGCCTACTTCAAGGGCCTGAACTTCCTGCTCAACGAGCAGCAGGACAAGGCCATTGACGCTTTCATCGAGGCGGTGCAAAACGACCCCGACACGTCAGAGCTGCACTTTGCGCTAGGCAACCTGTTTCGCCGCCGGGGCGAATACGACCGCGCCGTGCGCGTACACGAGCACTTGCTCTCGCGCGGCGACTTGAGCGGCGCCGACCGCGATCGCGCACAGCACGCGCTGGCGCTCGATTTCCTCAAAGCCGGCTTGCTCGACCGCGCGGAAGATGCACTCGCGCGCCTCGAAGGCACGGCCTTCGAGGGCGAGGCACGGCTGGCGCGGCTGGCCATTTTCGAACGCTCGCGCGACTGGCCGCAGGCCGCCAGTGTGGCGCGCCGCATGCACGCCGCCGGTCAGGGCGACTTCAGCACCCGCCAGGCGCACTACCTGTGTGAGCAGGCGCAGAGCCAGCGCGCAGCCGGCGACAACGCCGGTGCCGTCGCCCTGCTGGAACAGGCGCTGGCCGCAGCGCCGCAGGCCGCGCGCGCACGTCTCGAACTGGCGCGCATTGCCCAGCAGGCGGGCAACAGCGCAGAAGCCCTGGGCACGCTGCGCGAGCTGTGCGCGCAGGCCCCCGCTGCCCTGCCCCTGGCCGCAGCCCTGTTCACCGAAATCGCGCGAACCAGCGGCCGCGAGGCCGAGGTACTGGAACTGCTCACGGGGTACTACGCGGAGGCCCCCTCGCTCGATGTACTCGATGCCATCGTGGCGCTGTCCGCATCAGAACCGAAGGCGATACCGGGCACGGACGACAGCCGCATGTGGTACCTGCGCCACCTGGAACGCGAACCGTCGCTCGTCGCCGCCGCAAAATGGCTGGCCGGCGAACGCTTGGAGCATGAAGAATTCCACCCCCAAATCCAGGCGGCGCTCGACACCGCCGCACGCCCGCTGACACGCTACCGCTGCGCCGCCTGCGGCTTCGAGGCGCGCCAGCATTTCTGGCACTGCCCCGGTTGCCAGGCTTGGGACAGCTACCCGGCCAAGCGCGTGGAGGAGCTGTAGTGGGGCGCGTCGGCGCGCGCCGTGCCTGCCTGCTGGCGTGCGCCCTGCTGTGGTGCAGCGCCGCACTCGCCCAGGTGGATCTCAACAGCGCGAGCGAAGCACAGCTTGACGGCATTCGCGGCGTCGGTCCGGCGACCACGCGGCGCATCCTGGCCGAACGCGAGCGCCAGCCTTTCAAGGACTGGGCCGACCTTGTCGCGCGCGTACGCGGCATCGGTCGCACCAATGCCGCAAACTTCTCTGCCCAAGGTTTCACCGTCAACGGCCAGCCGTATCCGGGAGCGCGCGAGGCCGGTCACGCTGCAGAAAAGTAAGGTCCATGGACCTGCCGCAGTTGCCACTCGCCACCCTTGTCGCCCTGCCCTTTGTCGGCAGCCTGCTGGCGGCGTTCCTGCCGTCGAACGCACGCAACACCGAATCGACCATCGCCGGGTTGATTGCCGTTTTCTGCACAGTGCAAGCGGCCCTGCTGTTCCCGCACATTGCCGCTGGCGAAGTGCTGCGCCAGGAGATCAATTGGGCGCCGGCGCTGGGTCTCAAGCTGGTGCTGCGGCTTGACGGCTTTGCCTGGATGTTCTGCCTCCTGGTGCTGGGCATGGGTGCACTGGTGGTGCTGTACGCACGCTACTACATGTCGCCCAAAGACCCGGTGCCGCGCTTCTTCGCGTTCCTGCTGGCCTTTATGGGTTCCATGGTGGGGGTGGTGCTCTCGGGCAACCTGATTCAACTGGCGCTGTTCTGGGAGCTGACCAGTCTGTTCTCGTTCCTGCTGATCGGCTACTGGTACCACCGCAAGGACGCCCGGCGCGGCGCGCGCATGGCGCTCACGGTGACGGGTGCCGGCGGTCTGTGCCTATTCGCCGGGGTGATCGTGCTTGGCCACATCGTGGGCAGCTACGACCTCGACCATGTGCTCGCGGCGGGCGCGCTGGTGCGCGCGCACCCGCTCTACCCCGTGGCCCTGGTGTTGATCTTGCTGGGCGCGCTGACCAAGAGCGCGCAGTTCCCCTTTCACTTCTGGCTGCCGCACGCCATGGCAGCGCCGACGCCCGTATCGGCTTACCTGCATTCGGCCACGATGGTGAAGGCCGGCGTGTTCCTGCTGGCGCGGCTGTGGCCCGTGCTCTCGGGCACGGAGCCCTGGTTCTGGATCGTGGGCGGCTCCGGCCTCATCACCCTGCTGCTGGGCGCCTATGTGGCGATGTTCCAGAACGACCTCAAGGGCGTGCTGGCGTACTCAACCCTCTCGCACCTGGGGCTGATTACCCTGCTGCTGGGACTCAACAGCCCGCTGGCAGCCGTGGCCGCCGTGTTCCACACCATGAACCACGCGACCTTCAAGGCCTCGCTGTTCATGGCGGCGGGCATCATCGACCACGAAACCGGAACGCGCGACATGCGCCGGCTCTCGGGCCTCGCGCACGGCATGCCGATTACGGCCACGCTGGCCACCGTAGCGGCGGCGGCCATGGCAGGTGTGCCGCTGCTCAATGGTTTCTTGTCCAAGGAAATGTTCTTTGCCGAAACCGTGTTCGTGCAGGCCAGCCCACTGGTCGAGGCGCTGCTGCCCTGGGCCGCCACGCTTGCCGGTGTGTTCAGCGTGGCCTATTCCGTGCGCCTGTGCCTGCAAACCTTCGCCGGCCCGCCCGCCACCGACCTGCCACGCCAGCCGCACGAACCCCCGCACTGGATGCGCGTGCCGGTGGAGCTGCTGGTGCTGGCCTGCCTGGTGGTGGGCGTGCTGCCGCAGTGGTCGGTGGGGCGTGTGCTCGATACGGCTGCGCGCCCCGTCGTAGGCGGCGAACTGCCCAGCTACAGCCTGGCCGTGTGGCACGGCTTCAATACCCCTTTTCTGATGAGCCTGGTCGCCTTGGGTGGCGGCGCACTGCTCTACGCTTTGCTGCGCCGACGCAGCGACACCTCGGGCCGCACGCCCGGTCTCACCTGGGCCGACGGCCAACGCGCTTTCGAGGCGCTGCTCGCAGGGCTGACCGTGGCTGGCCGGCGCGGGCGGGCACTGCTGGGCACGAAAAAACTGCAGTGGCAGATGCTGTGGCTGGTGGCATTTGCACTGGTAGCGGCAACGCTACCGCTTTGGACGCGCGGCCTGCCGATCGGCAACCGCGCCAGCCTGCCCTTTGAGCCAGCGTTCGCAATGCTCTGGGCACTGGGCATGGTCTGCGCGCTGGCGACGGCATGGCAAGCCAAGTACCACCGCCTGGCCGCACTCACGCTGCTGGGCGGCGCGGGCCTGGTCACCTGCGTCACCTTTCTGTGGTTCTCCGCTCCGGATCTGGCGCTGACGCAACTGGCGGTCGAAACAGTGACCACGCTGCTGATCCTGCTGGGCCTGCGCTGGCTGCCCAAGCGCGTGCCGGAATGGCAGCGCCGCGCCCTGCCTGCGGCGGCGCGGCGGGCCCGCCTGCGCCGCACGCGAGACTTTGCCCTGGCAGCGGCGGCCGGCTTGGGCATGGCGCTGCTGTCCTTTGCCATGCAAAACCGGCCGTTTCCCACCAGCACCTCGACCTTCTTTCTGGAGCATGCGCTCTCGGGCGGCGGTGGCTCCAACGTGGTCAACGTGATGCTGGTGGATTTCCGCGGTTTCGACACCTTTGGCGAAATCGTGGTGTTGGGCGTGGTGGCGCTCACGGTGTACGCCCTGCTGCGGCGCTTTCGCCCAGCCATCGAGATGCTCGACCTGCCACCGCAGCAGCGCGCCCTGCCGGCCGACCTGGACACCGACCTCATCAACCCACGCCTGGCGAGTGACACGGCCATTGGCTACCTGCGCGTGCCTGCCGTGCTGGTGCGCCTGCTGCTGCCTTTCGCCACGCTGGTGGCCGTCTACCTGTTCTTGCGCGGACACAATGCCCCAGGCGGTGGTTTTGTCGCCGGCCTGGTGTTCTCGGCGGCCATCGTGCTGCAGTACACCATCTCCGGAACGCAGTGGGTCGAAGCCCACCTTGCGCTGTACCCGCGCCGCTGGATGGCGGCGGGCTTGCTGGTGGCACTGGCCACCGGTCTGGGTTCGCTGGTCTTTGGCTACCCCTTCATGACCACGCACACGGCGCACTTCACGCTGCCGCTGGTTGGCGAGGTGCACGTGGCGAGCGCCATGTTCTTTGATACCGGCGTGTTCCTGCTGGTGGTGGGCGCGACGCTGCTCATCCTCACCTCCATTGCCCACCAGTCGGTTCGCGGCCACCGGGCACACGCACGCCGCGCCGAAGAAGCGACAGCCGCGAAAGCAGAGGTCGCCTGATGGAACTTACCCTGGCGCTGGCCATAGGCGTACTCACCGGCTCGGGCGTCTGGCTGCTGCTGCGTCCGCGCACCTTCCAGGTCATCATGGGGCTGTCGCTCATCTCCTACGCGGTCAACCTCTTCATCTTCAGCATGGGGCGCCTGGGCCTGGCCACCGGCAAAGAACCCGTACTGCACGCTGGCGTACCGCAGGACCTGGCGCATTACACCGACCCCATGCCGCAGGCCCTGGTGCTCACGGCCATCGTCATCGGCTTTGCCATGACGGCGCTGTTCCTGGTGGTGCTGCTCGCGTCCCGAGGCTTGGCGGGCACCGACCATGTGGACGGCACCGAGCCGCCCGAGGGCGATGGGCCGGACGACGAAGGACTCGCCCCATGAGCGATGTCCTGGATACCGCCGCCGTACAGCACCTGATGCTGGTGCCGGTGCTGCTGCCACTCCTGGTGGCGGCCTGGATGATGCTGCTCGGCGAAGAGCGCCACCGGCTCAAGATGGCGCTCAACGTGGGCTCCTGCGCCGTGCTGCTGGCGGTCTCGTCGACCCTGCTGCTGCGCACCGCGCAGGAGGGCGCAGCCAACGCGCTGGGGGTGTACCTGCCGGGCAACTGGCAGGCGCCGTTTGGCATCGTGCTGGCGCTCGACCGGCTCTCGGCGCTGATGCTGGTCCTGACCAGCCTGCTGGCGCTCGCCGCCTCGGTGTTCGCCTGCGCGCGCTGGCACCGGGCAGGCGTGCACTTTCATCCGCTGTTCCAATTGCAACTGATGGGGCTGTGCGGTGCCTTCCTCACCGCCGACCTGTTCAATCTGTTCGTGTTTTTCGAGGTCACGCTGGCGGCCTCGTACGGCCTGCTGCTGCACGGCTCGGGCCGCGCGCGCGTGCTCGCCGGCATGCACTACATCGCCATCAACCTGGCGGCCTCGGCACTGTTCCTGATTGGCGTGTCCATGCTCTATGGCCTCACCGGCACACTGAACATGGCCGACCTGGCGCAGCACATTCCGGCCCTACCAGACGCCGACCGCGGCCTGCTGCATGCGGCGGCGGGCATTCTGGCCACGGCCTTCCTCATCAAGGCCGCCGTCTGGCCGCTCAACTTCTGGCTGGTGCCGGCCTACAGCGCGGCCACGGCGCCGGTGGGCGCGCTGTTTGCCATCATGACCAAGCTGGGCATCTACGCCATCCTGCGGCTGTGGACGCTGCTGTTTGGCGCCGAGGCCGGGGCGTCGGCGCAGTTTGGCAGCCAGTGGCTATTGGGCGCTGGCCTGCTGACCATGGCCTTTGGCGCCATCGGCATGATGGGCTCGCAACGCCTGGGCCATCTGGCGGGGTATGCGGCGCTGGTGTCCTCGGGCACGGTGCTGGCCGCCAGCAGCTTTGGGCAAAACCTGCTGACCGCCGGCATGCTGTACTACCTTCCCGGCTCGACACTGGCCGTTGGCGCTCTGTTCCTGCTGGGCGACGTGCTCGACCGCTGGCGCAGCCCCAATCAGGGCGCCGACCCCTACGAGCAGGAGGACGAAGAGGCGCCCTTTCTCAACGCCCGCCTGGAACACACGCGTGGCTTCAACCTCGACGAAAACGAAGACGCGCTGGTGGGGCGCCCCATCCCGGCTGCCACGGCGTTCGTCGGCCTGGCTTTCATGGGCTGCACGCTGATGCTCGCGGGCATGCCGCCGCTGCCCGGTTTTCTCGGGAAATTCGCCATGCTGAGCGCGCTCTTGAACCCCCTCGGGCTCGCCGCGTCGGCCGGGCAGCGGCCAGGGCTTGCCGGCTGGACTTTTCTCGCTGTACTGATCGTCAGCGGCTTCCTGGCGCTGACCGCACTCGTGCGCGTCGGCATCGCCCATTTCTGGGCGTCACAGGGACGCCGCCCGCTGCGCGTGGGGCTTGCCGAAGGCCTGCCGATTGGCGCCCTGCTGCTGGCCTGCGTGCTGCTGGCGGTGGCCGCCGGCCCGGCGCTGCATTTCACGCAGGCCGCAGCCGACGCGCTCTACGCACCGCGCGGCTACGTGCAGGCGGTGCTTGGCGCCGAGCCCGTGCCAAGCAGCGCTGCGGGCTCGACACCTTCAGAGCCTGGGGAGAAAACGCCTTGAAGCGCCTGTTGCCAACCTCATTGCCAACCCTATTGCGGGCACTCTTGCCGGCGCCCTTGCTGTCGCTGGCCCTGTGGGGGCTGTGGATGGCCCTGGGCCGCAGCTTCGACGCGGGCCAGGCGCTGATGGGCCTGGTGCTGGGCATCGCGATTCCGCTGCTCACGCGCGGGCTGCGGCCGCTGCCCGTGCGCGTGCGCCACCCGGCCGCCATTGCGCGGCTGGCACTGCGTGTCGCGGCGGACGCCATCGCGTCGAACCTGGACGCGCTGCGCGTGTTCCTTGCACCCAGCCTGCGCCGCCACCCTGCCGGCTTCGCCCACGTGCCACTGGAGTTGCGCGACCCGAACGCGCTTGCCGTGCTGGCGGTGATCGTCTGCCTGACGCCCGGCACGGCCTGGGCAGAACTCTCAAGCGACCACAGCATGCTGCTGCTGCACGTACTGGAGCTGGGCGATGAAGCCCAGTTCGTCGCCCTGGTGAAAGCGCGCTACGAGCGCCCGCTGATGGAGATTTTCGAATGAACCCGGTGCTGTCCTATGCCCTGCCTGCTGCGCTCTTCATTCTGGCGCTGGCCATGGCCTGCTCGCTGGTGCCCGTGCTGCGCGGCCCGACGGCCCAGGACCGGGTGCTGGCGCTCGACTGCCTGGCACTCAACGCCATGCTGCTGATGCTGGTGCTCGGCATCCACCAAGGCAGCAGCAACTACTTCGAGGCGGCGCTGCTGATTGCCCTGCTCGGCTTTGTCAGCTCCATGGCCATGGCCAAGTTCCTGCTGCGCGGCGAGGTGATTGAATGACGCCGCTGCCGTTGTGGGCGGACATCCTGGTCTCGGTCTTGGTGCTGGCTGGCGCGCTGATTGCGCTGATTGGCTCGTTCAACCTGATGCGCTTGCGCACGTTTTTCGAGCGCGTCCATGCGCCGGCCGTTATCGCCACGCTGGGCTGCTGGTGCGTGGTGGCCGGCACGGTGCTGTACTTCTCGCTGCAAAGCCGCGCCGTGGCGGCAAACGGCCTGCTGATCGCCGTGTTCCTGGCGGTCACGGTGCCGGTGACCAACATTTTCCTCATGCGCACCGGGCTGTTTCGCGCCCGGCTGGCTGGCCAGGACGTACCGCCACCGCTCTCGGGCAGCGGCGAGGGCAGCAAGGCTGCGGCTGCAGTTCGCCCTGCATCCGGGCAAAAGAACTCCTAGATTCATAGCTGCAAGCGCTTACTGGATAAGCGCTAGAGGCCATTTTTCCTCTATTTTTCTGATTCTCCGAAGCCGCCACCGCCCGGCGTGGTGACTTCAAACACATCGCCTGCCTGCATCTGCGCCTGCCCGATGTGGCCGAGCAGCGCTACCGTTCCATCCGCACGCAGCACGCGGTTGCGGCCCGGTGCGCCGGCGCTGCCGCCAGCCATGCCAAAGGCCGGGTGGATGCGGCCGTTGGAGAGGATGCTGGCGGTCATGGGTTCGAGAAAGCGCACCCGCCGCACGCCGCCATCGCCGCCGCGCCAGCGCCCGGCGCCGCCCGAGCCGCGCTGGATGGCAAAGCTCTCCAGCCGCACCGGAAAGCGGAACTCCAGCACCTCAGGGTCGGTGAGGCGTGAATTGGTCATCTGCGCCTGCACCACGCTGGTCCCCGGGAAGCCGCCGATCAGGCGACCGGCATCGTCAAACTCACCGCCTGCCCCGGTGCCGCCGGCAATGGTTTCGTAGTACTGGTGGCGCTCGCTGCCGAAGGTGAAGTTGTTCATGGTCGGCTGGCTCGACGCCATGACGCCCAGCGCGCCGAACAGCGCGTTGGTGATGCAGGTGGAGGTCTCCACATTGCCAGCGACCACCGAGGCCGGCGGATTCGGGTTGAGCATGCAGCCGGGCGGAATCACCACCTTGATCGGCTTCAAGCACCCGGCGTTGAGCGGAATGTCGTCGTCCACCAGGCAGCGGAACACAAACAGCACCGCCGCCATGCACACCGCCGTGGGTGCGTTGAAGTTGTTGGTCTGCTGCGGCGAGGTGCCGGTGAAGTCCACCACGGCGCTGCGCGAGGCGGCGTCGAGACAAACCGACACGGTGATCTGCGCGCCATTGTCGAGCTGAAGGGTGAAGGCGCCGTCCTGCATGCGCACCGCCAGGCGGGTGATGGCGCGGCGCACCGATTCCTCGGCGTTGTCCTGCACGTGGCCCATGTAGGCCTGCACCACGCCCAATCCGAATTGCTCGGCCATGCGGCGCAGCTCCTGCACGCCTTTTTCATTGGCGGCAATTTGGGCTTTCAGGTCGGCAAGATTCTGCTGCGGGTTGCGCGACGGGTAGCCACCCGAGGCGAGCAGCGCGAGGATCTCCGCCTCGCGCAGCACGCCCGCATCGACGAGTTTGAAATTGTCGATCTGCACACCCTCTTCTTCGATGCGCGTGGAAAACGGCGGCATCGAGCCCGGCGTGGTGCCGCCCACGTCGGCATGGTGGCCCCGGCTGCCCACGTAAAACGTCGGTTGGCCGCTTTGGTCCAGGTACACCGGTGTGATGACGGTGATGTCGGGCAGGTGCGTGCCGCCGTGGTACGGGTCGTTCAGCACAAACACGTCGCCAGGCCGCATGGCGCCTGCGTTTTCACGAATGACCGTCTTGATGCTCTCGCCCATGCTGCCCAGGTGCACCGGCATGTGCGGCGCGTTGGCAATGAGCTGGCCCTGGGCGTCGAACAGCGCGCACGAAAAATCAAGCCGCTCCTTGATGTTCACCGAATAGGCCGTGTTCTGCAGTTGCAGCCCCATCTGCTCGGCAATGTTCATGAACAGGTTGTTGAACACCTCCAGCAGCACCGGGTCGACCTGCGTGCCGACGGCATGGCGCGCGGCGCGCGGGACGCGGCGTTGCAGCAGCAGGTTGTCCTGCGCGGTGAGCTGCGCCTCCCAGCCGGGCTCGACGATGGTTGTCGCGTTCTGCTCGGCAATGATGGCCGGGCCAGCCAGGCGGTCGCCAGCGCGCAGGTCACCCCGCACCACCAGTGCGGCCTCGTGCCAGGCGGGGGCGCCATCGACGCCGCCCGTGTACATGCGCGCCGTGGCGCGGCGCGGCACCTCACGCTCGGGGTACAACGGCAGGTCGGGCACAGCGGGGGCAACGCCGGGCAAGATTGCTTCGACGGACACCGCCTCAACCACCAGGCGCTTGCCCTGCATGACAAAAGCGTAGCGCTGGCGGTAGGCCGTTTCAAAGGCCTTGCGCAGCAGATCCACGCGCACGGCTGCATCGTCCGAAGTCTCGGGGGTATGCGGCACGACCAGCGCAGCGTCGCTGCCCTCATAGCGCAAATGCACACGCCGGAGCACACGGACCTTGGCGGGCCGCGACCCAGCGGCACCCTCAGCGGCGGCAACCGCCTGCTGGCTGGCCAGCTCCTGGCGTGCCGCTTCGCCGAGCTGCGCCAACTGCGCCTCCACCTCGACCAGCACCTCGGCACCCAGCAGGCGCTCAACCGCCTGCTCGCGGATCACGTTCTGGTCGGCCAGGCCCATGCCGTAGGCCGAAAGCACACCCGCCAGTGGATGCACCAGCACCTGCTCCATGCCCAGCGCATCGGCCACCAGGCAGGCGTGCTGGCCGCCAGCGCCGCCAAAGCACTGCAGCGTGTAGCGCGTGACGTCGTAGCCGCGGGCGACGGAAATCTTCTTGATGGCGTTGGCCATCTGCTGCACGGCAATTTGGATGAACCCGTGCGCCACGTCTTCCGGCTCGCGGCCAGTACCCAAACCCAAGGCGGCAAACTTCTGCGCCACCACATCGGCATCCAGCGCCTCATTGGCCGCCGGGCCAAACACCTGCGGAAAGTGCGCTGGCTGGATTTTGCCGACCATGACGTTGGCGTCGGTCACGGCCAGCGGACCGCCGCGTCGGTAGCTCGCCGGGCCAGGGTTGGCGCCGGCGCTCTCGGGGCCGACACGAAAGCGTGCGCCGTCGAAGCTGAGCAGCGAGCCGCCACCCGCGGCAACGGTGTGGATGCTCATCATCGGCGCGCGCATGCGCACACCAGCCACTTGCGTTTCAAATTCGCGCTCGAAGCTGCCGGCATAGTGGCTCACGTCGGTAGAGGTGCCGCCCATGTCGAAACCGATGACGCGCGTGTGCCCGGCGATTTCCGCCGTGCGCGCCATGCCGACGATGCCGCCCGCCGGGCCCGAGAGGATGGCATCCTTTCCCTGAAAAGCGTTGGCATCGGTCAGCCCGCCAGACGACTGCATGAAGTACAGCGGCACGCCCGGCATCTGCCGTGCCACCTGTGCCACGTAGCGGCGCAGGATGGGCGAGAGGTAGGCGTCCACCACCGTGGTGTCGCCCCGGCCGACGAACTTCATCATCGGGCTGACCTCGTGCGAGGCACTTATTTGCGTAAACCCCAGCTCGCGCGCGATGCGGGCGGCCGCTTGCTCATGCTGCGCGTAGCGGTAGCCGTGCATGAACACGATGGCGCAGCTGCGCAGACCGGCGTCGTATGCCGCCCACAGGCGCTCGCGCAAACTGGCTTCGTCGAGCGGCGCTACCACATCGCCATGCGCACCAATGCGCTCGCTCGCCTCGACCACGCGCTCGTAGAGCAGCTCGGGCAGCACGATGTGGCGATCGAACAGGCGCGGGCGGTTCTGGTAGGCAATGCGCAGCGCATCGCGAAAGCCCCGCGTGGTGATGAGCAGGGTCGGTTCGCCCTTGCGTTCGAGCAGCGCGTTGGTGGCCACCGTGGTGCCCATCTTCACGCACTCCACCTGCTCGGGCGTCACCGGCACGCCACTGGCGAGTCCCAGCAACTGGCGGATGCCCGCCACCGCAGCGTCTGGGTACTGCTCGGGGTTTTCCGAGAGCAGCTTGTGCGTAACCAGGCTGCCATCGGGCCGGCGCCCCACCACATCGGTAAAGGTGCCGCCACGGTCAATCCAGAACTGCCAGCGCTGCTTGGGAGTGGGCTCGGTCATGGGGTGCTCTCGAATATGTAGCTGCTAGCGCTTATGGGTATTGCGCGAGAGGCCATTTTTGCTTGAAATTTCACAAGGACGCGGCGGCCCGCGCCGCCTGGTCGTACATGCCCGAGAGCACGCGCAGCAGCCGGGCCAGCTCGCCGATGTCGCGGTTGAGCGACTCATCGGCATTGAGCGCATTGATCAGGCAGCTCTCGCGGATTTCACGGTAGCGCTTGACGTAGGCGCGGCCCTGTTCGGTGGCGGCGTAGGTCACATCCTTGCCGCTCTTGTGCGACGCCACGACGGCCAGCCCCTGAAGCTTTTTGAGCGAGTAATTGACCAGGTGCGTGTCCTCGACGTTCATGATGAAACAGATGTCCGCCAGGCGCTTGTCGCGTGCGCGGTGCGTGACATGGTGCAGCACCAGCACATCGAGCGGTGTCAGCTCCTTCAGACCCGCCGCCGACATGCAGTGCACCACCCAGCGGTGAAACGCATTGCCGGCAACGATGAGGCCAAACTCGAATTCGCTCATCTCGGCACTGTGCGTCGAGACCAGATGCGCCGACGAGACGATGGGACCCGACTCGGACTTGGGACGCTTGGCTGCATTCATGCGGAACTCCGGCTGTGCAGCGGCATGGAACGCGGCTGCGCAGCGGATTGTAGGCAGCAGATCACCGATTTGCCGACAATTTGTTGACATTTAGCGTAAACACCTAGCGGCTCGCACGGCGTGCAAGGCTACAGTCATCCGCACTTCCTCAACCCAACCACAGTGGAGCGTCCCATGAAGCGTAGAACCCTTTCCACCGCCGTGCTAGGCCTTGCGCTGGCCGGCGGCCTGGCCTGTGTCCCCGCAGCAGCACAAACCGCCTGGGACCTGGCCGCCGCCTACCCGGCCAGCAACTTCCACACGCAGAACCTGGCCCAGTTCACGGCCGACGTGGACAAGGCCACGGGCGGCGCGTTCAAGATCACGCTGCACGCCAACGCCTCGCTGTTCAAGGCGCCGGAAATCAAGCGCGCGGTACAAGGCGGGCAGGCGCAGATCGGTGAGATCATCTTTGCCAACTTCCAGAACGAATGGCAGATTTTCGGCGCCGATGGCCAGCCCTTCCTGGCCACCAGTTTTGCCGATGCCCGGAAGCTCTACGAAGCGCAAAAACCGCTGCTGGACAAGAAATTTGCCGAGCAGGGCATGATGATGCTGTACTCGGTCCCCTGGCCGCCCCAGGGCCTGTACACCAAGAAACCCATTGAATCCGCCGCCGACTTGAAGGGCATCAAGTGGCGCGCGTACAGCCCCGCCACCGCACGCATTGCCGAGCTGGTCGGCGCCCAGCCCGTGACGGTGCAGGCAGCCGAGTTCTCGCAGGCCCTCGCCACCGGCGTGGTCGAGGCGACCATGACGTCGGGCGCCACCGGCGTGGACAGCAAGCTCTACGAGCAGCTCAAGTACTACTACGACCTGCAGGCCTGGTTGCCCAAAAATGCCGTCATCGTGAACAAAAAGGCGTTCGACGGCCTGAGCAAAGGCAATCAGGAAGCCCTTCTGAAAGCCGGCAAGGAGGCCGAAACACGCGGCTGGGCAGCGGCCGAGAAGGTCAACACCGAGACGCTGGCCACGCTCAAGGCGCACGGCATGCAGGTGCTGCCGCCCTCGCCGCAACTCAAGGCCGACATGGCCAAGGTGGGCGAGACCATGCTCAAGGAATGGCTGGACAAGGCCGGCCCCGACGGCAAGGCGCTGATCGACGCCTACCGCAAGTAAGCCCGCGCACTCCCTATGCGCCGCTTGCTCGATGGCCTCTACACCGGCGCTGCGGCGCTGGCAGCCCTGTGCATGGTCGTGCTCCTGGCATGCGTGCTGCTTTCCATTGCCAGCCGGCAGCTGCATTTCATGGTGCAGGGGCTGGACGCCTACGCCGGCTACCTGATGGCGGCGGCGGGGTTTCTGGCACTGGCACACACCTTGAAGCGCGGCGAGCACATTCGCGTCACGCTGGTGCTCAACCTGCTGCAGGGCCGCTGGAAAAAAGGCGCCGAGCTGTGGGCGCTTGGCGCCGCCACGCTGCTGGC
This sequence comes from Simplicispira sp. GW247-4R2A, assembly GCF_059424465.1. Classification (NCBI taxonomy): domain Bacteria; kingdom Pseudomonadati; phylum Pseudomonadota; class Betaproteobacteria; order Burkholderiales; family Comamonadaceae; genus Simplicispira; species Simplicispira sp. GW247-4R2A. The sequence continues at coordinate 44,289 of NZ_JBWKZM010000012.1, read as the reverse complement.
GCTGCTGTTCGCCTTCTACAGCTGCAAGCTCGCCTGGCAATCGCACGTGTTCAACGACATCTCCACCGGCAACGATGCCACGCCCCTGTGGCTGCCGCAAATTGCCATGGCGCTGGGCACGGTGGTGCTGGCCATCGCCTTTGTCGATGAACTGGTGCTCGAAATCCTGGGCCGGCGCGTGCCGGCGCAAAGCAGCGAAGCGCTGCGCAACGAATAGGCCCCGCGACACCATGAGCGACATTGCCATCACCGGTCTGCTGATCGCCACGCTGTTCCTCATCCTGGGCAGCGGGGTGTGGATCGGGCTCACGCTCTCGGGCGTGGCCTGGATCGGCATGCAGCTGTTTTCGTCCCGTCCCGCGGGTGACGCCATGGCGGTCACCATCTGGGGTTCGTCGTCAAGCTGGACGCTGACCGCGCTGCCACTGTTCATCTGGATGGGCGAAATTCTGTTTCGTACCCGGCTCTCGCAGGACATGTTCAAGGGCCTGGCGCCCTGGGTGCAGGCGTTGCCGGGGCGGCTTCTGCACACCAACGTGATCGGCTGCACCATCTTCGCCGCCGTGTCGGGGTCAAGTGCGGCCACCTGCGCGACGATTGGCAAGATGACGCTACCGGAACTCACCCGCCGCGGCTACCCCGAGCACATGGTGATCGGCACGCTGGCCGGGGCCAGCACCCTGGGGCTGCTCATTCCGCCCTCCATCATCATGATCGTCTACGGCGTGGCGGCGGACGTGTCGATCTCGCAGCTCTTCATTGCCGGGGTACTCCCGGGCATCCTGCTGGCGACGCTGTTTTCGGGCTACATCGCTCTGTGGGCGCTGCGCCACCCGGACCAGATTCCCCAAGCGGACGAGCGCCTGTCGCTTATGCAAAAGCTGTCGGCGTCGCGCAGCCTGATTCCGGTGGTGCTGCTGATTGCCGCGGTGCTGGGCAGCATCTACACCGGCTTTGCCACCGCCACGGAAGCGGCGGCCGTGGGCGTGACCGGAGCGCTCATCCTCTCGTCGCTGCAGGGCTCCATGAGCTGGCAGACCTTCCAGGACGCACTGATGGGCGCCACGCGCCTGTACTGCATGATTGGGCTGATCCTCGCGGGTGCGGCCTTCCTCACGCTGTCCATGGGCTACATCGGCCTGCCGCGCCACCTGGCCGAATGGATTGCCTCGCTGGGCTTGAACCAGGCACAGCTCGTCGCAGCGCTGGCGTTGTTTTACATTGTGCTGGGCTGCTTTCTCGACGGCATCTCCATGGTGGTGCTGACCATGGGTGTGCTGATGCCCACGGTCCAGGCAGCGCACATTGACCCGCTGTGGTTTGGCGTGTTCGTGGTGCTGGTGGTCGAAATGGCGCAGATCACACCACCCGTGGGTTTCAATCTGTTTGTGCTGCAAGGCATGACCGGGCGCCAGCTTCCCTGGATCGCCCGTGTGACGCTGCCCATGTTTTTGCTGATGTGCGTGGCGGTGGCGCTGATTTACGTGTTCCCCGGCATCGTCACCTGGCTGCCCCAGCAGATGAGCGGACATTGACAGGCCGCAGCGCGCGCTACCATTGCGCCCCATGCTGAACGTCTTCTCCATTTGCGCTGGCGCCAGCCTGGGCGCCCTGGCCCGCTGGCGCCTGGGCCTGTGGCTGAGCCCCGGTGGCCTGCTGCCCTGGGGCACGTTGGCGGCCAACCTCATTGGTGGCTACGTCATCGGGCTGGCTGTGGGAGCCTTCCAGATCATGCCCCAGCTCGACCCGACCTGGCGGTTGGCGCTCATCACCGGTTTTCTGGGCGCGCTCACCACGTTTTCGAGTTTTTCGGTGGAAATCGTCGAACTGCTGCAGCAGCAGCGCCTGCTGCTTGCCTTCACCAGCGTGCTGCTGCACCTGGGCGGTTCGCTGCTGCTGACTTGGCTGGGCTTGCAGACGGTGGCGCTGGCACTGCGCGGTTAGACGGGTTTGGCCAGCCGCAGTGGCACACACGCCCAGCCGCTGGCCGGGTGCACGGCAGGCTCCGGCACTTGACCCGGCACGGGCGCTAGCACCACGCCAAGCGCGAGCAGCTCTTCCAGCAGCACGCGCAACTCCATCCGTGCCAGGGGCGCACCCGGGCAGACGTGGATGCCCGCGCCCCACAGCAGATTCGCCTCTTGCGAGCGCTCAGGGCGGTACTCCAGCGCGTCTTCAAACGCCTGCGGGTCGCGGTTCGCCGCCGTCCAGTGCAGCGTGACACGTGTGCCCGCTGGCAAATGGCGCCCCCCGATGTCCACCGGGCACGTAGCGACACGCCGATTGGTGGCCAGCGGGCCGCGCAGGCGCAGGATTTCCTCCACCGCCGAGGGGATGGTCTCGGGCCGCCCACGCAACTGCGACTGCACCGGCGCATGCTGCGCCAGCCAGTCGCACAGGATGCCGACCGAGGCGGCAATCGAGCCGATCTCGCCCACCGTCCAGTTGCGCAGGATGCTGGCGATCTCCGCATCCGTCAGAGGCACGCCATTGACCTGCTCACGCATCAGGGAAGCCGTGATGTCGTTTACATCAGCGCCAGGCGCGCGGCGCCGTGCCAGTTGGCGCGTGACGATGGACTGGAACTGAATCGCCAGGTCGGCCAGCAAACTGCGCTCCTGTGCCAGCGTAGCGGCATGGTTGGCATGCGTCCAATCGGACAATGCGGCGTAGTCTTCCTCGGTCCAGCCCAGAAAGGCGCACTGCACCTGCACCGCAAAGGGCAGCGCGAGCTGCGCGATGCATTCGACCTCGACGCCCTGAGGCAAGGCGCCCACCAAGCCACGAGCGATCGCTCGGCATTGCGGCTCAAAAGCGGCGACGCGCTCAGGTGAAAAATAGGGCTCGATCGCGCGCCGGTACGCGGTGTGCTGCGGCGGGTCCATGCCATTGGGCACCGCGACATGCTGGGACACCACGCTGCTGAAGGTTGCCGGGTCGTGCAGCACACGCAGCACATCGGCATGTCGCAACAGCGACCAGTGCAGCAAATTGCTATACGCCACAGGGCAATGCTCACGCAAGGCATCGGTGGCGGCCTGGGGATCGCGCTGCACCTCTGCGGCACGCGGATCCCAATCGGGTTCAACAGGGCTGGTCATGGCAGCATTTTCGAGCAATTGCCAAGGCTCTCGGATTGACCCATCTCACGCACGGGCTGAAGCAGGCAAAATCACTATCCGTTTCATAGCTCGCCGCGGTTGTCAGCTATGCCCAAACATCGTTTTCCCAAAAAAATAATGGACGCCACTACCCACCTCAACCAACGCCGCCTTGCCGACGCCCTGGCCGAGCTGCAACCTGACCCGAGCGACGTGGCGGCGCTGGAACCACACTCGAACCGCCTCGCCTTTACCGACCCCGAGTTTCTGTTGCGCCGCGAAACGCGCGGCATTCGCTTCCAGCTCGAAATGCTCAAGCCCGACCTGGGCCAAACCGCACAAGGCATTGAAAACACGGTGGTGGTCTATGGCAGCGCACGTTTTGTCGCCGCCGACGAAGCCGCTGCATTGCTCGCTACCGCCAAGGCCCAGGGTGACGCCGCAGCCCTTGCGCTGGCCGAGCGCGCGGTGCGCAATGCGCGCTACTACGAACTGGCGCGCGAGTTTGCCGGACTCGTCGCCCGGCACAGCAACGCGCAGGAGCTGGCCAATCGCCTCTACATCTGCACCGGCGGCGGCCCCGGCATCATGGAAGCGGCCAACCGGGGCGCCCATGAGGCCGGTGCGCTCACCATCGGCCTGAACATTGCGCTGCCCCACGAGCAGGGTGGCAACCGTTTCATTACCCCGACGCTGAGCTACCAATTCCACTACTTTGCGCTGCGCAAGATGCACTTCATGATGCGCGCCAAGGCACTGGTCGCCTTCCCCGGCGGTTTTGGCACCATGGATGAGCTGTTCGAGGTGCTGACCCTGGTGCAAACGGGCAAGGCCAAGCCGGTACCCATCGTGCTGTTCGGCACGGAATTTTGGAACCGGTTTCTGGATTTCGAGGCGCTGGTGGAGGTCGGCACCATCACCGAGGCCGACCTCGACCTGTTTCACCTCACCGACGACCCCCACGACGCGTGGAGCCGAATCCAAGCCTTTTACCAGCTCTGAGAATCAAGCGGCAACGCAGCCGCTTCAAGGAATGATTGGAATCGGAGGCCGAAACAGGATCGGGGGAGACAGCAGCACCGGAGGGATTCTGATGACAGGTGGCCTCGCCACACCGCCTGCCCCATTGCCTCCGGGCCTGGTGCCCCCGCCAGGCACCGTCCCACCAGGTGTGGTGCCTCCCGGCGTTGTCCCGCCAGGTGTCGTCCCACCGGGCGTTGTACCTCCAGGCGTCGTCCCGCCGGGCGTGGTACCTCCATTGCCAGGCGGAGTAGGCGTTGTCGGAACCACCGGCACAGGCGCAAGGAACACTGCCGCATTGCTGCCATCGCTGCGCACCTGCTCGCCTGCGGCAAACGGCCACGCAGGCGTGGGCAGGGGAAGCAAGGCCTGCGTATGGGTATAGACCGCAAGCCGGTCGCTGGACAGCACCAGAACCGACTCACCGACCTTCAAGCCGACGCAGCCAGCGTGGGTGCAGACCTCAATCTCATCTTGCTCGCCTCCGACTTCAAGCTGCCCTTGAGGGTTGAAGAAGGCCCGGTAGGCAGAACCCCGAATGCCCACCACTGCGGTCGGCGTGGTGAGTTTGTAATTGGCCGGGTTGCGCTTGCCAATCAGCCCCGTGATCGCGCGCATGCTGCCCCGCAGAAAGCTGACGGCAAAGCTGTCCTGCGCTGGGTCGCCGTTGTCCACGTACCGCGTCACGGTGAATTCGGAATCGGGGTACAGGGACACGAGGCCACCGTCGGTAAACCGAAGCTGGGCACGGCCCGTGGCTCCGGTCAAGACGGTATCCCCATTGTCGAGCGACGCACCACTCGCCAAGGCGGCCAGTGCAGCGCCTCGGCGCATCTGGACGTCGCCCGCAGCAAACTGCACCCGGCCAGCGGCCGCCAGCGCCGACAAGGGAAGCCCTGCGGCAACGACCAGCACCAGGCACAGGCGCGCAATGCAATGTTCAGCTTTCATGACATGTCTCCGTCTGGCTGGCGCACCGGCGCACTTCAGAAATCACGCCGTACCGTGATGGAAAAGACCCGCCGCTCGTACTGGGTGACCGGAATGCTGGAGTCGTTTTTCACCAGCGTCCATTGCGGGGTAATGCGCCAGTCCTGCGCCGGCACCCAGGACACACCGAGCGACACGCTCGCTTGCTGGTCGTGCCGTCGCACCGCAAAGAACGGGTCGCTGGCGCCGTAATGGCGCCTCTCCCCACTCAGTGCGGCAAACAGCGCCAGGCTGTGCGTCAGCGGCACCTGCCCCCCCAGCTGCCAGCCCGTCAGATGCTGTCCAAGATCCGCGGCCCCAGACGCATCTGGAGATTCCCGCCCTCCATACACGCTGCCATAGGCCAGTGCTCCATTGCGAAACACCTGGGAATACGAAACGCCGGCAATCGAACGCTGCACACTTCGGATGGACTGGTGGGGGTAGCGCACATCCAGCCATTGCACAAAGCTGCCCCATTGGCGAAAGCCATCGACCCGGTAGATCCACTCGCCCTGCACACCGCCCATGCTGCGCAGGCGCGCGCCATCGAGCAGTTGCGAGCCATACACACCCGAAAGAATGACTTCGTTGCGCTCCCGGCGCCATGCCACACCGGCATTGGCATCGAGCTGGCTGTTGTCATAGGCACGTGCGGCTTGTGTGTGGTTCCGGGTGCTGGCTGAGGCCGCCCCCACCAACGACCAGCCGGCATCCAGCACACGGCGCCCACGCACCGCCAGCAGCGCCGAGCCAAAACTGGCGGAGGTCGCCTGCGCCCCGGGAGCGAGGACCCACGCGGGTACCCCAGCCAACGGGGACGCCAGCAGGGCGCTCGCATCCGGCCCCGCATTCGCATTCGAATCGTGGCCCACCGCGAGCTCGGCGTAGCCCTTGATGCTGGAGGCGCCTCGGTAGTCGGCACGGTCGTAGGAGACCAGAAACTGGTCAATATCCAGCGCTGCATCGACCGGAATACCTTGCTCGCGCACAGCCTTGGAGAGGGCCAGCGCCGTGCGCTTGTCGCCTACGGCAAACAGCGCGCGGCCCAACTCCAGCTGGGCGATCATATTGTCTGGCTGCAAGGCCACCACACGCTCCCAGGCCAGAACGGCGCGCGGGTACTGCGCCGCAGCATAGGCGGCACGGCCGAGGGCAGCGTCAAACGCGGGATCCCCAGCGCGTTGCGGCTCCTCTGCAGCGAGCCGCGGAAAGTCCTCAGCGGATACCGTTTGCGCGCCCTCTGGTGTCACGACGGGCAAGTCACCCGCCCGCGCCCCTCCACTGCCACACGCCGCCAGACACACGCACCACACGGCAATCCAGGGGCTCCGATCGAACGAATCGACTGGCATGTCAACCCTCCTGCTCTGTTTGGCGCCCAATCTACTCCCGTTGCCTGCACCTGAGTGGATTGGCAGCACGAAAACGCTACTTCGTGATGAAAATCACTGCCGGGAACGCACAGATTCCTCAGCACGCGCACGCACGCGCGCGCCGCGAACCGCTATTCGGACTCGTCCCGCGCGCGCTCCACCAGTGCTGGCGGCAGCGCTTTGGTGGGCTTGACCCCCAGCTCTCGCAGCATCTCCGCCTGTCGGATGACGTTGCCCTTGTTTTGGCTCAGCTTGTTGTAGGCCTTGGTGTAGGCGTCCTGGGCCTGGCTGAGGTTTTTGCCCACCTTGTCCAGGTCGTCCACGAACCCGGCCAGCCGGTCGTAGAGCTCGGCGCCGCGCTTGGCGATTTCCTGGGCGTTGCGGCTTTGCGCCTCCTGGCGCCACAGGTGGGCCACGGTGCGCACGACGAATAGCAAGGTAGAGGGGCTGACCAGCAGCACGTTCTTGTTCCAGGCGTCACTGTAGAGCTGGCTGTCGCCGGTCACGGCGAGCATGAAGGCGGGCTCGATGGGCACGAACATCAGCACGAAGTCGAGCGACTGCAGCCCGTGCAATTGCTGGTAATTGCGCTCGGCCAGGCCCTTGATGTGCTGGCGCACCGATTCCATGTGGCGGCGCTGTGCGGCGGCGCGCTGCAGGTCGCCCTCGGCATTGGCGAACTCCTCGTAGGCAATGAGCGACACCTTGGCATCGACCACCAGGTGGCGGTCTTCCGGCAGGTGGATGACCACGTCGGGCTGGGCCCGCGTACCGTCGTCGCGCAAGTGGTTTTCCTGGACGTCGTATTCGATGCCCGGGCGCAGGCCGGCGAGTTCGAGCACGCGTTCGAGGATCAGCTCGCCCCAGTTGCCCTGGGCCTTGGTCGACCCTTTGAGGGCATGCGTGAGATTTTTTGCGTCCTCGCTCAGTGCCTGGTTCAGGCCCATGAGCTGGTGCACCTGCTGGGCGAGCGCCGAGCGCTGCTTGCCTTCGGTGTCGTAGAACAGCTCCACCTTGCCCTGGAACTCCTGCAGCCGCGTGCGCAGCGGGTCGAGCAACTGGCCCAGGCTCTGCTGGTTCTGCTCGGCAAAGCGCTTGCCTTTTTCTTCCAGGATGTCGTTGGCCAGGCTTTTGAACTGGTGGGTGAGCGCTTCGCGCGCCTCGCTCAAGAGCTGCAGTTTTTCTTCAGATGCCAGGCGCTGTGCCTCCAGTTGCGCGGCCTGGACGGCCAACTGGCTCTGCAGCGCTGACACCTGCTGCCGTGCAGCCTGGGTGTGCCCTGCCTGCTCCTGCGCCTGGGCTTCCAAGGTGGGCACACGCGCGGCGCGCTCGGCCAGCTGCGCGCGTTCGTCGCGGGCAGCGTCCAGCGCTTCGCGCCAGCCGTCGGCCTGCAGGCGCGATTGCTGCAGTTCGGACAGCAGGTTGGCACGCTCGGCTTCCAGCCCGCGCACGCGCTCTTGCGCGGTGGCGATCTGCGCACTGGCCGTGCCCTGAATTTCTATCTGCGCCTGGCTGCGCGCTTGCGCTGCGATCTGCTCGTGCAGCAGCGCCGCCGCGCGGCGTGCCCGTGCAGCGCCCCAGAGCCAGCCCAGGCACAGAGCGGCCAGCGCCAGCAGGGCTGCAGCGAGCGCGGTAGTGAAGTCAAAGCGCACGGTAATTACTTCTCTTTTTATAGCTGCTAGCGCTTACTGCATAAGCGTTAGAAGCCATTTTCAATCATATTTTCGCGGTGCAGGCGTGTTCACCGGCGTGAGCGGCCCGCGCCCATCGAAAAAGGCGATCAGGTTGTCAGCGGCCAGTGTGGCCATGGCGCGCCGCGTAGGCACGGTAGCGCTGGCAATGTGGGGGGTGAGCACAACGTTGGACAGTGCCAGCAGATCGGGGTGCACCCGCGGTTCGCCCTCGAACACGTCCAACCCGGCCGCCGCGATGCGCTGCTCGCGCAGGGCAACGGCCAGAGCGGCATCGTCCACGATGCCACCGCGGGCGATGTTGACCAGCGTGGCCGTGGGCTTCATCAGCGCCAGTTCCGCCGCGCCAATGGCGTGGTGCGACGCTGGCGTGTAGGGCAGCACCAGCAGCACATGGTCGGCCGTGCGCAGCAGTTCCTCTTTGCCCACGTAACGCGCCTTGCAGGCAGCTTCCAGGTCGGGCGCCAGGCGCGAGCGGTTGTGGTAGACCACGTCCATGCCGAAGCCGTGCGCGGCGCGGCGGGCAATGCCCTGTCCGATGCGCCCCATGCCGATGATGCCCAGGCGGCTGCCGTGCACCTCGGCACCCGCGAACTGGTCGTAGCGCCACTGCTTCCACTGGCCGGCGCGCAGGTAGTGCTCGGCTTCGGTGAGGCGGCGCGCTGTTGCCATGAGCAGGGCAAAGCCAAAATCCGCCGTCGTCTCGGTGAGCACATCGGGCGTGTTGGTGCCTTGCACGCCCGCCGCACCCATGGCGTCCACGTCAAAGTTGTTGAAGCCCACCGCCATGTTGGCGACGATGCGCAGCTGCGGACAAGCCGCCAACAGAGCAGCGTCGATGCGTTCGCTGGCCGTGGTCAGCACGCCCTGCTTATCCGCCAGACGGTGCGCCAACTCGGCCGGCGCCAGGATCTGGTCCTCCTGGTTGGCCTCGACATCGAACACGGCACGCAGCCGCTCCAGCACATCCGGGAACACTGCCCGGGCGACGAGTATGCGGGGGCGCACCGCAGCGTGCGCAAGAGTGGTTGGGATCATGCAAGTACTCCAGTGCACTGTGCACCACCCGCATTACATGCCACTGGCATGAACCCGCCCAGCGGCAACCGTGCAATGACGCCCCACCGCACGGGCTGCGCCCCCCTTCCCGCATCGGACCCACAATGCAAGGGGGAAGGCGACTCAGGGGAATGGCACATCTTCAGAACCAGATAAAGGTCATCACGATGAACAGCGGCACGAGGATGCCTCCCGACCACAGCATGTAGCCAAAGAAGCTCGGCATCTTCACACCGCGGTCTTCGGCAATGGCCTTCACCATGAGGTTCGGTGCATTACCGATGTAGCTGTTGGCGCCCATGAACACCGCACCCGCTGAAACGGCTGCGAGCGTCGGAGCCAGCGTGGTCATCAGCGTCGCCGGGTCGCCGCCTGCGGTGTTGAAGAACACCAGGTAGGTGGGTGCGTTGTCGAGAAAGGAACTCAGCGCCCCCGTCGCCCAGAAGTACATGCCTGGCAGCGGCGCTCCATCGGGTCCGGTCACCGCACTGACGATGGCACCAAATGGCCCGTGCACGCCCGCCTTGAGCATGGCGATCACGGGAATGATGGTCAGAAAAATACCGGCAAAGAGCTTGGCTACTTCCTGCATGGGCCCCCAGCCGAACTGATTGGCATCGTGCACGCGCGCGGGCGTGAGCCAGAGCGAGAGGCCGGTCACGGCCAGCAGCCCAACGTCGCGCACGATGCCGGGCAGGCCAACGTCCGTGCCTGCGATAGTGAAGACCACCGAAGATTTCCAGAAACCGCTCAGCAGCACCAGTCCCACGACAGCGCCCAGAAAGGCAAAGTTGACCTTGCCGTCAAAGCCAATGCCACGTGTGTCGGGCGTGGGGTCGGGGGCTGCAGTTTCGCCGCTCGTGTGGAAAAACCAGCTGTCGAGCGCAAAGAACAGAACCAGCAGCATGCCAACCAGAAACAGCGCCTCCGGGAGGATATGGCTCACTGTCCAGAAGAAATCCACCCCCTTCAAGAATCCCAGGAACAGCGGCGGATCACCCAGCGGCGTCAGCGAGCCACCGGCGTTCGAGACGATGAAGATGAAGAACACGACCACGTGTGCCTTGTGGGCACGGTTGTCGTTGGCCCGAATCAGCGGGCGAATGAGCAGCATCGACGCACCTGTCGTGCCCATGAAGCTCGCCAACACCGCGCCGATCGCCAGAATCGCGGTATTGAGAATAGGGGCTCCGTGCAGATTGCCGCGAATATAAATACCCCCCGCCACAGTGAACAAGGCGGTGAGCAAAATAACGAAGGGCAGGTATTCCGCCAGCAATGCGTGCGCCAGGCTGGCGCCCGCTGCCCCGCCGCCAAACACCAGTGCAAACGGCAGCAGGAACGCCAAGCCCCACGCGGCCGCGACTTTGCCGTAATGGTGGTGCCAGAAAATGGGTGCCAACAACGGCATCAGCGCAATGGACAGCAGGATACCGGCAAAAGGAACGCCCCACCACAAGGGCAGCGCAGCACCATCGATTTCTGCCGAACGGGCCAGCGCGGGAAGCACCAGCAAGGCCACAGGGACGAGGCTGCGCAGTCGTTTCATGGGGGTGTCTCCGTTGGTTTTATTGCGATCCGGGGTGCGCAGCAGGCACAAATCCGGCCCTGCTGTCGCCCTTGCCAAGTGTAGGCCGCGCCCGTGCACGGACCTGAGGCCAGCCTGTCAATGCGCCAGCAGGCGTTCGAGCACTGTGCGCAGTGGCGCCGGCAACGCCGCCGGACGCCGTGTGGCCCGGTCCACATACACGTGCACGAAGTGCCCGGCGGCTGCCGTCATGGACCCGCCACCAGCGAACAGCCCCACTTCGTAGCGCACGCTGGAGCCGCCAATGCGCGCTACGCGAATGCCGGCGTCCACCTGCTGGGGAAACGCCAGCGGCTCAAAGTAGTTGCACTGGGTTTCCACCACCAACCCTATGGTCTGGCCGGCATGGATGTCGAGCACGCCCGCTTCGATCAAGTGCGCGTTGACCGCCGTATCGAACCAACTGTAGTAAACAACATTGTTCACATGCCCATAGACATCGTTGTCCATCCAGCGTGTGCTGATACTGCGAAAAACCGGGTAGGCACTGCGCTGCTGCGGCAGCGCACGCGCGGAAGTGGCAGGTGAATTCATGTCGGACATTTTGCCAGCCCGCCTGACCGGCGTGTCCAGGTTGCGTGTCCCGGCACCCAGACCTCTGAAAATGTGCACACGTTCTGCGCGCGCGCCCCGTCGACTGGGCAAGCCTCTCTAATATGCTGCATTGCAGCAAAATCACTTGCATTTCTTCAGGCTTACCCTAGAATAGCCTCCATGCTGCACTGCAACATGCCGCTCAGAATGGCCAGCGCAGATATTTCGAGTTCCGTTTTCGGACCCCTATACCTCACCTGGAGAAATCTCATGTCCCTGACCCCTGAACAAATCCTCGCAGCCCACAAAGCCAACATTGAAACCCTCTTCGGCTTGACCAACAAGGCCTTCGAAGGCGTGGAAAAGCTGGTCGAGCTGAACCTGACCGCCTCGCGCGCTGCACTGAACGAAGCCGCTGCTCACACCCAGGCCGTACTGAATGTCAAGGACGCTCAGGAACTGATGGCTCTGCAAGCCAGCCTGTTCCAGCCCCTGGCCGACAAGGCTGCTTCCTACAGCCGCCACCTGTACGACATCGCTTCCGGCACCGGCAGCGAATTCGGCAAGGCCATGGAAGTCCAGACCGCTGAAGCACAGAAGAAATTCGCTGATTTGGTCGACAGCGCTGCCAAGAACGCCCCTGCCGGCTCGGAAACCGCCGTCGCCGTGATGAAGAGCGCCGTCTCTGCTGCCAACAACGCCTACGAATCGGTGCAAAAGGCCGTCAAGCAGGCAACCGACGCTGCAGAAGCCAACTTCAACGCTGTAGCCGCTACCGCCGCAGACGCAGCCAAATCGGCTACTCCCCGCAAGCGCTAAGCAAGTCCCGCAAGCGGTGCAGACCGCAGCGTGAACCCGAAGCCCGGCTCCCGCCGGGCTTTTTTCATGGCGAAAGCCGACGTGAGTGGGCGCCGTCATCCATCCGGCAGGCATTCACAATGTTATTGCGATGAGAATGACTCGCGTTTGCGTTATCATTTGATTTGTCTTATGCCCACGCTCTGAATTCATGCCACCCACCCTCCTTGCCCGCTGGGCAACCCCTTGGCTCATGGCCGCCAGCCTGCTCACGCCCGCACATGCCGAAGAGCCTGTCGTCAACCTCTATTCCGCACGCCACTACGCCACCGACGAAGCGCTGTACACGGGGTTCACCAAGGCCACCGGCATCAAGCTCAATCGTGTGGATGCCGACGACGCTGGCATCATCGCCAGGCTCAAGGCCGAGGGCGAAGCTTCGCCCGCTGATGTCATCCTGCTGGTGGACGCAGCACGCCTGTACCGCGGCGAGAAGGACGGCTTGTTCAAACCCATTCAGTCTCAAGCCCTGAACGCGGCCATTCCCGAGAATCTGCGCAGCCAGCCGACCGCCGATGGCGGTATCTTCTGGTTCGGCCTGTCCACCCGGGCACGCATCATCGTCTACAACAAGGCGCACGTGCAGCGGGACGATGTCGATACCTATGAAAAGCTGGCCGACCCCAAGAACAAGGGCAAACTGTGCATACGTTCGGGTTCACACCCCTACAACCTGAGCCTGTTTGGCGCCGTCAATGAACATATGGGGCCAGAAAAAACCCAGGCTTGGCTGAACGGCATGGTGGCCAACATGGCGCGCGACCCCAAGGGCGGGGACACCGACCAGATCAAGGCTGTGGCCTCGGGTGAGTGCCAAATTGCGGTCACCAACAGCTACTACCTCGCCCGGTTGATGCGTTCGTCCAAGCCCGAGGACGTCGCGGTTGCCAACAAAGTCGGCGCTGTCTTCCCGAACCAGCAAAGCTGGGGCACGCACGTGAACATTGCAGGCGGCGCCGTAGCCCGCTACGCCAAGCACCCAGACAACGCGATCAGGTTCCTCGAATACCTCGCCAGACCCGAGGCCCAGAACTACTTTGCCAATGGCAACAATGAGTGGCCCACCGCCAAAGGCGTTCATCCAGACAACCCTGCACTCAAGGCCATGACAGGCGGAAAACCGTTCAAGAGCGAAAGCATCCCGATCAGTGCCGTGGGTGCGCACATGGGCGCCATCCAGCAAATGCTTGACCGCGCTGGCTTCAAATAAGCCGCGCCACGCTCCCCAACGAGCCGCCCCACTCGGACGGCTTTCGTGTTTGTGCACCAACGGCATCCCGCATAATTGACGTTTACGTCAACGTCACTTAGAGGAGACTGGGCATGCAGATCAAAGGCAAAGTATTCATCGTCACCGGCGGCGCTTCGGGCCTGGGCGAAGGCACGGCGCGGCGGCTGGCCGCACAGGGCGCCACCGTCGTCATCGCAGACATGCAAGCAGATAAGGGCGAAGCCGTCGCCAAGGACATCGGCGGCGCCTTCGTGCGCTGCGATGTGAGCAGCGAGCAAGATGGCCAGGCCGTCGTCGCCAAAGCGGTGTCGCTGGGCAAACTGATGGGCCTGGTCAACTGTGCCGGCATTGCGCCCGCAGAAAAGACCGTGGGCAAGAACGGCGCGCATTCGCTGGCCGTGTTCAGCAAAACCATTACCGTCAACCTGATTGGCAGCTTCAACATGATCCGACTGGCCGCCGAGGCCATGGCCAAGAACGAAGCCGAAGACACGGGCGAGCGTGGTGTGCTGATCTCGACCGCCAGCGTCGCCGCCTACGACGGCCAGATCGGCCAGGCGGCGTATTCCGCCTCGAAGGGCGGCGTGGTCGGGATGACGCTCCCCATCGCCCGCGACCTGGCCCGCAGCGGCATTCGCAACATGACCATTGCCCCCGGCATTTTCGGCACCCCCATGCTGTTTGGCATGCCCCAGGAAGTGCAAGATGCGCTGGCTGCCGGCGTGCCCTTCCCGAGCCGCCTGGGTACGCCCGAGGATTACGCCAAGCTGGTGCAGCACATCATCGAGAACGACATGCTCAACGGTGAGGTGATCCGCCTCGACGGCGCCATTCGCCTGGCGCCGCGCTGAGGCAAGCCTCGGCTGGCGGCGTGTCCGTGCGGTATGGCACGCCGCTGGCCCCGCGCCGCAGCGGAAAACCCGCTGCGCGCCCACGGCCTCGCGTGGGCTGCGAGGGCCAGGAGTGCGCAGAAATTAGAGCATTTTTAGGCTCTAGCGCTTATTCCATAAGCTTTTATAGCTACATATAATATAGCATTCAGGCAAACCAGCCGGTGCTCAGCGCCCCAGCTCCTTGGCGCTGACCCCCGCGATGCCCCAGTTTTCCTTGGGCACGTCGTGAATCCAGACGCGCACGTTCTCCTTGGGGGCGCCCACGGCCTCGTGCAAGGCCTGGGTGACCTTTTCAATCACCGCTTTCTTCTGCGCTTCGGTGCGGCCTTCGATCATGTAAATCTGTGCAAATGGCATGGCAAGTCCTTGAGTGGTTTTCAAACAAACCGCACCGACACGCTGCCCAGGTGCTGAATGCGCAGCGTGACGTTGTCACCTGCCTGCACCGCCACGGCCTCGGTGATGCCCCCCGAAAGCACCAGGCTGCCCGCGGGCAATACCTTGCCACGCCGTCCCAAGTGATTGACCAGCATGGCAACTGCAGCTGCCGGGTGGCCCAGCACGGCAGCGCCAGCGCCCAGCGCCACCGGCTGGCCGTTCTTTTCCAGCACGATGCCCAGGGTGCGCAGATCCAGATCGCGCGCCGAAGCCACTCGGCCGCCGACAACGAAGCGCGCAGCCGAGGTGTTGTCGGCCACCACGCTCTTGAGGTCGAACTTGAAGTCGCGGTAGCGGCTGTCGATCACTTCGATGCCGGGCAGCACCACGTCGCTGGCGGCGAGCACAGCGCCGATGTGGCAGCCCGGGCCCTTGAGTTCGGTGCGCGTGACAAAGCAGATTTCAGGCTCGACCTTCGGGTGAATCAGGTCGCTGACCTTGATCTCTCCGCCTTCGGGCACGACGAATTCGTCCACCAGAAAGCCGAACACCGGGTCGGTCACGCCCATCTGCTTCATTTTGGCGTGCGAGGTAAGCCCCGCCTTGAAGCCCACCACGCGGGCGCCGCGCGCGAGCTTGCGCGCGAGGATACGGTCCTGAATGGCATAGGCATCGTCCCAGTCCATGTCCGGGTGTGCCTCGGTGATCTTGAGGGTGTCGTGCGCCTGCAGTTGGCAGTTTTCCAGTTGCTCTGCAAGCTGGTCGAGGGTGGTGGTATGCAATGCCATCGTGTTTCCTTCAGGCCACTTGGAGATTGCGGGCCTTGGCCAGCGTGAGGGCGGTGTCTTCGATCATGTCTTCCTGGCCGCCGACCATGCCGCGGCGGCCCATCTCGACCAGGATTTCGCGCGCCGGTACGCCGTACTTCTGGCTGGCGCGCTTGGCAAACAGCAGGAAGGAGCCGTACACGCCGGCATAACCCAGCGTGAGCGCATCGCGGTCGATGCGGATCGGGAAATCCATGATCGGCACGACCAGGTCTTCGGCCACGTCCTGAATCTTGAACACGTCCACGCCGGTCTCGATGCCCATCAGGTCACACACCGCAACGAGTACTTCCATGGGGGTGTTGCCCGCCCCTGCCCCCAGGCCGGCAGCCGCAGCGTCGATGCGGCTGGCGCCCACCTCGATGGCAGCCAGGCTGTTGGCCACGCCCATGGCCAGGTTGTGGTGGCCGTGGAAACCCAGCTCGGTCTCGGGCTTGAGGGCCTGGCGTACCGCACCGAGTTTTTCTTTCACGTCGTGCGGCAGCATGTGGCCAGCCGAGTCCGTGATGTAGATGCAGTTGGCGCCGTAGCCTTCCATCAGCCTGGCCTGCGCGACCAGGCCTTCGGCACTGTTCATGTGGCTCATCATCAGGAAGCCCACGGTGTCCATGCCGAGCTTACGCGCCAGACCAATGTGCTGTTCGCTCACATCCGCCTCGGTGCAGTGCGTGGCCACGCGAATGGTGGCGACGCCCAGGTCGTGCGCCATGCGCAAGTGGTCCACGGTGCCGATGCCAGGGATCAGCAAGGCCGAGACCTTTGCTTGCCGCATGAGCGGAATCACGGCGCCCAGATACTCCTCGTCAGTGTGTGCCGGGAAACCGTAGTTGACCGAGCTGCCGCCCAGACCGTCGCCGTGCGTCACCTCGATCAGCGGCATGCCGGCCTGGTCCAGTGCGGTGGCGATAGACGTCATTTGCTCCAAGGTCATCAGGTGGCGCTTGGGGTGCATGCCGTCGCGCAGCGTCATGTCGTGCAGACGAACTTTTTTGCCTTTGAGTGGGGTCATGGTGTGCTCCTTACGCGGCTACGGCTTCAAGCGTGAGCGAGCCGGCCAGAATTTCTTGTGCAAACATTTCGGCGGTCCGTGCAGCCGCCGCCGTCATGATGTCCAGATTGCCTGCGTACTTGGGCAGGTAGTCGCCCAGGCCTTCCACCTCCAGGAAGACCGAGACGCGCTTGCCGTCAAATACCGGGCCGTTGACCAGCCGGTAGCCAGGCACATATTTCTGCACCTCGCGGATCATGTCGTGAATGGACCGCGTGATGGCGGCCTGGTTGGGCTCGGCGTCAAGCAGGCAGTGCACGGTGTCGCGCATGATCATTGGCGGCTCGGCCGGGTTGATGATGATGATGGCCTTGCCTTTCTTGGCGCCGGCCACCTTCTCGACCGCACCAGCCGTGGTGCGGGTGAATTCGTCAATGTTCTTGCGCGTACCGGGGCCCGCCGAGCGCGACGAGACCGTGGCGACGATTTCGGCGTACGCCACCGGCTGCACCCGCGATACCGCTGCCACCATGGGAATCGTGGCCTGTCCACCGCAGGTGACCATGTTGACGTTCATCTCGCCCATGCCGACATGCTCCTTCAGGTTCACGGGCGGCACGCAGTAGGGACCGATGGCAGCGGGTGTCAGGTCGATCATCAGCGCGCCCTGGGCGTTGACCTTGCGGCTGTTCTCTGCATGCGCGTAGGCGCTGGTGGCGTCAAAGACGATCTGCACGCCGTCCGCCTTCATGTGCGGGATGAGGCCATCGACCCCTTCGGCGGTGGTCTTGATGCCCATGGCCTTGGCACGCTTGAGCCCATCGGACTCTGGGTCGATGCCGACCATCCACACGGGCTCCAGGACCGCGCTGCGCTGGAGCTTGGCCAACAGATCGGTGCCAATGTTGCCAGGCCCGATGAGGGCGCATTTGATTTTCTTCATGGGGATTTCCTGTATCAGATAAACCGTACCGAGCAACCGCCAATGCCACCGATGGTGACGCGCAAGGTGTCGCCTGCTACCACGGGGACCATGATGGCCAGCGACCCCGACAGCACGACTTCGCCCGCTTCCAGCGCGATGCCGTGCGCGCCCAGCGTGTTGGCCAGCCAGGCAACGGCATTGGCCGGGTGGCCCAGGGCAGCAGCACCCGCGCCGGTGGCGACGATTTCGCCGTTCTTCTCCAGCACCATGCCGCAGGTGACCAGGTCTACATCGCGCGGGTCCACCAGGCGGTCGCCGAGCACGAAGACGCCGCAAGAGGCGTTGTCGGCCACGGTGTCCTGAATCTTGATCTTCCAGTCCTGAATGCGTGAATCGACAATCTCGAAGCACGCCATCACGCCCTCGGTGGCAGCAAGCACGTCGGCCGCAGTGACGCCGGGGCCCTTGAGCGTCTTCTTGAGCACAAAGGCAATTTCGCCCTCGGCCTTGGGCTGGATCAGCGTGCTGGCGGCAATGGCCTCACCTTCGTTGTAGACCATGGCGTCGGTGAGCCAGCCGAAGTCAGGCTGGTAGACACCCAGCATGTTCATCACGGCGGCGCTGGTGACGCCAATTTTCTTGCCCACTACGCGCTCACCTGCTTGCAAGCGGCGCGCCATCATGCGTTGCTGGATGGCGTAAGCGTCTTCAATGGTGATGTCGGGTTCACGGTCGGAAAGTGGCACAACCGCCTGGCGACTTTGCAGCGCCTGGTAGAGCTCGTCGCCGTAGGTTTGAATTGTGGAAATATCCATGGGTTTCTTGTAGTAAGAATGAAGGAATCAGACGGTATCGGCCTCGCCCAGAAAGTCGGCGACCAGTCGGGCGAAACGCGCGGCATGTTCAATCTGGGTCCAGTGGCCGCAGTGACCGAACACATGCAGCTGACTGTTGGGAATCCACTGGCTGAGCGTGAGCGAGTTCTGCAGCGGGATGACCTCGTCTTCTCGGCCGTGCACGATCAGCGTCTCGTGCGGCAGCGCGCGGATGTCGGCCTCAGAGCTGACCATGGAGTCCACCCACCGCTGGCGCGGCGCCGGAAACATCGCTGCAAACGATTCCTGGAAGCCAGGGCGGATGCTGGCCTCGTACCGCAGCTGCGCCAGTTCGTCGGTGACCAAGGCCCTGCTGTAGGCAAAGATGTCGAGCAGACCTTTCATGTGGGCCAGTGAGGGCTGGTAGCCCCACACGGCGTCAAGCCCGGGTGTGATGGCAAACGGCACACCGACCGACCCCATAAGTACCAGCCTGCGCACGCGCTGCGGCGCGCGAATCGTCAGCGCCAACGAGAGTGCGCCGCCAAAGCTGTTGCCGACCAGGTCCACTTGCGGCACCTCCAGCGCGTCCATCAAGTCCAGCGCCTGCTGCACCCAGGTGTCCATGGTGTAGGCGATGCCAACGGGCCGGTCGGTGTAGCCAAAACCCACCATGTCGGGGGCAATCACCCGCCGCTGCTGACCGATGACGGGGAGCGCCAGACGCCAGTTGGCCCAGGCGCTGACACCAGGGCCGGAACCATGCACGAACAGCACGGGTGGCTGGCCCGGAGCAGAGGATCCGAGGTCATGCACATTGGTGTTGAAGGCGCCGGTGCGCACGCTGCGTGCGACTTCTGGGTTGTGCGGGAGGCTCATGCAAATAGCCTCAGAGCTTGATGCAGACATTCTTGAGCTCGGTGTAGAACTCCAGCGAATGCACGCCGCCCTCGCGCCCGATACCCGATTGCTTGGAGCCACCAAAGGGCGTGCGCAGGTCGCGCAGGAACCAGCTGTTGACCCATGAGAGCCCCACCTTCATGCGCTGCGCGACACGGTGCGCCCGCGCCAGGTCGCGCGTCCAGATGGCGGTGGCCAGGCCGTACACGTTGTCGTTGGCCTTGGCGAGCACCTCGTCTTCGGTATCGAAGGGGGCGATGTGGCAGCAGGGGCCAAAGATCTCTTCCTTGATGACGCGCGCCGTCTCGGGCAGGCCGGTCCAGATCGTCGGCTGAATCCACGAGCCCCCCGCATGCGCCGGCCCCATGTCGGGCACGCCGCCGCCGGTGACCACCGTGGCGCCCTCTTCCACTGCAAGCTTGTAATACGACAGCACTTTGGCCTGGTGCTCCTTGCTGATCAAGGGGCCCATGCCGACCGCGGCGTCTTCAGGTACACCGATCTTCATGCCC
The DNA here is from genome assembly GCF_059424465.1 of Simplicispira sp. GW247-4R2A. Classification (NCBI taxonomy): domain Bacteria; kingdom Pseudomonadati; phylum Pseudomonadota; class Betaproteobacteria; order Burkholderiales; family Comamonadaceae; genus Simplicispira; species Simplicispira sp. GW247-4R2A. The sequence goes on along the minus strand of NZ_JBWKZM010000012.1, from coordinate 24,624 downwards.
TCGGCGCCTTGCTTGAGCGCAGTGACGAACTTCTCGAAGATCGGGCGCTCAACATAGACCCGCTCAGTGCCCAGGCAGACCTGGCCACAGTTGACGAACACCGAGCGCAGCGTGCCCTCGATGGCGGCGTCAAAGTCGCAATCGGCAAACACGATGGCCGCGTTCTTGCCGCCCATCTCCAGGCTCACGGGGCGCGCACCGTGGGCGGCAGCCTTCATGATGGCCTCGCCTGTGCGCGTCTCGCCCGTGAAGGTGATAGCGTCCACGCCGGGGTGCGTGGTGAGGAATTCACCCGCCGAATCAGGGCCAAAGCCGTGCACGACGTTGTACACACCGGGCGGAATACCGGCCGCGTTCATCACTTCACCCAGCAAGGCGGCGGTCTGCGGCGTTTCTTCCGAGGGCTTGACGACCACGGTGTTGCCGCAGGCCAGCGCCGGGCCCACCTTCCAGGTCATCAGCAGCAGCGGCAGGTTCCAGGGGCAGATCACGCCGACCACGCCGACTGGCGTACGGTAACCGTAGTTGATGGCGCCGCGCCCGTCGGGCGTTGCGGTTTCGAAAAATTCGGTGGCGACGTTCTTGACGACGTCGGCAAACACCTTGAAGTTCGCCGCGCCGCGCGGGATGTCGATGTGGCTGGCCAGGCTGCGGGGTTTGCCGGTATCGGCGCACTCGGCATCCAGAAATTCATCGAAACGTTGGTTGATGCCGTCGGCCAAAGCGTGCAGGCGCTCGACTCGCTCAGCCACGCTCATCTTGCCCCAGGGACCCTCAAGGGCAGCGCGGGCGGCAGCCACCGCAGCGTTGACCTGCGAGCGATCGGCCTCATGCACCTTGGCAATCACGGCGCCGGTGGTCGGCGAGTGCTTGTCGAACTGGCGCTCGCTGCCGAGGTATTCGCCGTTGATGAAGTTTTGGATATTTTTCATGGGTTCTATTCAATAGAAGGTTCAGGGGCTCCAAGCCCCAAGGCGCACAGGCCCGCACGGGCAATCGCCTCGTCCTGCGCTTCGCTGCCACCCGAAACACCGATGGCGCCAATGCGTTCGCCGCCTTCGATTGCAGGCAGGCCACCGCCAAAGGCAATAAAGCGCGGGCGCAGCACCAGGCCTTCGCGGACGGCGGGCGAATGCCCCGCCAGCACCGCGCGCCACTGCGAGGTTGCCAAGCCAAAGCTCGCCGCGGTGTAGGCCTTGTCGATGGCGATGTCCACCGAGTGCAGCGGCGCGCCCGTCATGCGCACAAAGGCCGCCAGCACCCCTGCCGCATCGACCAGCGCCACGTTCACCGCAACGCCCATCGCCGCCGCTTGCGCCGCGGCTGCACCCGCGGCTGCGTGCGCAGCCTGCCAGGTGATGCAGCGCTGCACGGTGCTGTGCAGGCCTACCGAAGTGGGGGTGGGCTCAGGTGTAGACATCGGTGAACGAGGTCACAAGCTCGCCCGTGTGGTAGAAAATTCCACTGCCCAGGCGGTCTTCGGTCCAGGTGGTCACGGGGCGGTCAGGCTGCGCCAGGTAGCCCAGGCCGGCAAAGGTTTCGTTGCGGTTGCCACTCGGGTCGAAGAAGTAAATCGTCTCGCCACGCGTGATGCCATGGCGGGTGGGCGCCACATCGATCTTGACCTTCTTCTTGGCCATGATGTCGGCGGCCTTGAGCACGTCGTGCCACGAATCGAGGAAGAAGGCAATGTGGTGCAGGCCGCTGACCGGGCCGCCGACGAAGGCAATATCGTGCGGCGTGCTGGTGCGCGCCAGCCAGGTGGCGGCCTGCATGTCGCCGTTGGGGCCGACCAGGATTTGCTCGGTCAGGAAGAAGTCCAGGCACTCCTTCATGAAACGCGTGTTGTCCTGTACGGTATTGATGCCGGCCTCAGGATTCATCTCGCACATCAGCAGGCAGTGGTCCAGCCAGTGCGCGCCGGCACCCCGGATGCCGTCCGGCCACGGATCGGGGTTCGTGGTGCCCACATCGGTGCCTGCATATTCCTTCATCGCATACAGGCGCATTTCGTGGCCGCTCGGCAGGTTGAACTGCAGCATGCGACCGGTGGACGGCAGCGCGCCTTCCGCCAGCATGGTGGTCTTGATGCCCCAGGCTTCAATGCGTGTCTGAAGGGCCTCCAGATCGGCGTCGTCCTGCACCTTGTAGGCCACATGGTTCAGGCCCGCGCGGTCGCTGGGGCTGAGGATGAGCGAGTACTTGTCCCACTCGTCCCAGCACTTGAGGTACACGTTGCCGGCCTTGTCCTTCATGACGGTCTTGAGGCCCAACACGTCCTCGTAATGCCTGACGGCAGCCTCGATATCCATCACGCGCAAACTCGCGTGGCCCATTCGCAATACACCCATGTCTGTCTCCTTCGGTTGGTGAATCAATCGGTCATTCGGTTGGGGGCGCACCGCTGCGCTGCGGCCCAGAAGAAAAAGGCTTGCACAGCCTGCCTGCCACTTCGAGCCGCACCGCTTCGGTGGGCGCCACCCGGCAGGCCAGGGTGTATCCGTCAGCCTCTTCGGCCAGGCTCACATGGGCGCGGCTGACTGGCCCGATCGGCTGCACCGTGCCCTCGAGAATCCGCACCTTGCACACGCCGCAGCCGCCGTTGACGCAACCCACCGGAATGCCTTTGCGGCCCAGGCGCAACATGCCGGCCAGCAGGCTCTCTGTCGTGGCGCAGACGTAGCACTCGCCGGTCTGTGCGACGCTCACGCTGACTTTTGGCCGGGTATCAAAAAGCATGGCTACGACTCCCTCAGACGCGCTTGAACAGCGGGCTGCGTGCGCCCTGTGCGTCAGCAGCCGAGAGGAACTTCTCGGTATAGATGTCGCGCTCGAACAAGCGGCCCTGCATCAACGCACCGATGCAGGCTTCAATCATGGGCGGCGGGCCGCAGAGGTAGGCCTTGTGGCCCGCAAAGCCGTCTTTGAAATGTGCCTGTGCCGCCTGGTGGACAAAGCCACGTGCACCACTCCAATCGTGGCCTTCACCCACCTCGGAGAGTGCCGGGACATAGGTGAAATGCGGGTGCTGCTCGGCGAGCGCGCGAAACTCCGCGTCGTAGTACAGCTCTTCGGCTGAGCGCTGTCCATAGACCAGGGTGATGGGCTCGGTGGCGCCGCTTGCCAGCAATTCAAGAATCATGGCGCGCGGGCTCGACAGCCCCGACCCCCCGGCCATGAAGACCATGGGCATGGCGGCCGAGCGGCGCACAAAGAAGCGCCCATACGGCCCGGCCAACTGCACACGGTCGCCTTCCTTCAAGCTTTGGTGCAGCCAGGTGGTGCCGGCACCGCCAGGCACCAGGCGCACATTCAATTCAATTTCACTGCTCTGCCCATCGGGCCCCGGAGCATTGGCAATCGAAAAGGCGCGGCCACCTTCGACGCCAGGAATCTGGACCTGCACATACTGACCTGCCTGGTAGCGTATGGGCGTGCTCAGGCGCAGGTGCAGCGCCTTGATGGTCGGCGTCAGCGGATCAATGCGCACCACGGTGGCGGCAAAGTCGCGCACGGGGATGGTTTGCGCATCAGGCTCGTCTTCCATGTCGGCTTCGACCGTCACATCGGACAGCAGCGTGGCGCAGCACGCCAGCGCCATGCCATCGTCACGCTCCATCTCCATCAGCGCAAAGGGGTTGGCCGGGCCTAGGTCGACCTCGCCTTCGGTGACCTGAATCTTGCAAGTACCGCACAGGCCATGGCCACAGGCGTGCGGGATGTACAGCCCGGCGCGCAAAGCGGCGTCGAGCACGGTCTGGCCGTCTTCCACGTCAATGGTGGCGCCCAGCGGTTCAAGCGTCAGTTGGTGGCTCATGGCATGTAGGGCTGGCGGACTGGTGACAGGACCGCCAGAGCCCTCTCCTCAATGGTTAGCTAAACGATCCCTGGATACCGGTCAGGCCGGGCGTGCGAAAGCGGATCGCATCCTTGTGCTTGAGCCCATTGGCTTCCAGAGATTTGGCGGGGTCGGGCTTCCAAGCCTGGCCCGACTTGAACCATTCCACCTTGTCCCAATCGATGCGTCCGAAATCGGGGTGCGCGCCGTACACGCCAGGCAGCACCGCCTGCACCAGGGCGCCAAACGGCGTTTCGGCGGGCAGCGGCAGGGCCACGGGCGAGCAATACATCAAGTGGTCTTCCCAGCCGATGTACAGCAGCGGCGCCGGGAAATTGGCGCGCACATCCTTGGCAGGAAAGTCGTAGGGCTTGAGGGCTTTGACACTCATGGCTTGGCTCCTTGTGCCGTGGCATCGGCAGGATTGGCCGGCACGGGGTCGCCGCGCCAGGCGGCAAAGTTCTTCTGGTCTTCCGAGCCTTCAAAATCGAAGTTGTCGCGGCCGACTTCCATCTGGTACCAGTCGAGCACGGCCAGCAGCGGATCAAAACCTTCGGCGGTGGGATCGACATCCGGCTTGAAGCAGTGGCCCTGGTAGATCTGGTGCACCGGCAACCAGGCCTGGATGTATTTCTCGGGCTCGTGGTCGAAGATGTCCTTGCAGCCATCGCTGCAGAAGTGGTACTTCTCACCCGCGTGCTCCGACTCGCGGTAGCAGATCTTGGTGGGGTCGCCCGGCTCGGTGAAGCCCATAGGAATCTGGCAGGTCGTGCACAGCATAGGCAGCGTGCTGTTGTAGAAGCGCTTGCCCGCTTGCTGTTGCTCGCGGTAGTGCTCCAGGCGGGGGCGGTAGTACTTGTCGAACGTATCCGGGTACTTCTCGCTGAGCCACTGCATTTCTTCTTCCTTGGGCACCCAGGTGTGGAAGGTGGCGGCGGCGGTGTAGTTGTAGAAGATGTTCCAGGCCTGGTGGCTGATGTGGTCCTTGCCCTCGCAGGCCATCTTCCAGCCGAGTGGCTCACGGATGCCGTAACGCGCCAGGTCGCGGAACAGCGCGCCGCCGTTTTCTTCCGCATACATCTCCCAGGCTTCCTTCCAGCTCATCACCCGCTTGGGCAGCATGTAGTCCTGCATCATGGCCACGAGCGTCAGCACGCGGTAGCCGCGCCAGAACCATTTGTCGATCCAGCCCTGCACGATGGGCACGTTGGCCGGGTCTTGCTCCAGCATGAACTTGATGCACTCGATGCCCAGCGTCATGTGGCGCGACTCATCGCTCTGCGCCGAGAAGCCGAAGGTGACGGTGGACAGGTCGCCGTTGTGCGCGGCGCCCGACATGAAGGGCACGAAGAGCAGGTTGGTCAGCACGTACTCGAACGAGAAGCTCACTGCCGTGAGGAACTCGAATGGCCCGGCGGTCAGCGCATCCTCAAAGAACGACTTGGGCACCGACAGGAACCAGACCCGGTCAAACCAATGGCTGCTGTTGTGCATGCCGTTGAAGTACTTGTTGTAGTGCGACAGCGCGTGGGTTTCGGTCTGGAAGTGGCGCAGCTCGTCGATCGACTGCATCTGCGCCGCCACCCGTGCACCCGGACCGGTGAAATGCCGGCCAGCGTGCGCGAAACCCCGGTGCGCGTAGTACTCGAGCGGCACCACGCCCTGAATGAAGAGCTTGAGCGCGTTGATGTAGCGCGCATCCGAGACGCCCAGCTGGCCATTGTTCTGTGCAAAGGCCTCGATGACGGCGTAGAGCTTTTTCTCTTTTTCGCCCTGGTACTTCCAGTAGGCATCCATGGTCAGGCGAAACGGGTCTTCCCACTTGTCCCAATCGTGAATCTTGATGCCCTCGTACTTGTCGTACGGGAACACCTTGTCCATCGGCTGGTAGGTCGTGTCCCAACCCAGGCCGCGCGTCATGGCGGTGTAGCGGTCTTTCAGGCCGAGTTTCTTTTTGCTGACAGGGGCGTCCATCGGTGTCTCCTTGTGTGCTTATGGGGTACTGGTGGGGGGCTTAGCCGAGCCAGCTGAGCGAGAGCTCGTCGTCGTCTTCATCGACGTTCCCGGACAGGGTGACCAGGTTGACCTGAATCTGCTGCAGATCGAACGGGCGGCCCACGATGTCTTCAATCGTGGCGCGGCGAATGACCATGCGGCCGGGGGCGTCGAGCTTCACGAGGCCAGGCGAATGCACTGCTGTGGCCTGTGGGTTGTCGGCGAGGATCGCCTCCACCACGGGGCGGGACTCTTCGTTGTCCTGAAAGGCAATGAAGACCTTGGAAATCACGGCTGTTGTCATGGGTGTTCCTGGCTGAAGGGCTTAGACATCGAGGCCGGCCTTGCGGGCGCGGGCGTCGAGCGACTCACGAACGGTTTGCAGCGCGTCCAGGCCCTGCGCTCCCAGAGCAAGCTCGGCCACTGGAGCAAGCGCCGCCTGGGCCTGAGCGGCATAGGCCTGGTACCAGCCACTGATCAGCGAGCGATTGGCCTCGGACTCGGCAGCCGCCACCTTGACCACCGCATCCACCCAACGTGCCGACTCTTCGTGCCATTCGGGGATGAAGGCCGTGAGCATGGACACCGCCGTGCCGCCGTGCGGCGCCAGGTAGTCGTCCACGAAGTGCTTGTAGATCAGCGGGTACAGCAAGCCATCGAGCGCCAGGTTCTGCGCCACGAACAATTCAAACGGGTCCTGCACCACCAGGGTGTCTTCCACCAGTCGGCGCAGCGCCTGCCAGCGGGGGTGCTCCAGCCAGTCCTTCTTGCCCGCATCCAGGGCGCCTGGTTCTTCGAGCGCCAGTCCTAGACGCGTCAGGTACTGCGCCACGCCGAGCTGGTCCATGGCGTGCAGCATGGCCGGCGCCGTGAAGGCGGTGCCATAACCACGCGCGCACACCTGGGTGTTGTTCATGTTGCCGCCCCAGGCCACATGGCGCAGGGGCAGCAGCACCTCACAGGCCTTGGCACGCAAGGCGTCGGGCATTTTTGCCGCCAGGCCGCGCAACTCGACGAACTGGTAGTTCGACTCCATCGCGTCCTGCTGGCGCGCCCGGGCGATGGTCCAGTTGGCGTAGTAGTACTGGCGTGGATCGCGCAGCACGTACCAGTCGGCCAGCTTGACCGCTGTGCGACCGGTGTCGAACAGCTCAAACTCAGGCTCCCAGGTGGGTCGGTAATGGAAATTCGCCGTGGGCTGCACCCCCAGCGTCGCCTCCTGGTAGCGCGAAGCGGTCTTGTCGCCAATGTAGGCGGCCACGCGGGCAAAGGTGTGGCGCTGCGGCTCGATAGCCCTCGCCTGCAAGTCGATATTCATCTGGTTTGTCTCCTCAAACGGTAGGGAAATTCGTGCCTGGAGCGGCAGCGTCGAGCCTGCGCACCTGGTGCGTTTGGCAGAACGCATCGAAGTCCTGGTGTGGCAGCATCAGCTCCACCACCAGCTCCGGCCAGCCGATCGAAAACTCGAACTCAACAAGGCCGTTGTCGCGTCTTCTCAATACACGGATGAAGCGCTTGGTCACGTCACACTGCGGACTGTTGGTGGCGAGCGATTCGGTATTCATGGCGGACTCCCTGGATTGGCTTTGCCCATTCGTTATTGCACGGGCTGTGCCAGATATCGATAAAAATGTCTCATTGGGGAAAATTCAAGGGTTAACACTTAGCAAATGGAAGCATTCCAGCTGCCGGGCCTTGTTTTTGGTCTTTTCTTTTTGGAAATCGCCAAAAATTGCGGCATTGCAGCATCATGAATTGATGAAAACGTAGAATTTCGATAGATCAAATGATGAATTCCTGGGCGAGGCAGGCTAAATAAAGCCCACAGATCAAATTTATTTATCGATAATTAAGGCATGTCCTCTTCTGAGATCCCCCCACTCCCCTCAGACACCGATCTGCGGCGCCTGGTGCATTTCTCGGCCGGCGACGGGCGTATCTGGCTGTCGGGCCAGCGCATGCTGCTGGTCCACGCCGCCGCATTCGGAGCCATGCGCAGGGAGTTGATGGCCACCCTCGGGCCGCTGCAAACGCGGCGCGTGCTAATGCGTGCCGGCTATGCCTCAGGTGAGCGCGATGCGCTGCTGGCGCGCCAAGTGCGCCCCGACGCGGCGCTGTTCGACACCTTTGCCGTCGGGCCACAACTGCACATGCTTGAAGGCGCAGTGCAGGTCACGCCTCAAACATTCGAACTGGACGAAGCAGCCGGCCATTTCCTGGGGCGGTTCCGCTGGGACCACAGCTGGGAGGCGGAATCACACACACGCGATTTCGGCCCTCAGCAATCCCCTGTTTGCTGGATGCTGCTGGGCTACGCCTCGGGCTACACCAGCGCGTTCTTTCGCCGCTCGGTGCTGTACAAGGAAGTCCAGTGCACTGCCTGCGGCTGCAGCCACTGCCTGATTGAAGGGCGTTTTGCCGAAGAGTGGCCAGACGCCGCCGCCCTGGCACGTGACTACGACGCCGATTCGGTGCTGGTCAAACTCGACGAATTGCAGTCGCAGGTGCAGTCCCTGCGCACGCAGATGCAGCCAGCGGACGAGCAGGGCCCGCTGGTGGGGCGCTCGCGCGCATTCGAGCAAACCGTGGACCTGCTGCGCAAAGCGGCACAAACCCAGGTCACCGTGCTGCTTACCGGAGAAACCGGTGTCGGCAAGGAGCGGTTTGCCCGCGCCCTGCACAGCATGGGCTCCCGCGCCGACAAACCGTTTGTGGCCGTGAACTGCGCTGCACTACCGGCCGAGCTGGTCGAGAGCGAGTTGTTTGGCGCCGAAAAAGGCGCCTACACCGGCGCGGGCGCCGCGCGCATCGGGCGGTTCGAGCGTGCGCACGGCGGCACCCTGATGCTGGACGAACTTGGCGAGCTGCCGCTGTCGGCGCAGGCCAAGCTGCTGCGCGTGCTGCAAACCGGGGAAATCGAGCGCCTGGGCGGCACCGAGGCGCGCAAGGTGGATGTGCGCCTCGTTGCCGCCACCAACCTCGATCTGGAAAAGGCGGTGGAGGCCGGCCACTTCCGGCGCGATCTGTTGTACCGCCTGAACGTGTACCCGATCCGCATCCCGCCACTTCGCGAGCGCGCCGACGACATCGAAGCACTGGCCATGCACCTGCTGCAAAAGTACGCGGTTCGCCACGGCAAACGCATGCTGGGGTTTTCCGACCGTGCTCTGCTGGCCATGCGCGCCCACAGCTGGCCAGGCAACGTGCGCGAGCTGGAGAACCTGATCGAGCGCGGCGTCATCCTCACGCCCTCAGACGACAACGTGGAGGCCGAGGTGCTGTTTCCACATGTCACCCTGCAAGCGGGCGCCACCATCAACGACGCCGGCACGCTGGAGCGCGCTGCCGCGCCCACGGCACAGACAGTGCAAATGTACGACGCGCTACAAGATAGTGGCCTGACCCTGGAGGCACTGGAAGACACCCTGATTCGCGAAGCCGTTGCACGTGCTGGCGGCAACCTCTCGGCCGCCGCACGTGCACTGGGGCTGACGCGCCCACAGTTGAGCTACCGCCTGGCGCGCCTGCAAGAGCGCGCGCAAGTCTGAACGTCTAGACCCCTACCATGGCCAAACGCCCCTTTTTACAAGTTCTCGGAACAGACGCGGGGTTGTCCGATGATGGCACGGCCACCTCGCGCACCCTGATCGAGCAGACCTACGCCGAACTGCGCAACGACATCATCGAAGGCCGGCTGGAGCCCGCGAGCAAACTGCCCATCGAGCACCTGCGCGTGCACTACGGTGTGAGCGCAGGCACGCTGCGCGAGGCGATCACCCGTCTGGTCAGCGATGCGTTGGTGACCACCGAAGGCCAGAGGGGCTTTCGCGTGGCCCCGATTGCCATTACCGAGCTGGAAGACCTGACACGCCTGCGCGTGCAACTGGAAATCGAGACCTTGCGCCTGTCGATTCGCCACGGCGGCAGCGCCTGGCGCGACGGTCTCGCAAAAAGCTACGAGGCTATTTCAGCACTGGAGCAACCTATAAAACCGGTCTATCGGCGCCAATGGGAAGCGCTGAACGTGCAGTTCCACGATGCCCTGCTGGCCGGCCACCACTCACCCTGGACGCAAAAGGTGCTGCGACTTCTCTCCCGCCACAGTGAGCGCTACCGGCGCTACGCCATGGGGCTGGCCAACTCGGCGCGCGACGTGCACGCCGAACACACACAGATCTTTGACTTGGCCATGGCGGGCCACGAAGCGCGTGCGGCGCTGGCGCTGGAGGCGCATATCCGCGCCACACCAGATCTGCTGGCACAGGCGCTGCGCAGCGGCGAACTGGTGCTGCCGACAGGCGCATGCCGCGACCTTGCGGCCAATCAAACGGCCGCCTGATACCGCGCCTTGGCGTGGCAAGAGGCTGTTGCCCCCCTATCCCCACGACGCAATTTGTCTGTCTGAATGCACGCCGTAGCTACACCGCAGGCACTGCGTAGCCACTGCTGTCGGCAAATACAACGGTGCCCTCACCATCGAGCCGAAAACTGCCAGCCCGGTATTCGCTGCGCAGGTGCGCCTGCACGCGTCCAAAGGCCATATCCACGGCACCTGCCACGGCCACCCCAACGGCTACCACCGCATGGCGCGACAGTGCCATTTGCTGTTCCAGGTCCTTGAACGCCAGCAGGGATTTGGCATGTGCGCTCTGCGCATTTTTTAACGACGCCTGTGCACGGCTGAGCAAGCCCTTGGGATCGCCCACGGCAGTCAGATGGGCGATCAACTTGTGCAAGCTCTCCTGCGCAGCAGTTTCCTTTTCCATCTGCTGTTGCAAGTCGTGGCAGCGTGCATCCAGTTCGGGGTTGGCACCAAGCACCAGCTTGGTGATACCCCCGCTGGGCGAACCCACCAACGGCGCCTGGATCAGCATCATGGCCGTGGCACAACCGCCGATCAGCCGCCCGCGCTGGGGTGCGCTGGCGCCGATCACGATCTGGTTGAGCGATTGCAACTCACATTCCAGCGCCATGTCGCCGATGGCGATGGAAGTGCCGGCATACAGCTGCGCGGCCTCGGCAAAGCGCGCGCTGATAGTGCCTGCAGCGCGCAGCATGGCGTGGGCAATGACGCCGCCCGTGACCTTGATGTCGCCCCCGGCTTGCAAAATGCCGCCATCGACCATGCCCCCGACAAGGATGTCGCCGCTCGCTTGCACCCGCATGCCTTGACCAATTTCACCATCGACCTGCACCGTTCCGTCGTAATGGATGTTGCCGGTGTCCATGTTGACCTCTGCAAGTCGCAGGATCGGTTCGACCATCACACCGCCGTGCACCCGAACCGGATGACCGGTCTGGCTGGCCTGGAGCAGATTGGGGTCTTCGTCGGACACCTTGGCACCCGTCAGTTGGGCCGCAAAGGGCTCGTCCAGCCCAGGCTTGGCCGACAGGGTGTCGCCGCGCACGGTAAACCCCGGAACGCCCGGCGTTGCCGGCTGGCGGCGCATCAACAAGGCACCGGTGTGCACCATGACGATGTCCCCATGCTCACGGTAGTCGATGAAGCCGCTGTCATCGAGCTTCGGGGCGCGGTCGGGAGCGGCGGGAATCAGTTCCTCGAACGCTGCATCGTGGCCATTCTGCACCAGCGCACCACGCGCCACCACAACGGCTTCACAGGCTTGGGCCACGACCGCCTGGGCGATTGCCACCTCATCGATTCCGGCCACCACGCCCGCAAGCATGAGGCCATGGCGCACGTCCTCAACTGTTGCCGGTGCACCGCCGCGCGCTGGCTTGATGTCGAGGCTGGCAGACATGGCATCCGTGGCGATATGGACCACCACCGTGGCATCACAGCGCTCTGCAACGGGTAGCGAGAAGGGCGCAGACGCAGCCCTCGCATCCTTGGCGGCACGCTCCAGCGCCTCGTGGTGAAACAAACAGTCCCCATAACCGTCGCGCACCAGCCAATCGCGCAGCGCCGCTGCGTCAATGTCGCCCCGGTCTTCCAGAGGCTGGACGTGAAGCAGGATGCTGCCGCCGGACTCGCTAAGCGCCATGCCAACAAAATCCATAGTCGATCGCCTCCATCCAGGCAGGTGCCTTGCCTGTGATCGCATCGTTGCCGTAGGAACTGCGATCCGGGATTTATCGCTGCGAAAGGTCTCGTCCGCTATCCCAGAAAGGCAATGCTGCTACTGCGCTTATAGCGCACTCAGGGCACTTGGGGAATGCGCAAAATCCGCTTGCAGACGGCAAGGGAATGCATACGAATTTGGAACATGCCCACAACCTCAGGTCAGCAGGCTTGCCTCCAACCAGCCGCGCAGGTGGTTGAGGAACGCCCAGGCCTGAATGCGGGGAACCTCTTCCAGACGCACCGTCGCTTCCTGTACCCGGCCTGCTTCCAGTGCCAGGGCGCGGCCCACACCGGGCAGCAGACCGCACGCGAGCGGCGGCGTGACCCACCGACCGCCGAGCAGCATGGCGACATTGCCGCGCGTGCATTCGGTGATTTCGCCTGCCGCGTTGTAGAGCACGGTGTCGAACACGCCGGCATCCTGCGGCGCAAACGCCTCGTAGTGTGCACGCCGGGTGGTCTTGTAGCGGACAAATTCACCATGCGCCTCGGCCAGGGGCCGGCTGGCCAGTTGCAGGCGCACCGGTTGGTGCGTTTCCCGCAGCGCAAACGCCTCGGTGCACGCCACGCCATCGGCGCCGAGCAGCAGCCGTACGCGCCAGGCGCCGTAGAGATGCTGCAAGGCCACAATTTGCAGATCCTGGCGCACCGCGTGGGCGTTCCAGGGGAAGCCGAAATGCGCCGCCGCCTCGCCCATCCGGGCCAGATGGCGGTCTGCCTGGTGAAAACTGCCCTCCTCCAGCAACAGCGTTTCGAGCAGCTCGAACGGGGCGCTGGCACGCTCCAGGAATGCGGCTTTGTAAAGCCACTCCTGCCATTCGGCATCCGGCTGCGACCCAGCCGTAATGCCGCTGCCCACGCCAAAGCGCAGCTCGCCGCCTGAGAGCACCGGCGTGCGGATGGGCACATTGAAAGTGGCATGCACGCCGCCCTGCGCACCAGGGCGCACGACACCCAGGGCCCCGCAATAGAGGCCGCGCGGGCCGGATTCCAGTGCCTGGATGGCGGCCATCGCTGCCGCCTTGGGCGCTCCCGTTACCGAGCCACAAGGGAACAGCGCAGCAAACACATCGGACAGGCGGGTACCGGTGCGCGTGCGTGCCTGGACATCGGAGGTCATCTGCCACACCGCTGGCAGCGCCTCGGTGTGGAACAGCCTGGGCACCTGCACGCTGTGCGGCTCGGCAATACGCGAAAGATCGTTGCGCAGCAGGTCCACGACCATGACGTTTTCCGCGCGCTCCTTGGGCGACGCGCGCAACCGAGCGGCTTGCGCGGCGTCCTGCTCCGGCGTGGCGCCGCGCGGCGCCGTGCCTTTCATGGGGCGGGTGAGGATATGGCCCACTTCAGCGCTACCGCCGCTCTCCCAGTCAAAGAACAATTCAGGCGACACGGACAGCACCTGCTCGCCTCCCATGTCCATGCAGGCCGCGTAGCCGCCGGGCTGCGCACATTGCAGCGCGGCGAACAAGGCTGAAACCGCCTGCACGCCGCCGCCGTGCAGCGTGGCCCGAAGCATGGCGGTGTAGTTCACTTGGTAGCAGTCGCCGGCAGCTATGGCATTCCCAATGGAAGCCAATGCTTCATCGAAGCGCGCACGATCTGGCGGCGCCTGCCAATCCAGCGTGGGCGCATCTGCGATCGCCGACGCGCCCGGCCAAGGCAGCGGCGCATCGTGCACGGCAAACCAGGCCAGTGGGCCGTCGGCAGGGTGGGTCTTGAGCGCGGCGTCTAAGGCTGGCGCCGCCTCGTAGCGCACGCCTCCGACGCACCAGGCGCCAGCTTCGGCAGCAACCTGCACCGCGTCAAGCACGCCGCGCACCTCCTCTGCCCGCCGCGCTATGAGCAGATCCCGTGGCGCCCCGAACGCGTGGCGCAGGCGCGGGGCACTGGCGTCACGGGGGTTGGCGAAGTCAAGCAGAGTTTTAAGTACCAAATTGACCTCCAGCGCTTTATTGATCTGCGCTGTCAGCTATCAAAAAAATAGTAAAACAAAGCCAGGGGCACTCAGGCTGCCCCGATGTTGGGCACCAGCCCCGCCACTGGCTGGCCCTTCTTGAGCGCGGCGGTAAAGGCCAGCATGCGATCGATCGGCAGGCGCGCACGCGGAATAATGGCCGGATCGACATGGATGGTGTTGCTGCCCGTCTCCAGCACCTGGGCCACGCCTGCCAGGCCGTTCATCGCCATCCAGGGGCAGTGGGCGCAGCTCTTGCAGGTGGCGCTGTTGCCAGCGGTGGGTGCTTCGTAAAACACCTTGCCGGGGTTGAGCGTGCGCAGCTTGTGCATCATGCCGTTGTCGGTGGCGACGATGAACTCGGTGGCGTCCATCTCCTGCGCAGCTTTCAAAATGCCCGAGGTAGAGCCCACGGCGTCCGCCAGGGCAATCACGTCCGGTGGCGATTCAGGGTGCACCAGCACCTTGGCGCCGGGGTGGTCTTTTTTCAGCGCTTCGAGCTCGAAGGCCTTGAACTCGTCGTGCACGATACAGGCGCCGTTCCACATCACCATGTCGGCGCCCGTTTCACGCTGGATATAGGCGCCCAGGTGGCGGTCGGGCGCCCAGAGGATTTTCTGCCCGGCATCTTTCAGGGCGCGCACGATGTCGAGCGCGCAACTCGACGTGACCAGCCAGTCGGCCCGTGCCTTCACCGCCGCGCTGGTGTTGGCATAGACCACGACCGTGCGGTCCGGGTGCTGGTCACAAAACGGGCTGAAGGCTTCGATGGGGCAGCCCAGATCAAGCGAGCAGGTGGCGTCCAGATCGGGCATGAGCACGGTTTTCTCAGGCGAGAGGATTTTCGCCGTCTCCCCCATGAAGCGAACGCCCGAGACGACCAGCGTCTGCGCGGCGTGGTCGCGGCCAAAACGCGCCATCTCCAGCGAGTCGCTGACGATGCCGCCGGTCTCCTCGGCCAGATCCTGTAGGTCGGGGTGCACGTAGTAGTGCGACACCATGACCGCGTTCTTTTCCTTGAGCAGGCGGCGGATTTTGTCCTTGGTCGCTGCGCGCTCGTCCGGCGTCAGCTCGGCGGGCACGCGCGCCCAGGCGTGTTTGGTGGAGCAGACCGCGCCGTCCGTGCCCTCGCGGGGCTGCTCGTACTCGACCTCTTTAATGGCAATAACAGGATTCATTTCAGTGCTCCAGAGTGCGTCGCTGCGCCCGCCAAACGTCGAAGTTGCAGAGCCAAGGCCAGCGGACGCCGTGCAAGGGCCGCCCCGCCGCACTGGCGTCGTCCCCCTTCCCGCGCAGCGAGAGAAGGGGGAAGGCACCGAAGGCGACGCAGGGGGTTGTTCACCATACTTCTATGCGCATCGAAAAATCCGTGGCTTTGACGTCCTTGGTCAGCGCTCCGGTGGAGATGCGGTCGACCCCGGTTTCTGCAAGCGCACGCAAGCCATCGAGCGTGACGCCGCCCGAAATTTCCAGAATGGCGCCTCCGCCCGGGTGTGCGGCATTCATGCGTACCGCCTCATGCAGCGTGGCGAGATCCATGTTGTCGAGCAGCACCATGCGCGCGCCGGCGTCCAGCGCTTCGCGCAGCTGCTCCAGGGTTTCGACCTCGATTTCGATGAATTCGGCACGCGCGGCCACCTCGGCGGCAGCGCGCAGCACGGCGGCAACGCCACCGGCAGCGGCAATGTGGTTTTCCTTGATCAACACCGCATCGTGCAGGCCGATGCGGTGGTTGGTGCCGCCGCCGATCCGCACCGCGTATTTCTGCGCAATGCGCAGGCCGGGCAAGGTTTTGCGCGTGTCCACGATGTGGGCCTTGGTGCCGGCCACTGCGTCCACGTAGCTGCGTGTCTTGGTGGCCACGGCCGAGAGCATCTGCAGAAAGTTGAGCGCCGTGCGCTCGGCGCTGAGCAAGGCGCGGGCGTCGCCCTGCATCGTCAGCACCACCTGGTCCGCAGCGCAGCGCCCGCCCTCGGCCACATGCCAGGTGAGTTCCACGGCCGGGTCGAGCGTGCGCAGCGCGGCCTCGGCCCAGGGGGCGCCGCACAGCACAGCCGCCTCGCGCACCAGGATGCGGGCGCGCACGCGCCGGTGGGCAGGCACCAGGCCCGCAGTCAGGTCGCCGGCGCCCAGGTCTTCCTGCAGCGCACGGGCCACGTCCAGCAGCACCTGCGCGCGCAGCGGGGCTTCAAGGGTGTCCAAAGGAGAGTTCATGGGTGCCAAGCATAGCGCCGGCTGCGCGCTGCATCCGGCTGCCAGCCAATAGCTGCACAAAGCGCACGACTACACTCCCGGGTCCATCCTTTCAGCGCCGCCAGCCATGACCGAACCGCTTGCCCCGCCTGTCCAGCCCGCAGGCACGCCCTACGGCACCCTGCCTCCCGCATCGCCCCTGCCCCAGCGCCGCCCGGTCAGCCTGCCGCGCCTGCAGCAGATGCGCGAGGCCGGCGAGAAGATCACCATGCTGACCGCCTACGACGCCACCTTTGCCGCGGTGGCCGATGCCGCAGGCGTCGAATGCCTGCTGGTGGGCGACTCGCTGGGCATGGTCTGCCAGGGCCTGCCCAGCACCGTGGGCGTGACGCTGGAGACCATGGTCTACCACACGGAGAGCGTGGCGCGCGGCCTGCACCGGGTGCAGGGCACGGCCTGGCTGATTGCCGACCTGCCCTTCGGCAGCTACGCCGAAAGCCGCGAACAAGCCTTGCACAGCGCCTGCGCCCTGATGCGCGCCGGCGCGCACATGGTCAAGCTGGAGGGCGGCGGCTGGACGGCCCCCACGGTGCAATTCCTGGTGGAACGCGGCGTGCCCGTCTGCGCCCACCTGGGCCTCACGCCCCAGACCGTGCACGCCCTGGGCGGCTACCGCGTACAGGGCAAGACCGACCAGGCCGCCCAGGCCCTGCGCCGCCACGCGCGCGAACTGCAGGATGCCGGCGCCGCCATGCTGGTGCTGGAGATGGTGCCGGCGCAACTATCGGCCGAGCTGACGAGCGAACTGACCCAGTGCGCCACCATCGGCATCGGCGCCGGCAAGGGCACTGCCGGCCAGGTGCTGGTGCTGCACGACATGCTGGGCATGAACCTGGGAAAGATGGCGCGTTTCGTGCACAACTTCATGCAGGACGCCGGCAGCATGCGCGGCGCCATGGAGGCGTACGTGGCCGCCGTCAAGGCCCAGACCTTTCCCAACGACGCGCTTCACGCCTGGTAAAACGCCTGGCCCTACACCGCCCCCTTTGCCGATTCTTCCCATGCACATCGTCCACAGCATTTCCGACCTGCGCGCCGTGCTCGGCCCCCTCGGTCGCCCCGCCTTTGTACCCACCATGGGCAACCTGCACGACGGCCACATTGCCCTGGTGCGCCGCGCCGTGCAACTGGGCGAGGTGCCGGTGGCGAGCATTTTTGTGAACCGCCTGCAATTTTTGCCGCACGAAGATTTCGATAGCTACCCGCGCACCTGGGACGCCGACTGCGAGCGCCTGGCCGCAGCCGGCTGCCAGGTGCTGTTCGCCCCGCGCGAGCACGATCTGTACCCCGAGCCGCAAACCTTCACGGTGCAGCCCGATCCGCAGCTCGCCAACCTGCTGGAAGGGGAATTTCGCCCTGGTTTCTTCACCGGCGTGTGCACGGTGGTGATGAAGCTGTTTTCCGCCGTGTTTGCCGGCAAGGCGGGCGGCGCCGCCGTGTTCGGCCAGAAGGACTACCAGCAACTGATGGTGGTGCGGCGCATGGTGCAGCAATTTGCGCTGCCCATCGACATCGTCGCGAACCCCACCGAGCGCGCACCAGACGGTCTGGCGCTGAGTTCCCGCAACGGCTACCTGAGCGCACTGGAGCGCACGGAAGCCGTTGAATTGTCCAAGGCGCTGCGCAGCCTGGGCGAAGCAGCAAAGGCGGCCGGCGATGCCCTGCCCGCACAGCGCGAGGCGCTGGAGCAAGCGGCGCGTGCGCAGCTCAATGCCCGCGGCTGGCAAACGGACTACCTCAGCGTGCGCCGCCGCAGCGACCTGCTGGTGCCGCAGCCGGGCGATGCGCTGGTGGTACTGGGCGCCGCCCGGCTGGGCGCCACGCGCCTCATCGACAACCTTGAAATCTAAGGCAATGCTGAACAAGTCCCTCACGCGCCGCGCATCCGTCCCTCGGGCGGTCTGCGGCGTTGCCAATCCTCGCCATAGCTACAGCTATGACTGCAGTTTGCGCCTTGCATCCCATCCCGATGCACGGCGCGCGCCATTGCAGTGACTGATTCAGAATCGCCCTAAGCCCGACACACCTTCATGGACCCCATGTTTCTTTTTCTGCTGCTGGGCAGCGGCGGCCTGCTGATGGCCAATGGCCACCAGCAGCGCCAGCGCATTGCCCTGCTCGCCCACCACCTCGGCCCGCTGCAAATCGAAAAGCTGATGGAAACGCTGACGCAGGGCTATTTGCGCGCGCTGGGCGAGCGCGACCCCACGCGCCAGGCGCAGATATTTGCCGTGCTGGAGGGCAGCGAAGCGCAGCTCGCCACCCAGTTCGCCCAGCTGGCGCGTGAATTTGCCGCCGTGCCCGCCGCCCAGGCGCGTGCCAGCACCCTGCCGTTCTCGATGCCCTGGGCCAGCACCCTGCTGCCGCGCGCCAGCTTTGATATGCGCAAGCTCCTGGCCGTGCACGCCAATGGCATCGCACGTGCCCTGCGCACCGATGCAGCGCGCTCGCCACGCGACCGTGCCTTTTTGATCTCTGCCGAACTGTTTCTCATGCAACACAGTTGCCACTGGTTCTGCAAGTCGCGCGCGGTGGCGTCGGCGCGCATGGTGGCGCGGCACCACACGCCCCACGCCCAACTGGTGGCTTCGGTGTCTGCCGAAACACGCAGCGCCTACCGGGCGCTGACCGGCAGCTAAAACGGCTGCCCACAGGCATGGCGACTTCGCCGCCCTCGCGCCCACACCGCGTGCAGCCCCAGGTGCGGCGCAGCGCCCGGCCAGCGCCTGCCGCGCCGCGCCTGATCCTGCTCAACAAGCCTTTTGGCGTGCTGAGCCAGTTCAGT
Source organism: Simplicispira sp. GW247-4R2A (assembly GCF_059424465.1). Taxonomy (NCBI): domain Bacteria; kingdom Pseudomonadati; phylum Pseudomonadota; class Betaproteobacteria; order Burkholderiales; family Comamonadaceae; genus Simplicispira; species Simplicispira sp. GW247-4R2A. Next base: position 5,711 of record NZ_JBWKZM010000012.1, on the reverse strand, counting down.
GGAGATGGCACGCACCAGACCCTGAGCGACTTCGTGGATGTCCCCAACGTCTACCCCGCAGGCCGGCTGGACCGCGACAGCGAAGGCCTGCTTCTGCTGACCAACGACGGCGCCCTGCAAGCGCGCATTGCCGACCCGCGCCACAAACTGCCCAAGACCTATTGGGCGCAGGTAGAAGGAGCGCCCAGCGAAAAGGCCTTGGCCCAGTTGCGCGCCGGCGTGCTGCTGAACGACGGACTGACCCGCCCTGCCGAGGCAACGCTACTGCCCGAGCCCGCGCTGTGGCCACGCGACCCACCGATCCGCGTGCGGGCGCAGATCCCGACGCACTGGATCGCCCTCACCCTGCGCGAAGGCCGCAACCGCCAGGTGCGTCGCATGACCGCCGCGGTGGGCTTGCCTACGCTGCGCCTGGTGCGGGTACAGATCGGGCCCTGGTGCCTGGACAACCTGCCGCCAGGCAGTTGGCGCGACGGCGATCTGCCCCGAGTTTGATACCGGGTTTCTGCCGTGGTCCACAGAAAAAACTATTAAAAATATAGCTTGATACGCTTGCTATATAAGCGCCAGAGCCCTATTTGACCAAAAATTCCCCGTCAACCCGCCCGACTGCTTTCCCCCTGCACGGCAGCTTCAGTGGCTCATGGCAATGGCAAGGGTGGCGGTAGGGGTGTGCGCTATAGTGCCAGCGTCTTCAGGGCGGGGTGCAATTCCCCACCGGCGGTAGGCGGCACACAGGGCAACCTGGTGGCCGCGAGCCCGCGAGCGCCCTGGCCGCCTCCAAGCGGCCAGGGGTCAGCAGACTCGGTGCGACGGGGCAATGCCCCGTCCAGTCCGAGGCCGACGGTCATAGTCCGGATGAAAGAAGATCCGCCAAGCACCTAGGTGCCTGGCGACGTACCCGCGCGCGGCCTGGTCTGCACGCGGGTGCTTCTTGCATGCCTTGAAGCGTTTTCTGTCACTTTCAGGAGCGTTTCATGATTCAACTTACCCCATCGCCATTGGCCGGCGCAGACCACACCACGCTTGCCGCAGAGCCATCGCTGGCACCGGTCGCCGACGTCATCGGCGCCATCCGGGCAGGACAGCCCGTTCTGGTGCTGGACGACGCCAACCGCGAAAACGAAGCCGACCTGATCTGCGCTGCAGAGCGGATCACCGAAGCCACCATGGCCTTGATGATCCGTGAAGGCAGTGGCATCGTCTGCCTGTGCTTGCCGGCTGGGCATGCCCAGCAGCTCGGTCTTCGGCCCATGGTCGAGGTCAACCGTTCGGCGTTCTCCACGGCCTTCACCCAATCCATCGAAGCGGCGCACGGCGTGAGCACCGGCGTGTCGGCCGCGGACCGGGTCCAAACCATTCGCTGCGCACTGCGCCTGCCAACACCGGGCACTGCCCCAGAAATCGTCAGCCCCGGCCATGTGTTTCCGCTGGTGGCGCGCCCCGGTGGCGTGCTTGAGCGCACCGGCCACACGGAGGCTGCCGTAGACCTGGTCCGCTGGGCAGGCCTGCAACCCGCAGGCGTACTGTGCGAACTCATGAACCCCGATGGCAGCATGGCGCGTGGCGCGCAGGTCGCCCAATTCGCCCACACACATGGTCTGCTGTGCACTACGGTACAAGCACTGGTCGCATTTGCCCAGTCCCACTCCACCCCGCAATGCCCTACCATCCGGTTTCGCTCTCAAGGCACCACTTTTCGAGAAATCCCATGAGCTCTTCCAACGATCGCGTCGTTTACAGCACCGAGCATGTGCTGACCAGCCTGTGCAATTCGGTCACCCGTGTGCTCACCGTGGCAACCCAGAGCCAGATTCAGTACTCGGCCATGGTGCAGCGCATCACCAAAACCTGCCTGCGACCCGACATTGGCTGCTTCGTGCTGTTTGATGGCGGTTTCTCAGGCCTGATGGTCATCAACTTCTCGGCACAGGCGGCGATGGAGCTGTATTCCAGCTACCTCCTGAGCATGGGCATGTCCAAGGACGAGCTGGCACGCTCCTATACGGCCGACGAAGTGAGCAACGTCATGGGCGAGCTGATGAACCAGGTGGCCGGCGACTTCACCAGCAAGGTGCGGCGCGAGCTGCAAACCCACATCACACAAAACCAGCCCAAGATGCTGGTGCTCAACAAACAGGTCATGCTGAGCGTGGACGCCAACCTCGACCAACCCGAGGCGCGCCGCGTGACCTTCTACACGGGCAACAACAACATCTTTTACCTGGAGCTCGCCATCGACCGCACCGAGTTCATCAAACTCTACGACTTCGAACCCCAGGCACGGGCCAATCCCGATGAAGTCATGGCCGAAGCCAACGCGCCGCGCGAGCTCGCCCCACCGCCGCCGCCCGACAGCGACACCGATGAGCTGCTGCGCTCGCTCGGCATGTAAACGCGCCGCGGCCCGCTAGAATGCGGGCCTGCCATGGGAGACTTGGGTGAGTGGTTTAAACCAGCAGTCTTGAAAACTGCCGACGGGCAACCGTCCGTGAGTTCGAATCTCACAGTCTCCGCCAATATTAAGCCTAAGTGATTGATTTACTTAGGCTTTTTTCTTTGTCTACTTTTTGACCCCCATGCCGTCCCCCGCATTTCTCTGGTATTTGGCGGGACCTCTTGAAATCATTTGACACAGATTTCTGAAGGCTCAGCGGGCTGACTGCAGCGCAAATCCTGCCATCCAAGTGCCTGCAGCGCCACGGGCTCAAGGCGTATGCCTAGTCCTTCGGGGCCATTTCGCCGCTCTGCAGTTGCACAGTCTCACGTTCAACGTGACGGCCCCAGCAACCCCGTGCACCGCCCCTCAGAATCGCACAGAGAGCGCGAGCCATCCACCCTCTCGCGCAGCGTCACCAGCTCCCCCTTGCGCAGACTGGCCCCCTCCTGCAGCGAATAGAACCCCACATCGGTTTCCACCAATGCCCGGGTGAATAGGCCCCCCTTGAGCTTGACCCGCAGCACCTGCCCGGCAGCCGTCTCCTTTTGCACGCTTCCACCACGCTCATGGGTCAGCCACCACATCGGGCTCAGCACCAGCGAGATCGCCAGCATGGCCAGCAAGCCGATCCCGATCAACTGAATCAAGGCGAACAGGCCGCTCAGTCGGGCCATCGCCCTGTGCAGGCGCCCGGTACGCGCAGCACCTGGGCGTTTGTCGTTGTTTGGACCTTCGGCTTTGTCTTCGCCGTCGATTGCGTCGTTGGGTTTGATCGTCATTACGGTCCTTCCTTGATTGGTTGAGGGGCTGGGGCCAGCGCACAGGGACAGGGCGCTGCTTGTGTGCCCCTGAATCGGCAGACCTGCCCCATGCCCCGTAGAGACAGGCCATCTCTGGCTCCGGGCAGCGATCGCTCAATCCTCGCCGTCGCACTCACCCTGCGGGTCGAGCAGCCAGTACCAGTCCTTGGCGAGCGGCTGGTACACATGGGCCTCCAGACGCTGCAGGGTGCGGCATTTGCCCGGTGCAGAAGAGTCGCTCGCCTGCAGGTGCGTGAGCAGATGCCGGGCGCCGCTGGCAAGCACAGCTCCTACCTCCGTCTGCACCGCCACCAGCTCCATCTCTTCCTGCACTTCCCGCAGGAGGAGCTGGAGCGCATGGCGCTCGCGCTGCAAGCGCCTGAGCGCAGCCTCCACATGGGCCGCCCAGGTGGCAAGCGAAACACGTCCCTCCCAGTGGATCCCGGCCAGCTCCAGGTCCTGCACCAGCTGCGCGGGAAGTGGCTCAGCCAGAATATGGGTGCCGGGTGCCTGTGCAAACAGCGCCCGAACGCCACGCGCGACCTCCAGCACCGCCTGGATGCGAAACCCTACGGTGGACAGCGCCAACTGCTCGCGCTCAAGGCGGCGCTCCAGGATGGTCTGGTCCAGCTGGCGCAGCTGGGCAGAGAGTTCGGAATTGAGCAATGCCGGAAGGATGGAATCGGCCACCTGGGCATGCAGGCCGCCGAGTGCGCAGGCCAGGGCAGCCTGGGAACCGGCCAGGCCCGAGTCCTCCCAGCAGATGAACTCGGGCTCTTGCAGGGGAGCCACGGGGCTGCTGCGCAGGACGGACGATACAGAAGGTGCGGGGCCTTGCGTGCCCGCGTTGGAGGAAAGAGAAGTTGCAGTAGGTTTGATCGTCATGATGGTTTTCATGTGAGTCTGGATGCCACCCGGTCAGACCATCTGGTCGGGTTGGCAATACCAAGATCTCATGGAAATCGGCGAAGTCAAATCGGAGCAATGCACCGCAGCGGCCACGTAGAACCGGTCCGCCATCGGAACGCTAGTCGAGCAATCAAGCTGCTTCACTATTGCTCCGCCCCATGAAGTCTCAACCGGCGGCATATTTGACCCTGGGATCTTGGAAGTAGCTCATCACGCGCTCGGGTGACTTCTCCAACATGGCCATGTGCTCGTTGGCTGCATCGCGCAGCTTGGCCTCGGTCCTCACCGGTACACGCTTGCCCATGGCCTGCTTGAGGTCGGCGTTGAGCCGCTCCTCTGGGTTGAGCTCCGGGCTGTAGCTGGGTAGGTAGAACACCTCAATCTGGTTTGTTCGCTCGGCCAGCCAAGCCTTGACGGGCTTGCTGTGGTGAACCCGCAGGTTGTCCAGAATCAGAAACACCTTCTTGCCCGCGTCCTTGATCAGCGCCTGCAGGAACTCGATGAGCTTGTCACTGTTGAAGGTCTCGTCAATGATCATCCAGCGCGCCTTACTGCGCACGTCACGCATGCGTGCAACGACAGGAGGCAGGGCTTTTAGATGGCCCCTTCTGATGGCTGCAGATGGGGAAGCAAGTCTGAGCTAAAATTACAACTTATCTCAGGCATCCTGCTATCATTAACTGGCGGAAAATCTACTTGGAACCACCATGGATGCACTCAACGACGGCTCGCCTAGCTTGGAAAAGAACCGCCCGAGCGGCATCTGCTACCTTATCGGCCGACTCGACCATGCACTGAACCGCCGCATCCGCGATGCCCTGACCCCGCTTAATCTGACGGTCAGCCAATACACGGCGCTGTCCTTTCTCGAGTCGCAGACGCAAATCAGCAATGCACAGCTCGCCGAGCGCTCGATGATTTCGCCGCAATCGGCCAATGAAATGGTCAAACTGATGGAGAAGAAGGGTTGGGTCGAACGCCAGCCTGACGCCACGCATGGCCGCATCGTCCGCCTGAGCCTGACCGCTGCCGGCCAAGCTCTGCTCGACCAAGCTCACCACCATGTCTCGCGACTTGAATCCGGCGTGATGACCAAGCTGACATTGACCCAGCGAAACGCGCTACACCAGAACCTGAGGCAGGTCCTGCACGCTCTCAGCGCGATTATGATGGACCCGGACCTCAGTGATCAGGTTAGCAACGGCACCCGAAGCGCGCGGCAAAACGCAGCTCTATCGCTCCAACGTCTTGATGGACGCTCCGGGCTTTAGGATTTATCCGTAAATAATATTAACTGGCAGCTCGATCTTGCGCAGGGCGATGATGGCTGCAGCGAGGTGGTTGAGCGCCAGGAACGTGTGTTCGAGCTTTTCGTAGCGCACCAATAATTTCCTGAATCGGTTGAACCAGCCATGGCAGGCCTCGACCACCCAGCGGCGTGCCTTCTTATTGGGGTCTCGCTTTTTCTGGGCCGCTTCGCTCTTGCGGCTGACCACATGCGCAATGTAGCCATGGGCCAGGATCACGACCATGGCACCTTTGCCACGATATCCTGCATCGGC